>JAAYIR010000095.1 GCA_012523355.1 candidate division WS1 bacterium
GAGAAGCAGTGGCGGGCGGAGCTGACCCCTGAGCAGTACCACATAACTCGCGAAAGCGGAACCGCGCCGCCCTACCGCAATGCCTACTGGAACAATCACCGTCCCGGGCGCTATCGGTGCGTGGGGTGCGGGCTGGAGCTCTTCCGCTCTGAGGACAAGTTCGACTCCGGGACCGGCTGGCCCAGCTTCACCCGTCCGGCCAGCCCCGAACACGTTGAGACACTAAGCGATCGGCGCCACGGGCTGACCCGCACGGAGGTACACTGCCCGCGTTGCGGCTCGCATCTGGGACATGTCTTCGAGGATGGCCCGGCCCCCACCGGCCTGCGCTACTGCATCAACTCCGCCGCACTGAAGGTCGAGGAAGAGGAGTAGGGCGGACTCGGGACGCTTCGCGCAGCGGCGATAGCCCGTTCCACCAGGGCAGGACCCCCACAGCCTGGCTACACGGTCGCCCTCTACATCCGCACCTTCACGACCACTTTCCTTATCTCGCCCTGCCCGACCAGCGGGGCGTGAGCGTCCTCAGGAAAGAACAGCGCAAAGCTCTCTGGCGGGAAGAGATACCAGGCCAGCGGGTCGTCCGTGAAGAACCCCACATCCGCGGCCTCGTCAAACTCCCCGGCCGCCTCAGTGCACTCCCCCACGGGCCTCCAGCCGAAGCTTTCCTCCCCGCTCAGCAGATACTGCACATCCAGGTGACGACGGTGGACTTCCAGCCGGGCCTCCTCGCAGGACTTGGCCGGGGCCTGAATAACGTTGGCCCATACCCGGTCTCCATCAATCTCCTGTCGCCCCGGAGGCAAGGCGCCCGGCTCGGTCTCGCGCAACCAGCGAAAGGCCTCGGCGAGACTGGGGAGTATGCCAGCATAACGCTCGGAATCGGCCAGCTTGGCGATGATCATCGGTCACCTCAGTGTAATCACAGCCACTTCTGCAGCCAGTCCAGGGCGGCGGCCCGCATGGCCGCGGTCTCCAGGTGGCCGCACTTGTAGTGGATGAGCTTCCAGGCTTCCGGCACCCCAGCCTGGGCGTAAACTTCCTGCAGCTCCGCGTCAATCCGCTCCAGGCCCGCCACCGGGGTCAGGCAGTCGTAGTCCCCGGCCAGCGAGAGGTGCGCGCGCGGCGCAATAAGGGTGTTGATCTGCGCAGTGGTAAAGTGCTTCAGCAGGCTGGGGACGTAGTAATAGATGCCATGCCCGTCGAGACCGTGAGCTTCAATAAGCGCATGGAAGTCGGTCAGACAACAGATATCCACGCACACCTTGATCCGGGGGTCCAGGGCGGCCAGCCACCAGGACATGGTACTCCCCATGGAGATCCCCATCGTGCCCAGGCGAGCGGGGTCCACCTCTGGACGGGAGCTGAGGTAGTCTACTGCTCGGATACTGTCATAGACCATCATCCCCCACATGACCTGGCCGTACCAGAGCATCTGCTTGAAAATCTCCGACTCGGTCCGCCCCCGGCGCTCGCCGAAGGCCCACGTATCAATGCACATGCCGCACCAGCCCTGCCGCGCAATCAGGGTGGCCCAGGCGGGCTTGCGCAGCGCACTTCGCCCGTAAACGAATTCCTCCTTGCCGCCGTCATACGTGCCCCCATGGGCGTGGTTATAGAGTATCGTCGGGGTGGGGCCGGAGACCTCGTGCGGGCGCACGAAGTAGGCCGGTGCCAGCTCCAGACCGTTGAGGTCCAGGACCAGCTTCTCCAGAACGTAGTCCTCACACTCCTCGACCGCCACGGTTTCGGCCGAAATCGGGCGATCACGCGACGGCAAGTCACCGAGGAGAGAGTAGAGCTCGCTGCGGCGGGATTCAGGATCAGGCATGGTGGCCATCCTCTCCATGAGCGGTTTGATCTTCCCCCAGGCTGCCCAGGGCAGAGGCACGCCAAGGGCGAGGCGGGTAGCCAGGGACCGGGTTTGAGGCACAAGGAAACACTCTGCAGAGGCGATTCGATACAAGAGAGCAGAATCCCTTCATGCCCTTGGCGCAGCGGGGAAGCAGAGGCCAAGAACACGGGCAAGGGGCCGTGGACGCCCGGAGGGCGAGCCGGGCTTTCGTGTCTCGCGAGCGGGCTAGCGGGTGGGGACGAGACGGCCCTGGCCCGTGTAGACGCGGTCCGGGTGTGCCTGGCGGAAGCCATGAATCGCGTCAGCCAGGCCGTCGGTCCCCTGCCGAACGATGCTGTCCTTATCAAAGATCTGGAAGTATCCCGAGCCGCCTTCGGCGAGCGAGAGGGGCATCGCCACCTCGTAGGTCTTCTCAGCCTGAATCGCGCCCTGGCTGGAAGTCAGGGAGACCACTCGCGCCTCACGAGGCTTGCTGGCGTCGTAGTTCACCGTCAGGCCGGAGACCTGCAAGAAAGCCAGGTTGGGCAGAGGCAGGCGGCTCAGGCTGCGCTCCAGAGCCTTGCGGACCTGCGCCCCGGTCAGCCGGCAGACGGCCCAGGTCTCGTCCGGGTTCTGCAGCAGGCCGGCGATCTGCTCCCGCGTGGGCTGGGCCGGGAGGGTCCCGGACTTGAAGCTCACCGCGGGCACAAAGCTGACGACTGTCCCTGCCGTAGCGCACAGCGCATCGGCGGTCAGGTCCCCGAAGGAGGTCTCCTGTCGGTCACTGCCCACGCTGCTGAGCTGGTCGGCAGAGGCGACAGACACGGTCAGACACAGGATAGCCATCCCTAGAATCAAGTACGCCCCTTTACTGCGCATTTTCTGTCACTGCCTTCCCTGCTGAATGCAGCAGGTACGCACGAATAAAGTCACTTATCTGTCCGTTCAAGACGCCCTGCACATCGCTGGTCTCCGAACCGGTGCGGAGGTCCTTGACCATGGTGTAGGGCTGCATCACGTATGAGCGAATCTGGTTGGCGAAGGCGATGTCGCCTTTCTCGCCGCGCAAGCCCTCCAACTCAGCTTTCTGGCGATCCCGCTCTCTTTGCGCCAGCCGGGCCTGCAAGACCTGCATGGCGGCGCGGCGGTTAGCGTGCTGGGAGCGATCCCCCTGCGACTGCACCGAAATGCCGGTCGGCAGATGGGTGATCCGCACCGCCGAGTCAGTCTTGTTGACGTGCTGACCGCCCGCGCCGCTGGAGCGGAAGGTCTCCACCCGCAGGTCCTCTGCAGGGATGGCAACCTGCTCCGCCTCTGGCACCTCAGGCATCACGTCCACCGAGGCGAAGCTGGTGTGCCGGCGCTTGGAGGAGTCAAAGGGCGAGAGCCGCACCAGGCGATGCACCCCAGCCTCGGCCTTGAGATAGCCGTAGGCATAGCGCCCGGTAACGCGCAGGGTGACGTTGCGGAGACCGGCCTGCTCGCCGGGGACAGTGGAGATTAGCTCGAAGTCATAGCCCTGATCCTGCGCCCACATCTGGTACATGCGCAGGAGCATCTCCGCCCAGTCGCAGGCTTCGGTTCCGCCCGCCCCGGCGGTGATAGTCAGAATCGCCGGCGCCGTGTCATATTTGTCATGGAGCACCGTAGCCAGTTCCAGCTTTTCGAACTCCCGGCGCGCCTGGCTGAGTTCCTGGTCCAACTCTGCTTCCAGATCCGGCTGCTCGTCACCGGCCTCAGCAATCAACTCCGCCAGGGCCTCCACATCAGCCACCTGCCGCGAGAGCTGTTCCCAGGGCTCCAGAGACTCCCGCAGGGCGCTGATGCGTTGCATCAACTCCTGAGCCTGCTCCACGTTGTCCCAGAGGCCATTGGCCTCGCTCTGGCGAACTAACTCCGCTAACTCGCGCTCGCGGGAGGCGAGGTCAAAGACGACCCCTCACTTCTTCAACGGCCCGGGTCAGGGCCTGGATCTCGTTCTCAGTATCGCGCAGCATAGTCCTCCCTCAAGAATTAGACACCCGGACGGGCCGGAGGTTCGCGGCCGTGGTCAGGATTGGCAGTCTAACACGGAGCGCCAGGAAGGTAAAGGCGGGAGGCCGGGGGGAAAGAGAGAAGCAGACACGGAGAGACTCAACAGGAGAGTGAAATGCGAAAGGACCCGCGCAACTCGACGGCCTACCGGGCGGAGGTGGCTACCCGGCTGGTGGAACAGGCGTACCCCACCCTCGACTTCTCACTACGGATCACTCCGGAGGAGTACCAGGCGCGGTGGCACCAGGTGCAGGCTGCCATGCAGGCCGAGGGCTACTCTCTACTCTACGCCTGTGGGTCGGAGCTGGATCGTAGCGACCTGGCATGGCTGGCAGGGATCTACGACCCCATCATCGAGCGCTACGGGCTGCTCTTGCCGGCGGAGGGTCGGCCGGTAATCCTGGC
>JAAYIR010000096.1 GCA_012523355.1 candidate division WS1 bacterium
ATGCAGGGCCAGGCCTGGACCGACAAGCAACTCAACACCGCGCTGGGCAGTTGGGCCGAGCTACGACATGACACGATCCTGTACGCCAAACAATCGGTAGTGGCCGAGTGCGGGGGCGGTCCCGAAGAGGAGAAGCCGCACCCCCAGGGCTACGTCGAGCCCGAGGTGATGGTCTACTGGCGGCTCGGACTCCTGGCCCGGCAACTGCGTGACGGGCTGCAGGAGCGCGGCCTGCTCCAGGATGAGTCCTTGCAGCAGGCCTGCTCGGAGCTGATTTCTCTGCTGGAATTTCTGCAACGGGTGGCCTTGAAGGAACTATCCAACCAGGCCCTGACGCAGGAGGAATACGACACTATCGAATACTACGGGGCAAAGCTGGCGGACCTCAACCTCTACACCAAGCGTGGGGCCGAGGGCGATGAGATTACCTCGATGACGGACAAAGACATGGCGGTGGTGGCCGACGTACACACCGGCGTGATGGGCGACGCCTACATGGCCTTGGAAGAGGCCGTAGGTCACGCCAACGAGGTCTACGTGGTCTATCCGCTGGGGGGCAAGCTCCTGCTGGGGCGGGGGGCGGTGTTCTCGTATTACGAGTTCACCCAGCCGGTCGCGGAACGGCTGACGGATGAGAAATGGCAGGAGCAGCTTGACGCCAAGCCGGGTCCCCAACCACCGGAATGGACCAGCAGCTTCCTGAGCAGCAAGAGCGGCACCGGTGAGGAGGTCCAGTTCCAAAGCCTGCCCAGCTTCACCGGGGGCGGATGTTAGACGCGTGCGCCAAAAGTATCCTGCGAGAGAATGAAGTGCCGACGGACAGAGGCCTGGATGCCTGGGGCGTGCGCAATGCTCTGGATGACCATGCTGCTGGTGGTGGGGTGTGCGCGACCTACGCAGGAAAGCGACCTCTTAATAGTCTTCGGCGGTGATGTGATGGTGGGGCGTGGCGTGGCTCGCGCCTGCCAGCAGCACGGACCTGACTATCCCTTCCGGCATATCGCGTCACGCCTACAACAGGCCGACCTGGCCTTCGCCAACCTGGAGGGCCCCCTCACGGACCGGCCGACCCGCATCCCGCGAATCAACGCCTTACGCGGGGCGCCCGAGATGGCGCCCGTCCTGCAGCGGGCGGGCTTCACCGTACTGAGCGTGGCTAATAACCACTCGATTGACTACCGTCGCGTTGGCCTGGCGCAGACCCGCGAGGTGCTCTCAGCCGCAGGCATAACCCCGGTGGGGGCCGGGCCCTCACTGGCCGAGGCTGAGCGGGGCAGCCTGGTTACCGTCCGTGGCCTGACGGTGGGATTCCTGGCTTACAACGGCCTGCCGATGGCCAACTTCATCCCCGCTCCGGATCGCGAAAGCTTCCTGGCCCTCAACGAAGCCAGCCTGCGGCGTACAATCCCTGCCCTGCGCCAGCGTTGCCAGATGTTAGTGGTCTCTTTCCACTGGGGGCAGGAGGGGCAGCGTGAGGTCACCCCGGACCAGCGCCGCCTGGCCCATCTGGCCGCGGACCTGGGCGCCGACGTGATAGTCGGCCACCATTCCCACGTGCGCTCAGAGATTGAGCGATATCGCCAGAGCCTCCTCGCCTACAGTCTGGGCAACCTGGTCTTTGATGAGCTTTCCTACGGAGGGAATGAGGGCTATTTGCTTACCTGCCGCTTTAGCCGGGACGGGAGTCTGCAAGGGTTTTCCACCACGCCGACCCGGGTGGTAAACTGCCAGGCGCTGGTGGGCACGACGCGGTAGCCTGAGCACGAAATCTACACCGGGAGAGCGCTAAGCCTCCAATTGCTGGCGGTAGAATTGCACCTCGCGCACAAATCTCTGGTGGAACTCCTCCGGCGGCATGGGGAACTCGCAGTGAATGGAGAGGGGACCGTCGAAACTGACGCGCCGCAATCCTGCGAAGATGTCTTCCCAGTCCACCATCCCCTCCCCCGCCGCTACCCAATGCGGCACCTTGGAACCGTACTCGTTTTTCGGCTCCCGCACCAGCAGCACATCCTTGAGCGCTACGAGCTGCAGGTATTCGCGCGCCATGCTCAGGCCCATTGACCATTCTTCCCCCTCCACCAGGAGGTGAGCGGTATCCAGGTACGCGCCCAGGCACTCCGGGTCCCGATCCTGCAACAGATGCATGAGTGCCGCACAATTGACCCCGAGACACCCGTGCGAGTGGGTATGGTAGCACACGCAAACCCCATGCCGCCGGGCCGGAGCTTCCCAGGCCTCCAGCAGGCGCCGGGCCCGGTCTACCTCCGCCCAGTAGTCCTGCTGCTCAGGATCAAAAACGAAATACCCCAGCTTCAGAAAGCGTATGTTGGCTGCCTCCATGGCTTTCAGAATCGGTTCAGCGGTAGGGTGGTCCGGACCCAAGAGGTCAAAGTTCCCGGTAACCATGGGCACCTCCACGCCCTCCTGGCGTAGCAGACGGGTCACCTCCGGCAGGGCGGTGCCCACATTGTCTGGAGTCACCTGGTGGTCAGGTCGCACGCAGAGGTCGTAGCCGTCGAGACCGGCCTCTTGGGCCAGGGTAATCAGCTCTGGCACGCTCCGGTCCTGGACACATTTGGAAAAAGCCACCAGTTGCATATTCAGCCTCCTAAAATTGAGTTTTACCATGTAAAATTCGCCAGCCGCGCCCAGGTTCCTTTTCCTCCTCACCTCCCGGCCACAAACGCGATCGCCAAGGTCTTACCACCCACGGAGGAGAAGGGGTTACACGATGGGGCATACCTGACGATCGGCCCCAGTGCCTGGAAACCAGAGAGGACCGCTGCGCGATGGTGGAGCAAGAGCTATATCATGACTGTTATTTGTACCAGGAGTGGACAGTGGACGGGTGTCCGGCGGTCCTGGTGTCACCTCGGCAGGCGGCTCAGGGCCGGCCGTGGATCTGGCGGGCGGAGTTCTTCGATGCCTTCCCCG
>JAAYIR010000097.1 GCA_012523355.1 candidate division WS1 bacterium
GGGGCGGCTTTCGCGGGTCGGCCCGCGATTGCCGCCCGTTCGCTGATTGCCTTGCGCTCCTCAGCCGGGGTCCTGCCACGGGCGGCCAGTGCCTCGCCCGGCCCGGCGACAGCCCCTCACCCCTCAGAGCGCCTCCCGGCTCAGCGCTATCAACCTCTCCAGCTTCTCCAGCGCCCGGCCCGTATCAATCGCCGTCGCCGCCAGCTTCATCCCCTCCGCCAGATCCTCCGCCGCGCCGCCCACGTGGATTCCTGCCGCCGCGTTGAGCAGCACGATGTCCCGCGCCGGGCCCGGCTGCCCGCCCAGGACCCCGCGCAGAATCTCCGCGCAGCACGCCGGATCGCCCCCGACCAGGTCCGCAAGCTCCGCCCGGGGCAGGCCCAGGTCCTCGGGAAGAAGTTCTCTCTCCCTGAGCGTCCCCTCGCGCACTTCCAGCAGCAGCGTTGGCCCGGTGGTGCTGATCTCGTCCAGGCCATCTGCGCCGTGTACGACCAGGGCATGCTCCGTCCCCAGATCGAGCAGCGCACCCGCCATCAGCCGGGCCGCCGCCGGCGAGAAGGTGCCCAGGAGCTGGCGCCGCGCGCCTGCCGGGTTGGCCAGCGGCCCCAGCACATTGAACACTGTGCGCAGGCTTAGTTCGCGCCGTGGCCCGGCAGCATAGCGCATGGCCGGATGCAGCGCCGGTGCGAAGAGAAACCCGATCCCGATCTCGTCCAGGCAGCGCCCCACCGCCTCCGGGCGCAGGTCAATCTCCACGCCCAGCTCTCGCAGCACGTCGGCGCTCCCGCACTGACTGGAGACCGCGCGATTCCCGTGTTTCGCAACCGGCACCCCGGCTCCGGCCACCACGAAGGCTGCCGTGGTGGAGATGTTGAAGGTCCCCAGCGCATCCCCGCCGGTGCCACAGGTGTCCACCACACACGGGTGACAGGTGGCTACCGGCCTGGCGTGATTGCGCATGGCCTGGGCGAACCCCGCCACCTCCGCCGGCGCCTCCCCTATTATGCGCAGGGCCACGAGCAGCGCACCGATCTGCGCCTCCGTGGCCTCACCCCGCATGACTTCCGCTAGTGTCTCGTAAGCCTGTTCCTGAGTTAGATGCTGCCCCTCAACTAGTTGCTGAATAGCCTCCTGAATCATGGCTGCTGACCTCCTGGAGATATCGCGCGTCCTCGCCCGCCGCCCGGTCCCACGACCGGGCCTGAGGCCAGACCCAGGCGATCTCCCTCACCCTTGCGCCACTCTCCCGCAGCCGCATTGTGTCTCCACCTAAAGTATCCATGTGTCTATCATCCGTCGTGATTGCCCGTCACCGTCTCCGTCCCGGGCGGCGCTCTCCTTTTCCGGTAGGAGTGCTCTGCGCCGGATGAGCTTCCTTTCCGGACCCTCTACAACCACTTCCTCAGGAACTCCACTGCGCCCTCAAACCACACCTCATGTTCGCCCGGATGCACCTCGATTCCCACGCGCTCCGGGATCCCCAACTGCTCGTAGATCGCCTGCAGCTTCGGCCACTCCTTCTCCACTACCTGCGGGTGCAGCACGGCATCGTTGGCCCCCGACTCGATGAACACGCAGCGGGGGCAGATTAGCGAGCAGACGTCCGCGTCCGAGAACTCCAGCAGCTGCCCGGCGAAGAACTTGTCCTCCTCATCGGTGCAGATATAAGCCACGTACTTCTCTCCGGGAATGACCATCTTCGGCCACCGCCAGGTGAAGTTGCCGCAGATCACTGTAACCTTGATGCGCTTTTCCAGTGCCGGCAGCAGCTGCGCCGTCATCCCGCCCTGTGACAGGCCATACAGCCCGATCCGTTCTCCGTCCACATACTCCAGCCCCTGCAGATAGTCCACCACGCGCGACAGTCCGAACATCTCCGCCCCGGTCAGGCACTCGCCCATGAGCATGGCCTTCCGCTGCAGCCAGTTACGCTTGCTGGCGCCGCCCATCATGTGTGGCGCCGCCACTACGTACCCCAGCTCCGCCAGCCGTGACCCGAAGGAGTGGTAATTCGCCTCCCCCTGGTCAATGAACCCGCAGGTTGCATCGGGCATTCCTCCCAGCCCGTGCTGAGCCAGAATCGCCGGCGTCGGCCCGCTCAATTCCCGGGGCACCAGCAGCAGAAAGTCCATGCGGACGGCGTCAAAGCTGGTGATGAATACCCGCTGCACGGTAAACTGATCGGTTCCCCCCAGGTCAATGACCTCTGCCTGCAGGTCTCCGCGCTCCCAGGGCCAGCCGCCGAGCATGGCCAGGAAGTGTTCCCGGTTCGGCTCGATGGAGGCCTCGTACGCTTTCAGGCTGGAGAAGTCGCGGTTCCAGCGCTGGGCGATCTCCTCATCCGACTCCGCGCAGCGGCGGGTGTAGTAGTCATCGTACTGCTTCCAGAGCCGCTCATGCAGTTCTTCCGCCTGCTGCGGCGGTAGTCGGAAACTGGTACGTTTGTAGTCCATAGTCAACTCCAGTATGACCATCCGGAATGCCAAATTCAGGAGCTGGAATAAGCCACTATCTTCCCGGGCTTATGGTTGCCGGATTCTCTCCTGAACTCCGGATGCAGGTTTCTATATCCAGAATAGTGATATTCCCGTCCGGCCCGTAAGGGTATCCACACCCAACCACAGCACGTTGATCGAGTACTGCCCCAGCATCAGCCCCAGGAAGAAGGGCCGCAGGAACAGATACGTCCGGTAACCCCCGTAGCGCAGGATCACGCCTTTGAACAGCCAGGACAGGAAGGCGGAGAACCAGATCGCGCTCATGATCCACACCGGCCCCAGGGCAAATCCCAGCGGATGCAGCGGCCAGTTCATGAACCGGAAGCGCGCCACGGCCAGCAGCAGGTAGACTAGAGCGCCGCCCCCCAGTATTCCCCACCCCCCGGTCACCGGCCCCGGCGCCGCGGTGAGCTTGGCCTGCGCCCACTTGTAGCCCAGGGTCGGCACCGACTGGAAGAACCAGGGCAGCATGTTAGTCGCCCCGATCTTGTAGCCGTAGCTCACCGTCAGCCAGAAGGAGGCGGCAAAAGCCACAGCGATCCCGATCAGGTACGCCCAAAACAGCCGCCGATGTCCACTCTGGATAACCGTGGACATGCGCAGGCTGTTGGCCGCCGAGACCATCACAAAGGTGCGGATATCACTGGAGTAGACGAACTGGAGCGCCAGCGACATCATCCCCTGGCGTCCCAGCGCCGCGGTCCCCAGGATCGTGGGCGTGATCGTCGGCGCGATGGTCGGCGCCACCGCCTCCGCCATCCCCGACTCCACCACGATGCGGGTCAGGCCGAAGAAGAAGATGAAGGCGAAGAGCAGGAAGATCGGGATGGCGATCGCCGGCATGCCCGTCAGGTTCAGCCAGACCGCCATCACCACCGTGCTCGCCACCAATACCCAGAAGGCTGCCGGGTAGGAGAGCACCTCCTCCTTGTCGATGCGAGGATCCCCGCGCCCGATTACCCGCTCCCAGACCAGCCGCAGGTGGTGCCGCGCCACCCAGACGGTCGAGATGAGCAGCGCCACGAAGGCCCCCGTACCCAGGAATTTGAAGTTGTGCGTGGCACACCCGAAAGGATCCGCCCCCGTCTTGGCCAGCCCCAGGACCTTGAGCGCCGCGTCCACCGACTGAAACACCAGGTTGAAGGCCCACAGGCTAAAGGTGACGTCCAGGTTCACCAGGTAGAAGAACCCGATCATCGGGAAGCTGACCCGGAACCACATCCGCCAGGTGTCCTTGATCACATCCGCGTACATTGCCAGGTTGGGCGCCGGCACGCTGGGATAGTAGGCGTGAACGCCCACCAGTATGGCCAGACCCGCCGAGATCGCGAACCCAATCCAGAAAGTGATCTGCTTCAGAATCACCGGCACCCCGGCCGACCGCGCCCCGACCAACTCCAGCGGCAGCAGCGTCAGCGGATAGGCCAGCCGCTCGTTCTCCACCCACTGCTTGCGCAGCAGGATCATCATGGAGATCATGGCCAGAAACAGCGCCATCAGCATCGGCGCCCAGGTCAGCATCGGCGGCAGCCACACGCCCCAGGGGATGCTCATCCCCGGTGGCAGCCCCTCATAAAAGTACTTCATCATCAGCGCCTGCGGCTGTGCGGCGCCGATCGGCAGCAGCCACGGCTTGAGGAAAGGCAGCACCTCTTCTACAAACTTGTTCTGTGGGTTGGCGAAGTAGGAGGGGCCGCTGATGATCGGCAGAATCTGCGACATGATCCCCATGGTCACGATGGGCGAGGCCATGACCATCATGCCGTACACCGTGACCAACTCTCCGGGGGTGAGAGCCAATTGCCGGCGCAGGCGCAGGATCAGGAAGTTGGGCCCTGCCGCCACAAAGAAGAACAGGAACAGCGCCAGCGGGCTACTGAAGTCATACTCCATGGCCGACCCGCGCAGCACATGGACCGAATAGGGCCCGATGATCCCCACCAGACCGGCGCCGATCGCCCCAATGACCATCGCGCGCGCGGTCACCCCCCCGTGGCGGACCTCCCCGGTCACCGGATGCAGGTTGGCGTCCTGTCCACTCCCTGACGTACCTTTAGGCGTTGGGCGTTCTTCAGCAGCGCTCAAGAGCTTCTCCTCTACGTCTCCTGGAAATAGTACGACACAAGCTAGCTGTAATTCCCCACACCTTCTCGCGTTCCCTTCCTGGGGCTGCAGTTGGTGGCGGTCTACGACTCGCCCCTCTCCACTCGCCGCTCACGACTCCCGGAAAAAATTCCTCAGCAGCTCCTTCCCGCACTCGGTCATGATGGACTCCGGATGGAACTGCACGCCCTCTACCCTGTATTCCTTGTGCCGCAGGCCCATGATCTCGCCCTCCTCGGTCTCGGCGGAGATCTCCAGGCAGTCGGGCAGGCTCTCGCGCTCCACCAGCAGCGAGTGGTAGCGCACGGCCTCTAAGGGATTGGGCAGGCCCGCGAAAATCGTCCGCCCGTCGTGATGAATCAAAGAGGTCTTCCCGTGCATGACCCGCCCCGCCCGCACCACCTGACCTCCGAAGACCTGTCCCAGTGCCTGGTGCCCCAGGCAGACGCCGAGCACCGGAATCTTCCCGGCGGCGGCCAGAATCAGGTCGCAGGAGATCCCCGCCTCCGAGGGCGTGCACGGTCCGGGGGAGACGAGGATGGCTTCCGGCTCTCGCGCCAGTGCCTCTTCCACACTGAGCTTATCGTTGCGGTAGACCTCCACCTCCTGCCCCATCTCGGCCAGATACTGCACCAGGTTATAGGTAAACGAATCGTAATTGTCTATGACTAGTATCATGATGTACGTCTCCCGTAGGGGTGGCTTTCATCCGGCGGCGTAAGCCGGCGGATGATTGCCACCCGTTCGCTGACTTGACTA
>JAAYIR010000098.1 GCA_012523355.1 candidate division WS1 bacterium
CCCCCAGCGCCGCCGCCGCTCCCACGGCCTGCCCCATCGCCATGCAACTGGCCTCCACCCGCAGGGCCGAGTGTGCCAACTTGTCGCTGGAGATGATCCGCCCCGCCGCCAGCACGCGCCGCGCACCCTTCGGGATTAGCGCCCCCATCGGGATCGTCGGCACCACTCCCTCAGCTAGTCGTTCCCACCGCGTCCCCTCGTCCAGGTGTACGTCTATGGAATACAGCGAGTAGGCCACGGCATCCGGGAAGACCCGGCCGCTTATGTAGTCCTCATAGGTGATAATCGTCTCGCCCACAATCCGCCAGGTGTCGCGGGCCGTGGTGTGGTCGGCCATGTACTCCACCGTGACTTCCTCGCACCCCGGCAGCGACCGTACGAACCTCAGGGCCCGCAGCAGGCGCTCCCGTCCGTCCAGGTTGGCCGCGGTCATGCTGGAGGCCGTGGAGGTGTCGGCGCCGATCACGTGCTGCGCATTGAACCCGCGCGCTCTCAGGAAATCCATGAAATCCCCGCCGTAGGCCCAGTCGCCCTGCTGCAAACGCCCCTCAGTACGAGCCGCTTCGTAGGCGTGCTGCACGGCCTCGCCCTCCAGCCGCTCGACCTCTATCGGACTGAGCCGGAACTCCAGCGTCCCCGGCTGGCGCACCTCATCCCGCAGGCGCTCGAGGCCCAGCAGGTCCACCACATTTGCGTCCCCGGTGCAGTCAATCAGCTCCCGGCAGACGAAGCTCTCCCGCTCGCCCTTGCCGTACGTCTCTACTTGCCAGTGGTCCTCGTCCGGCGCGGTTATGCTCACGGGGCAGGTGTGATAGCGCAACTCGACTCCGGCCTCTCGGCACAGCTCCTCGCTGAGCAGCGCCCACAGGTAGGGGTTTACGGCCAGGTGGCAGCTCGGTCCGTAGGGGCCAGGCCCTGTGAAGTCGGGAACCTCGGCCCCGCCCAGGGCCTGGCAGCGTAGCAGCAGCTCCCAGCCGATCCCGGCGATGACCTGCCGATCGGGGCTCCAGAAGTAGGCTGGCGCACTGACCCCGCCGGAGGTCATGGTGCCTCCGAGCTGGCCGGTCATCTCGAGGACCAGGGTGCGCGCCCCGGCCCGCGCCGCTTGAACGGCGGCCACCACTCCCGCCGTCCCCCCACCGACGACAATCACGTCATATTCCTGTTCCATGCCGTGCAAAATAGCAGCCCGGGGCAACCTTGTCAACGCGGACGCGAGTGCTTGGAGGACGGAGGCCAGTGCGCCGCCCGTTCACTACCCTTCGCCTGTTCTGGCTGTAGGGCGGGGGCTCGTACCCCGCCACTCTGCGCCGTCTCCGCCTAGGGGCGGCAGTTACCACCGCCGTGCCGTTTCTGTGTAGGGGCGGCTGGGCGGCGTCTGCGCCGCTTTGCCGCCCGTTCGCTACCCTTCATCTACTCGGCTCTAGGGCGGCAACTCGCACCCGCGGCACTGTGCGCCGTCTCCGCCTAGGGGCGGCAGTTACCACCGCCGTGCCGTTTCTGTGTAGGGGCGGCTTTCAGGACGTCCGCGTCCTGATTGCCGCCCGTTCACTACCCTTCGCCTGTTCCGGCTGTAGGGCGGCAACTTGCACCCGCGGCACTCCGCGCCGTCTCCGCCCGCTCAACCACGTGGAAGGAATGGAGAAAGGGGGGACAGACACTTTTTGCGGCAAAAAGTGTCTGTCCCCTCCTCGCTACCCGTACCCCTCAAACACCTTCCCCCACCCGCTTTCTCTCCGCACCTTCTCTGCTCTCCGGCTCCCTACCAGCGGGTACCAGCACACGTCGTGGTACAGCTTCGAGGCCACGATGCTCCAGGGCATGATCTTCGTCCGCAGCAGCGCCTTCTCAAACGGGTGCAGGCAGCCGTGGTAGATGCACTTCTGCCCCCGGCTGGCGAAGGTCTCGCCTACCGTGAACCCCCAGTCCTCCGCCTTCAGGTCCTCGTCCCCCAGCACCTCGATCTCCCGCACGTCCCCCACGCCCAGGCCCTTCTCATGCGCTATGCGGATATAGTCCAAGCGCAGCGGGTCAAAGCCCATCATGGAGGCTGCCAGCGCATCAATCGCCACCTGGTCCGCCGAGGCCAGGATGACGTTCTTCTCCACCGGCCTCATGCAACGCGGCCCCGGCCCGGAGCCGGCGATCGTTCCGTCCATCACCGCGAACAGTCCCGGATGAATCTCCTGCTGGATGGTCAAGAGGTCCACCAGCGTCTCGTGGATGTGCCGGTGCGTCCAGTGCCGGTTGTTGTTGAGCAGGCCCCCGAAGGCGTTCTTCATTGCCCCGGTGGTGGTGGTGAAGACATGGGTCTTGACCGTGGGCAGGTGCACCGCGTTCTTCCCGAGGAACAGCCGCGGAATCTCGATGCCGTCGGGGAAGATACTGGGCAGGACCAGCATCTCGCCCTGGGGCTCGTAGATGATCCACTCGTGCTCCGGCTCGTAGAGCCACACGAACTCCAGCCCATGCTTCTTCGCCACCGAGGCCAGGTGATTATTGACCGTGCCCAGCTTGGGGTCCACCACCACGGTGGCGTTCTGCGCCGGGATGAGCTGGGGTGGGGTCCACCCGGCGTCGCGCAGGGCCTGCGTGACGGCATCAAACTGCCACGGTGTCGTGGAGCAGGCCGGGTACCAGTGGTGCCAACTGATGTTGATCTTCAGCAGCGTCTCCACCCCGGCGGGCAGGGCCTGGGTCAGACCCGCCAGCTCCAGCAGCCTCTGGTAGTCCTCCAGAATGGTCTCCGGGCGCGTGCGGAGCGCGGCGACCTTCCCCCGCAACGCCATATCCGGCCGGTTGTGCTCAAAGGTCTGAATCTCCGATGCGCGTATGGTCTGCATGGCTAGTCCTCCTGGACCGATTATATCACGCCCTCGCCCTCTACACCTCACCTAACGCCGATTGCCTCGGGCGCCGTTCCTTTCTCATGTCCAGGAATCTCGCACCCAACCGTTGACACACTGGCCAGGTCGTGTTATGCTTGCCGCAAACGTGTTACCTCGGGAGGGTTCCTGCCATGGCACTCCAAATCTCGCCGACACGCTCTGTCTTCTGGCCGCCGCGAGGCCGATTCTCGGTACTCAAGACGCGAAATTGCGTTTTACCATGTAATAGAGAGTTTTACCATGTAAAACAGGAGTTTCGCGGGCGGAGCGCGTTTACGCTGATTGAACTCCTCGTTGTCATCGCGATTATTGCCATTCTGGCGGCGATTCTGTTCCCGGTTTTCGCGCGCGCCCGGGCCAAGGCGCAGTCCACGGCCTGCCTGAGCAACGTCAAGCAGATGGGCCTGGCCTTCATCATGTATGCGTCGGACTATGACGAGACCTTCCCCCCGCGAGTAAACTGGAAGACGCTGGTGCAGCCGTATGTGAAGTCCTTTGAGATTAACCGCTGCCCCAGCCGGCCCTATTTGTATGCTCCCCACGATTACTGGTACTATGGGCAGGGGTACAACACCGGGTCGGAGGACGGTTCCATACGAGGTTTCGAAGGCAAGTCGCAGGATAGCATCAAGCGGCCCTCGGAGAAGATTCTGCTGGCGGAGTGGGATCGCTGTAACTCTGGCCCGCCCCTGAAGGGCGACGGCACCCTATCCACCACTGCGTTGTTGTGGGGCAATTCCACCAGCTTCTGGGCGGTCTGTCGCGTCCATAATGACGGCTCAAGCGTGCTGTTCGGAGATGGACACGTCAAGTGGCTGAATCCGGATGTCTACCATAGCCGCCTGGAAGGCGTAAACTGGCCGGACGGAGTTCCTTTGAGCACCCCAACTCTGGAAGAGGTGGCCCCCGAGTGGCGCAAGTTCTGGGATACAAGTTATGACTGGTAGGCGGTGAGCAGCAGGCGATGCATACCTTCAATTCGGAAACCCGGGGAGCCGCGCCCTCCAGCCTGGCCCACACCCGCGAGCTAGCCGTGGGAGGGATGTGCCTGGCGCTGGCGGTGGTGGTACCGATATTGTTCCATGCTGTGGGTGGTGGATTGGCGGGCAGGACCTTCCTGCCCATGTTTCTCCCTATTCTGCTGCTCGGGCTGCTGACCCGGCCGCAGGTCGCCGTGCTGGGAGGTGTGCTGGCGCCGTTTGTGTCCAGCCTGCTCACGGGGATGCCACCCTTCCTCCCTACGGCCCTCCTGATGGCCGCTGAGCTGGGGGCCATGGCGGGGGTAGCCAGCGTCCTGCGGCAGGCTCTGCGTGGAAATGTCTGGCTGGCGGCGGTGATAGCGGTCGCGACGGGGCGGGCGGTGATGGCGCTGGAGGCGGCGCTGCTGGGCAACGTGCTGCTGCAACTCGAGCTGTCCTGGCCAGTGTATGTGGGAGCGACGCTGGTGGCAGGTCTGCCCGGAACCCTGCTGCTGGTGGTGTTAGTCCCGCCGCTGGCGCTGGCCCTCGAGCGCGCCAGTCGTCTGGGACCGATGAGAGGAGAGGCGGCATGAACTCCAGCACCGAGAACGACAAGCGAGCCCTGTTGAGGCTCTTCCATGGGCACCTGGGCCCGTATGTGGTCATCGGCTTTCGCCTGGGTGAGCACGCCCTGCAGCGTCTCCAGGCGCGATCGCACTTCGGCCTGGAGGCCGAGGTCCGGTGCGCGGAGGCGCCGCCAGAATCGTGTCTGCTGGACGGCATCCAGTTCTCCACCGGCTGCACGCTGGGCAAGAAGAACATCTCTCACCAGGTCGGCGCGCCCGTGCGGGCCTGTTTTCGCAAGCGCGACACCGGGGAGGAGATAGTACTGGGCTTGCGGGAGCCCACCGTGCAGGAAGCGGTGAGACGGCTGCGGGAGGTGGGGGAGGACGCGGCGTCGGAGTATGCCTGGACGGTTCCCCTGGAGGATCTGATCAGCGAGGAAGAGTAGACAGTGGCCGTGCCGGCAGCCCAGGAACACACACAGACCACAACTGTGCAGCGGCGGGGGCTGGCCCGGTGGCCGGCTACCACGAGGCTGCTGGCAGCGCTGGTGACGGCGGGAGCGGCGCTGGCCGTGCCGGGGCGGGCCTGGTGGGCGCAGGGAGTGCTGGCGCTGTTCCTGCTGGTCGTGGGTGGGGCCAGTGGGGTGGCGTCCGGAAAGCTGATCAAGCGGCTGATTCCCCTGGCGCTGGCGGGGGTGATCTGCCTGCCCCTGGCCTTGATCCCGGGCTCCAAGGCCGCCGAGACCGTCGTGGTAGCAGGTCTGACATTCAGCAAGACCACCCTGGCGGCCCTGTGGTCGTTGTACAGCAAGTCGGCGCTGGTAGTGCTGGGAGTCAGCATGTTCGCGGCTCTGATGACCGGCCGGGAAGCGCTCCAGGCCGCCACGGACCTGCGCGTACCCCGGATGCCAAAGGTGCTGGTGTGGCTGGCCTCGGCCTGGGTGGGGAATCTGCAAGACGCGGTACGCAGGAGACGGCTGGCGATCCAGGCTCGTGGGGTGGGGCGCGGGTGGAGCCGCTTCCGAACCGCGGCGCATGCAAGTCGCGCTCTCATCTGGGACGGTCTGCGTCTTACAGATACCCTGTCCTGCGCGCTGGTGGCACGAGGTTTTCACGGTGACGTTGTGGTGCTTCCCGGCGAGGGCGCCGCATCCCGGCTGCCGTTCTCCTTTCTACTGTACCTCGGCCTGCTCGCGGGGTTGGTGTACCTCTCGTTCAGGTAGTCAGGATCGGCTTTCGACCATGTCTGCTGCTCTTCGTGTCGACAATCTGCACTACCGCTATCCGGATGGACAGGTGGCTCTCAGCGGCCTCTCCCTGGAGGTCGCCGAGGGAGAGACGCTGGGCCTGGTTGGCCCCAACGGCGCTGGCAAGTCCACCTTCCTTCTGCACCTCAACGGTCTACTGCGAGGCCAGGGCGCTCTGGAAGTCTGTGGTCTGCCGCTCACCGGGAAGAACCTCCAGCAGATCCGGCGCCTGGTGGGGCTGGTTTTTGAGGACCCCCAGGATCAGCTCTTCATGCCCACCGTATTCGACGATGTGGCTTTTGGCGTTCTCAACCTCGGTTTGGGCGCGGCGGAGACGCGGGAGCGCGTCGAGCGGGCGTTGGAGGCAGTGAGGATCTCGGACCTGGGCGAACGTGCGCCGCACCGCCTCAGTCTGGGGCAGCGGAAGCGGGCCGCGCTGGCGACTGTCCTGGCGCTGGATTGCGAGATTCTGGCCCTGGATGATCCCACCGGCGGCCTGGACCCCGCGGGGCGGGAGGAGTTCCTGCGGCTACTCGCGGGCCTGCCGCAGACCAAGCTGATCGCCACACATGACCTCGGAATGGTGCGCTCGCTGTGCAGCCGTGCCGCGCTGATGGATGGGGGGCGGATCGTTGCGGTGGGGCCGCCTGAGGAACTGCTCTCTGCCCTCGGGCTCCTCAAAGCTCACCGGCTGGCGTGAAGGTGGCGCGGTTGCGGAGGCCTCACCCCCTGGGTGGCTGCGGGCAGCCGCCGGCGGAGGCCTCACCCCCTGGGCGGCTGCGGGCAGCCGCCGGCGGAGGCCTCACCCCCTCAGCGGCCACGAGGTGGCCGCCGGTCCCCCTCCCCTGGCAGGGGAGGCGGAGTGGATTGGGAGTGTGGGTCGGCCTCCTGACGCGCGGACGCGTCAGTCGTGCGGCCCCTCCAGGGGGGAGGGTGGCACAAGGGAGGTAGTAGGCAAGGTGGGTGGGCGGGCGGCAATTCGGCGCAGACGCCGAA
>JAAYIR010000099.1 GCA_012523355.1 candidate division WS1 bacterium
ATCTCGCGCGCCGCAACTTCGACCCCAACACGGGGATTGATGATCAGATTGTTGCCAGCTACTCAACCAACTACAACTACGAGGTCAAGCTGGGGCTCGCGGAGTTCAGCCCGTACGAGGCGCTGGGCGCCAACCCGGCCGTTCTGCAACCTTTCAAGACCGGGGCGCGCATAACCGTCTCGGCCAGCATGACCGTCGGGAACGTCGGACGGTGAGACGGGCGAGCTTGTCGTCCGTGGCGTAGTACAGGCCTGGAGGCCTGTACTGCCAGGAAGTGAGTGAGTGCAGTGCGCATGACGTCTGCGACAACCAGGGCTACAGGTCACAGCCACCGGTCGGGGCTGCCCCGGGGCCGTGCGCCTCGCCGCGGCCAGGCGCTCCTCCTGGTCGTGCTCATGATGATGGCCGTCGTTCTGGTCGGGGTGCTGTTCGTGGCCCTGGTGAGCTACAACCAGGAACAGAGCACGCGGGACTCGGATGTGATCCGGGCGACCGCCCTGGCCGAGGCCGGCCTGCGCTATGCTGACGAGATGCTCACCAATAGCCCGCAGGGAGCGGACTGGCGTCCGCCCTTCCGGCCCTTCGACCCGGCCACCTACGACGTCAACGATCCCGCCACCTGGCCCGTGCCCCCGGTGTGGTTCACCGACGGCACCTGCACCCCCAACGCGCTCGGGCCCGATGGCATCCAGTTCACTGATGACGACTACTACACTGACGAGGAGGTCCGGCACGGCTGGGCGGCGCTGGTGAATCTCACGCCCCCTGGCCCTCCCGGTCCCTCGGCGCCCTACTATGAGCGCTATGGCTTCGCCCGCTACCCGGACCCCACTAACGCCGGACAGCGGGGTGATCCGGCTAACCAGGGTCCTCTCTACGGCGCGGGAGGCATGGAGGGGGTGGACCTCACTCAGGGCCATTTCCTGCTGCGCCTCACCTACAGCCCCTCACCGCCCTTCAAGGCTGCGGAAGTGGCTAACAACGGGAACAACCTGTCTCGCCTGACTCCCGACCCGCTGAGCAAGTACCTCAAGATCGAGGCTGTCGGCGTCTCGGCGGGCACCACCTTCGTCTGGCGCTCGCTGGTGGGCTACAAGGCCCTGGGCATAACGGACCACATTCTGTGGGTTACCGACAAGCAGAATACCGGCCAGCCCGCCATCCTGGGCTTCGGGCCGTGGATGGACATGGAGAATAAGGAGGACGGCAGACTGATTCCGGCCAGCGTGACGGAGCCGGTGGATCGCGTTAGTCCGGACTTCCTGGTCACGCACTTTGAGGGGCCGATGCGCTTCAACTCCTCCGTGGACCTCCGCGGAGACAACGCCGACAACCCGCCCACGGCTGGCAGCCTCAAGGATGAACGCCTCGGCGGCACCCAGATTGACCTTCTCACCCAGCCGGTGGAGTTCAGCGATGACACGGCCTGGCGGCCCCGGGGCGGAGGCTACCTGCGCGATGATCGGTTCGAGAGTCAGCACATGATTCAGGAGTCCAGCGAGGCTCAGGATAGCGCCTCGCCGCCCAGCACCATCCTGGCCCAGAGCACCACCGTGAACCTGCGCACGACCTGGGGAATCTCCACCAGTCATACGCTCTGGGATTCCGGCTTGACCACCGAGCCCACTGCTATGCCGCATTTCAGCACCTACGGGGGCCGCGTACTGGACAACGTGCAGGGCTTCGACAGCGACGGACACGCGCGCCACGTGGACCCCCTGGCGCCGCCAGACCTTTTCCAGACCGATCCGGCGACCGGCATCAGCCGCTACTACGCTCTTACCCGCGACTCCGGGCCGGTGGCGCGCAACAGCACCACGGGCCTGACGGCGAAGGTGGGGCGCTACGGACACGGTCCAGGGATCTACGTGGACAACTTCTCCGACCTGCAGTTCGTGAACAGCGACGGCACTCACGACCTGCAAGCCCTCCTCGACGACTTTCTGGGTAACCTGGCGGCCACCGATCCCCGCGCCGTGGATAGCGGCTGGAATGCGGTCCGCAGCATGTACGCCGCCAAAGGTGTGCAGATCACTCTGTACCGCTCGGAGCTCGATCTGCTGGAGCAGGAAGGCCGAGTGGCCGCCGATATCGTGACCGCCCACAACCCGGGTACCCTCCTGCCCAACCAGATCTGGTGGCCGGGGCACGTGAGCGGTGAGCCGGGAATCAAGTTGGAGCGCCGCGACCAGCGCTGGAGGATCGCCGATCCCACCAATCTCGACGCCCCCGACCTGGGTGACGACTCCGGGACCAACGTCATGTTCGTGGATTACCCGCAGCCGGGGAACCAGGTGCTTCTGGCCGAGGGGAATATCCGCATTCACGGGCAGCTCCCGCCGGACACCAGCGGCACCGGCCGCTATAATCTCACCGTGGTCTCCGGAGGGACCATCTATGTGGACGGGCAGATACTCTGCCCGCAGGACGTGGCATTCACGTTCGACGAAATTGACGAGCTCGGCCTGCCGCTGCCCCGCGACGGAGAACCGCACGGGGGCCGCTTCACCGGGGCCAAGCCTTCGGACCAGGAGGGCCTGCCCGACGAGATGAATTCCTACGTCGCCCTGCTGGCCCGCGACCATGTGGTCGTTAATCCGACGCAGCTTCTCCCGCAGCTTACCCAGGGTCTGGTCACCGCGCAGCCGGATGACAGCACGGCGCCGCTGACCTCCCCCAAGCACTGGGAGCTCTCGCCGGTGCTGGGCGGCTCCATCTACACTCGCTGGACCTACGGCGAGCCGCCCGTCACTACGGTGGGCGCCGGACCGGTGCAGAACCTCATCAACCTGGTGGCGTACCAGACCGCCGCCGATCCGGGGCCGGCGGGGATCAGCCTGGCGGTCAACAGTGCCTCCGCGAATTATGACTTCGACCCGGGAGGCCCGGAGCCGCGGTACCGGTTCCTCTTTGTGCCGAGCGGATTGTACAGCCCACCGCTGCCGGCCTGGATAACTCAGTCGCTCTCGCCCAACTGGGCCCCGCTGTTCAGCACCGGCGGCCCGGTGGTGCCCTGGCCGCTGAATGGCGCGACCAACTACTTGACCGCCCGGCCCGGCGCCCAGAACTGGCTGCAGTTTGCCTACGCCAACCCCGGAGTGGGCAGTGGGGCCACTAACTACTGGCTGAAGAGCTTCAAGCTGGAGGAGCTGGATCCGGACGCCGTAAACACTTACGAAGAGAGCCCCTACCAGAATCGGCCGCTGCCCAAGGGCATCCTGCACGCCAAGATCAACGCCGTGATGTATGCCCAGGAAGGCTGCTTCTTCGTGATCCCGCCGCAGTACTTCGACCCCGGCGCGAGACCGGATCCCACAACCGGCGATCCGTATCCTTCGGCGCGCTTCCGCCGCTATAACTACGATCTGGAAGTCCGGGGAGCCATCGCGGAGAACTTCCACGCCCCACCCGCGGCCTGGCAGCAGTGGCAAGAACGCTGCGCCTATCCCAACTACTGG
>JAAYIR010000014.1 GCA_012523355.1 candidate division WS1 bacterium
GTACAGACCACCACCACAGCCGCCGGCGACCGGGCCTCACCCCCTCGGCGGCTGCCGCAGCCGCCCGTCCCCCTCCCCTGGCAGGGGAGGGGGAGTGGATTGCGGGAACTGGGCCGGCCTCCTGACGCGCGGGGCGCGTCAGTCGTGCGGCCCCTCCAGCGGGGAGACAGAGTAGAGGTAAGCGACGAGGTGAGTGAGCGGGCGGCAATTCGGCGCGGACGCCGAAAAGCCGCCCCTACGGAACGGCAAGGAAGCCCACCCCGCCACGGGCATACGCCCGCGGCATCCCTCCCCCGACAGGAGGGGTACAGACCACCACCACAGCCACTGGCGACCGGGCCTCACCCCCTCGGCGGCTGCGGGGCAGCCGCCCCTACGGGGAGGACAAGCGGCCAGCGCCGCAGCAACCACCGTCGGGAAACCTCACCCCGGCACAGGCGGCTTAGGGAGAAAGGCTGTAGCCCTCTCCTCCGAGCACGTCAAACTCATAGGTGCCAGTGCCGCACGACCTCACTGGAACCATGCCGTCGTTAACCCGTGGCTCGCAGCCTCCAGGCAGGCGCACCCGGAGAGAACCACTCTCACATGGCCGCAGCGTTGCCTCCACTAACTGCCCCTCCCGCCACTCAAGGTCCACCTCTACCCCACCTCGCGCTCGCAGACCCGTCATCTTCCCCGCCGGCCAGGCCGCAGGGAGCGCCGGCAGCAATGAGATCTCGCCCGCATGGCTCTGCAGCAGCATCTCACCGAGGCCCGCCGTGCCGCCGAAGTTCCCGTCAATCTGAAAGGGCGGGTGGTTGTTGAGGAGATTGGGAAGCGTATAAGCACACAGAAGCTCCTGTACGTACTGCCAGGCCTCCTCCCCCGCCTCCAGACGCGCCCAGCAGTTGACCACCCAGGCGCAGCTCCAGCCAGTGTGCCCGCCCTCATGCGCCAGGCGCCGCTCCAGGCTGACACGCGCAGCCTGCGCCAGCTCCGGGGTGCGCCGAGGGGTGATCTGCCATCCCGGGCACAGCGCGAACAGGTGTGAGAGGTGGCGATGGCCAGGTTCCAGCTCCTCCCAGTCGGCTTCCAGCCACTCCTGAAGCTGCCCGTACTTGCCGATCTTCAGGTCCGGCAACTGGTCCAAGGCCGAGCGAAGCCGGGACTGGAAATCCTCCTCCAGGTCCAGGGCCTGCGCGGCCTCCAGGCAACGAGTGAATAAGGCATGGGCGATCTGGGCGTCCATGGCCGGAGACATGGAGAGGCGCCCCTCCGTACCGTCCGGGAGCAGATAGCTGTTCTCGGGAGACAGCGAGGGGCCAAACACCAGGTGGCCTGCGGGGTCCTCGACAGCGTGCTCGAGAAGGAACAGCGCCGCCTCACGCAGCAGAGGATAGGCCTCCCGGCGCAGGAAATCGAGATCGCGGGTGAAGTCGTAGTGCTCACTCAAGTGCAGGGAGAGCCAGGCCATGCCCAGGGGCCACAGTCCCCAATGGGCGCCGTCGCAGGGCTCGGGGTGCCCCCAGAGGTCGAAGTTGTGGTGCGCTACGAGCCCGGAGACGCCATAGGTGGCCTGGGCACAGCGCCGGGCATGCGGCTCCGCCAGGCGCAACAGGTTGAAGAGCGCTTGATGGCATTCGCTGAGGTTGCAGACCTCGGCGGGCCAGTAGTTCATTTGGATATTGATGTTGATGGTGTACTTGCTGCCCCAGGGCGGATCGAAGCTATCATTCCAGATCCCCTGCAGATTGGCGGCCAGGCTGTTGGGGCGGCTGGAGGCCATGAGAAGATAGCGCCCGTACTGGAAGTAGAGGGGCACCAGACCCAGGTCCATCTCCCCGGCACGCACACGGGCCAGACGTTCGTCCAGGGGCAAAGCGGCGGCGCTTGGGCCCTCCAGGGAAAAACTCACGCGCCCGAAGAGGGCTGTGTGCTCAGTGAGATGGCGCTCGCGGAGCTCGGCATAACTCCGCCGGGCAGCTTGAGCCAGGGCGTGCCGGGCCGCGGTCTCGGGGTCAGGCTCGCGGAAGGCACTGGCGGCGGTGAGCAGTAGAGTCACCGCGTCGGTCCCGGTGGCGGTCAGCACTCCCCCTTCGGAGGCAATCGTGCCCCCCTCCCCCACCGCTTGCAGACACGCGGCGAAGGCCAGGCCGGAGCCGCCGTCGCAACGCCCCCGGAGGACCAGGCCGTCCGGGAGGCTTTCAGAGGTCGCGTCGAACTCGCGGCTCAAGCGCGCCGTGAAGGTAAGGCTGCCGGGCTGACTGGTCGCCAAGCGAATGACCAGCGCGGCGTCGGGCGCGCTGATGAACGTCTCGCGATCGTACGTGGTCTCGCCTACGCGGTAGGTGACCCGCGCTACACCGGTCGAGAGGTCGAGTTCGCGGCGGTAGTCTACAGGCGGGGCAGAGGGCTCCTCCGGCGCGAAATCGAGCCAGAGATCGCCGAGGGGCAAGTAGCGCTCGAGGCTCGCGGGAGTGCCCAGGAGCGCGTCTTCGGCCAGCTCCAAAGCCGCTGCCACCTCCCCCGCGAAGAGTAGCCGACGGACCTCGGGAAGGGCCTCGAGCGCGCGGGGGTTGTTGCGGTCATACGGACCGCCGGACCAGAGACTGTCCTCGTTGAGCTGGAGATGCTCCTGCTGAACACCGCCAAAGACCATGGCCCCCAGGCGACCGTTGCCCAGGGGTAAGGCTTCGGCCCAGGCCTCGGCGGGCTGGCGATACCAGAGGTGTAACTTCTGATCTGCTTGTGGTAGGCTATCAGTTGGCATAGGGGCGAGGTTCTCGACTTCCGGCCAGAGGTCCTGCACGGGCGGAGCGACAGGCCGGAGGAGGCACAGGTGAAGGTACTGATTGTCAATACAAATCGGGAACGGGCACCAGAGACGGTGGTGCCGCTGGGAGCCTGCGCGGTGGCGACGGCCACGGAAGCTGCCGGACATGAGGTCACCTTTTTGGACCTGACTTTCCACCGCGATCCGCTGCGAGCCCTACGCAAGAGCCTGGACACAGCTCGGCCGGAACTAGTGGGGCTTTCGCTACGCAATCTCGACAATGGGGACTATACGCACCCGCGAAGTTATCTCCCCGCGGCACGTGAGCTGGTCAGTACGCTGCGCGACTATGACGTGGAAGTGGTGCTGGGGGGGCCCGCAGTGGGACAGAATCCAGAGGCTCTGCTGCGCTGCCTGGGCTGCCGGTTAGCGGTATGTGGGGAGGGGGAGGTGGCTTTCCCGGCGCTGCTGGCAGCGCTGGCCAACGGGACTGATCCAGCAGCAGTGCAAGGCGTTACCCTACTGGAAGAGGGAGAGGCGCGAAACAGTCCAGTGGCGCCGATGACGGAACTGGCGAGCTTGCCTCCGGTGGAGCCGGAACGCTGGCTGGAGCTCTCCCGCTACCGGGCCTATGAGGCGAGCTGGCCCCTGCAGACGAAGCGGGGGTGTGCGCTGAGGTGCACGTACTGCGTATATCCCCTGCTTGAGGGGCGGCAGTGGCGACTGCAGGAGCCGGAGAGGGTGGCGGAGGAGGCGGAGCGAGGGCGGAGGCTGGGGTTCCGCCTGGGCGAGATCGTGGATAGCTTCTGGGGCTTGCCGAGCGAACATGCCCTGGCCTGCTGCGAGGCCCTGGCGCGCGGACCGCGGCTGCCGCTGTCCACCATGGAGCTGAGCCCCGGCGCGATCTCACCGGAACTCATCGAGGCCATGAACGCCGCCGGGTTCACGGCAGTGGGGATCTCCGCCGAAAGCGCCTCGGACCAGATGCTCAGGGCGCTGGGGAAGGACTATACCACCGAGCAGCTTTGGCAGGCGGAGAGGGAGTCGCAGAACCTGCGCGCGCAGCGGATGTGGATATTCCTGCTGGGCGCGCCGGGGGAGGAGGAGGCGACCCTGCGAGAGACGGGCCGCTTCATTGCGGCCTTGCCACAGCGCGACCTGGTGTTCCTGACCTGGGGAGTGCGACTGTTTTCCGGGACGGCGCTCACCGAAGCCCTGATCCAGAGTGGCGAGGTAGAGGAGACCGAGGAGTTGCTGTGGCCACGTTTCTACTGGACCCCGCGGGTGACTCTGGAGCGAGCACGGCAGATCATCGCCGATTGCGGTTTCCCACTACAGAACCAGGTGACACTGAGCGAGGGCATGCACCGGCTGCTGCCACTGGTGCAGAGACTTGCGGCGCTGTGCCGGGTCAAGCCGCCGTACTGGCGGCATGGGGCGAAGCTCCAGCGGCTGCGGAGAGCGCTGCGGTTGTGAGGTGTTTACGGCGCGAAAGGCTAGTGGTCGGGAGGCCGGGGGCCTCACCCCCTCCGCGGCCACGAGGTGGCCGCCGGTCCCCCTCCCCTGGCAGGGGAGGGGGATGGGATTCGACGGAGCTGGGCCGGGCTCGCGGCGCGGACGCCGAAAAGCCGCCCCTACGGGGAAGGGAGGGCAAGGGCAGCGCGGCCAACGCGGAAGGCACCGCGGGGAGGCCTCACCCCCTCGGCGGCCACGAGGTGGCCGCTGGTCCCCCTCCCCTGGCAGGGGAGGGGGATAGGATTGGCGGAACTGGGCCGCAAGGGAGGCAGTAGGCAAGGTGAGTGAGCGGGCGGCAATTCGGCGCGGACGCCGAAAAGCCGCCCCTACGGGGAACAGCACCGAGGCCCAGCCCGCCGCGGGCAGACACCACCACGACAACCACCCGCCGGGGGAGGCCTCACCCCCTCGGCGGCTGCGAGGCAGCCGCTGGTCCCCCTCCCCTGGCAGGGGAGGGGGATGGGATTCGACGGAACTGGGCCGGGCTCTCCAGTGGGCAGGAAAGTAGCGGGCGAGGTGAGCGAAAGGTGAGTGAGCGGGCGGCAATTCGGCGCCGACGCCGAAAAGCCGCCCCTACGCGGAACAGCACCGAGGCCCAGCCCGCCGCGGGCAGACA
>JAAYIR010000100.1 GCA_012523355.1 candidate division WS1 bacterium
AAGGAACTTGGCGTGGGTCTCACCCCCGACGAGGCCCGGCGCGTGGCCGAGCTTATCGGCCGCGACCCCACCGTCTGCGAGGTCTACATCTTCAACTCCGAGTGGTCCGAGCACTGCTCCTACAAGTCCTCGCGCGCCACCCTCAAGGAGTTCCTCCCCACCGACGCCCCGAACGTTCTCCTGGGTCCGCAGGAGGATGCGGGGATCGTGCTCTTCACCGAGCACGAGGGTAAGCGCTACGGCATTGTCATCGCCCATGAGAGCCATAACCATCCCAGCCAGGTCCTGCCCAACGAGGGCGCGGCCACCGGTATCGGCGGGATCGTGCGCGACGTGGACTGCATGGGCGCGCGGGTCATCGCCACTGCCGACCCCCTGCGCTTTGGGGACCCCACCGGTCCCATCGGCGAGCATGTCAAGTGGATCGTGCGTGGCGTGGTAGACGGCATCTGGCAGTACGGCAATGCTCTCGGCGTCCCCAACCTGGCGGGGGATGTCTACTTCCATGAGTCTTTCGACGATAACTGCCTGGTCAACGTCGTGGCGCTGGGGCTGGTGGCGGAGGAGGACATCATCCACTCCGCGGTGCCCTGCGAGGCCTTGGAGGAGCCCTACGACATGATTCTGGTGGGCAAGCCCACTGATGATTCGGGATTCGGCGGCTCGGCCTTTGCCAGTAAGATTCTCAGCGAGGAGGAGCAGGAGGAGGATCGCGGCGCGGTCCAGGTCCCGGACCCCTTCCTCAAGAACGTGCTGGCCATGCGCAAGGCCAACGAGGCCGTGCGGCAGCGGGCCAAGGAACTGGGCTACAAGATCGGTATCAAGGATATCGGGGGTGGGGGTTTCGCTTGCGGGTCCTCCGAGATTACCGATGCCGGTGGCATGGGCGTGGAGATCGATCTGGACGAGGTTCACGTGGGCCTGGAGCACCTGCTGCCGGAGGTCATCACCTGTGCAGAGACCCAGGAACGCTACGTCCTGGCCGTTCCCGCCCGCTTCACGCCGGAAGTGCTCCGGATCTATAACGAGGACTGGGACCTGCCCAACATCTATGAGCAGGCCCAGGCGCGGGTGGTGGGACGCTATATCCCCGAAGCAGTGTATCGCCTGAAGTCTGCGGACAAGATCGTCTGCGAGGCGCCGGTGCAGGCGGTGACGAGTGGCATCTCCTATGACCGGCAGGAGCGACCCCGGGAGTACACTGGCGAAGAGCCCCAGTTCCCGCAGCCGACTGAGCTTGCGGAGACGCTGCTGCAGGTAATGGAGAGCATGAACATCTGCTCGCGGGCCTACATCTACCGCGACTACGATACGGAGGTGCAGGGGCACGCGGTGATCCGTCCCGGGGAGGCGGGGGCCGGAGTAATGGCACCCCTGGAAGGCAGCCACGCCGCCGTTGCCCTCTCCGTAGACGGCAACCCCCTCTATGGCCTGATTGACCCCTACTGGGGCGGGGCCACGGCGGTCGCCGAGGCCATGCGCAATGTCGCGTCGGTGGGGGCCACTCCCGCGGCCTTGACGGATTGCCTCAACTATGGCAACCCCGAAGACCCCGAGGCCTTCTGGGAGTTCCGCCAGGGGGTTCGGGGCCTCGCCGACGCGGCGCGTAATCTGCCGCTCAAGGACTACTCCGGCGCTCCGACGCCGATCATTTCTGGCAACGTCTCGCTCTACAACGAGTCGGCCTCGGGCAAGGCCGTGGCGCCCTCGCCGATCATCGCCTGCGTGGGCGTCATGCCTGATTTCTCCAAAGCCGTGACCATGCAGCTCAAGCGTCCGGGCGCGAGCCTGTTCATGATCGGGCCGCGTAAGGACGAACTCGGCGGTTCGGCGTATTACCAGGCTCTCAGGCTGGGCTTGGGACGCAACGTCCCCAGGGTGGACTGGGAGCTGGAGTCCTCGATGATCTTCGCGGTGATTGACGCCATCCAGGCGGGATACGTGGCAGCTTGCCAGGACACCTCCGACGGCGGGCTGCTGGTCGCGCTCGCGGAGATGGCCCTGGGCGGCTTCGCCAACGGCAAGCTTGGCGTGCAGGTCAACCTGACCCCGGAGAACCTGCTCCTGCCCGGCGGAGAAGACTGTTTGCGGCTTGACAAGTGGCTGTTCAGCGAGTCCTCGGGATTCGTGCTGGAGGCCACGCCGGGCCAGGAGGAACCTCTGCTGGAACTCCTCACCAGGTATGGCCTCCAGCCGCTGAAACTGGGCGAGGTCAGCCCGCAACCGATACTGGAAATCACGGTGGACGGCGTGCCAGCCTTGCGCGTGGATCTAGCTTCTCTGCGCGAGGCCTGGCTGGGGGGACTCGCAAAGGTGCTGAGGTAGGACGTTTCCGGAAATGGGCAGGGAGCCGAGATCACTGGAGACACCTGCATGACCCTTTCCACCTTCACCTACAAGCCCGACTGGGAGAAAGCTCAAGCCCGCTGGGAGGCTTTCTGGGACCTGGAGCCGACAGATCGTCCGTGCTTGCTGGTTACTGCACCCCGAACTGACGGCGAAGAGATCACGTTGCCGCCTCTAGCCGACGACGAACACCGTTGGATGAACCCGGAGTACGTCCTGGCGGTTACCCTCAGGTACCTGGAGACGCATTACCTGGGGGGGGAAACACCGCCCGCGGCTCGCTACTTCATGGCCGCCACCACCATGGGCTGCGGAGAGCACCTCGTGTTCCATGCAGGCGGAATCGCCCTGCGCCCCACCATGATCAGCCTGGATCAGCCCCTGGGCTGGCATCCCGGCCCTGATGATCCCTGGCGGCCCCGGGTGGCGGCAGTCTGCAACCGGCTGATGGAGGCCGGGGCGGGACGTTTCATCGTACCCCTCCCGGGACAGTTTGAGCATCTTGACCTGCTCAATATGTTGCGCGGCGAGGAGCTGATGCTCGATCTGCTGACCGAGCCTGAGCTGTGTGAGGCGCGCCTGCAAGAGCTGCGGCCGCTCTCCTATGAGAACGACCTTTACCTGCGAGGGCTGCTGGAGGCGGGGCAGGGGGGTGTGGGGCACCTTAACTGGACGAATCTCTGGAGTCAGAAGCCCTTCAAGTGCGCGCAGGCCGACGCGGCGGCAATGATCTCGCCCGCGCTGTTTGAGCGCTTTGTGCTGCCGGAGCTGGACTGGCAGGGGGAGCGCTACGAGAGGCTGCACTATCACACCTGCGGCTACCAGCAGCACCTGGAGTTGTGCCTCACCCGACCCTACCTCCGGGTGATTCAGTACTCACCGAGTTTCAAGGAGCCGCCCAACGGACCGGCACATCTGGAGTTCTACCGGCGCGTGCAGGCGTCGGGGCGGGCACTGGACCTGGAGGTCTCGCGGCAGCATGTGGAGTTCCTCATTCGCCACCTGCGGCCTCAGGGTCTGGCGATCGCCACTACCGTGGGCAGTATCGAGGAGTCCGAGGAGCTGCTGGACAAGGCAGTCGAGTGGGCCGGCTCGCACGTCAATCGCGATTAAGCCTGGCTGGTTCTCTTGAGCAGGTGGGGCTACTGCGCGGCGGAAAGGGCCTCGGGCAGGCGCAGGCTTCCATCGTAAAGCGCTCGGCCGATGATGCACCCGAATAGTCCTGCCTCCCGGAGAGCGACCACATCTTCCAGCGTAGTCACGCCCCCGGAGGCAATCACCGGTATGGTCACCGTCTCGCGCATCCGGCGCATGGCAGGGACATTAGCGCCTCGCAACATGCCGTCGGTGGCGATATCGGTGAAGATGATACGCTCCACACCCACGGCCTCGACCTGGCGCGCGAGGTCATAGGCGTCCACGGTGGAGGCCTCGGCCCAGCCCTCCAGCGCGACCAATCCGTCGCGGGCGTCAATCCCCACGATCACCTGGTCTCCGAAGCGGGTGAGGGCCGCCTCCAGCTCCAGCCGGTTGCGCAGGGCGCTGGTGCCCATGATGGCCCAGCGGACGCCGAGCGCAAGTGCCTGCTCGACCAGTTCAACCGACCGCAAGCCGCCGCCCAATTCACAGGGAATCCCCACGCTTTCCACGATTTTCTCCACCGCAGGCAGGTTGCGGGGCTCGCCAGCGAAGGCGCCGTCGAGGTCTACCAGGTGCAGGGCCTCCGCGCCCTGGTCCTCCCAGACCCGGGCTTGCGCGGCGGGGTCGGCGCTGAACACCGTTTTCTGCGCCATGTCGCCCTGCCGCAAGCGCACGACCTGGCCCTCGGACAAATCTATGGCGGGAAGAATGAGCATCTTACTGGCATTATAGGCGAAAGCGGCCGCGGCTGCATACCCCACACCGGCGCTCAGGCGTCGCCCTTGCTCTGCGACGGCCCGTCTCGTGGCCGCGAGGCTTACTTTGCCGGGGGAGGAGTAATCTCCTCGCGCCCCAGCAGGTCTCCTGTCTGCATCGGCGGCGGGCTCTGGGCCATGTAGATGGGTCTCACCAGACGCCGGAAACGGCGCAGGTTCAGCTGGAACAGCCCGGCTGCCACCAGCATCACCAGCCCCGAGAACCAGATCGTGAAAGGCGCGCCCCAGGCCTCAGCCATCGCCCCCGAGATCAGGTTGCCGAATGGCGACATACCCATGAAGGTCCAGGCATACAGGGCCATCACCCGTCCGCGTTTGTCATCGTCCACCACCGTCTGCAACACCGTGTTGCAGGAGGCGGTCTGGATCATCCGCCCGAGACCCGCCAGGGCCATCAGCCCCAGACCCAGCCACAGCGTTCTGGTGCCCGAGAAGCCCACCAGCCCGAGGCCGAAGATCGCCGCCGCCACGGGGATGTTCCGCTCCAGCCCGGCTATCCGGCGGCGCGAGGCCAGATACAGCGCGCCGGTCATGGCTCCCAGGCCGGTAGCACTCAGCAGCCACCCCTGGGTGGACATATTCCCGCCGTAGACCTGTTGAGCTACGCCGGGCATGAGCACCACGTAAGCCATCCCAAACAGGCTGGTGGTGGCGATCAGCGCCAGGATAGCGCGGATGGGTGGGAAGCCGAACATGTAGCGGAAACCCTCGAGCAGGTCCTCGCTGAGTTTGTTGGGTTGGCTGGTGACTTGCCGCCTCGGCAGGCGCATGGCCAGCAAGGCCATGAGCACTCCCACATAGCTGACTCCGTTGAGGAGGAAGCACATCCCGGCGGCATTGACCTCCCCCAGCCCGCGGAAAACCCCCGCGATAGCTGCGGCAATCGCCGGACCTATCAGTTGCGCGCCGTTGAAGAGGCTCGAGTTCAGTGCGATGGCGTTGCCCAGATCCTCCCGCTGCTCCACCATCTCGACCACGAAAGCCTGCCGCGCGGGTATGTCGAAGGCGTTGATTGTGCCCAGGAAGACACTCAGGATGATGATCTCCCGAGGCGTGATCACCTGCCCAAAGGCCAGCCCGGCCAGCACGAAGGCCTGGACCATGGCCAGGGCCTGGGTGACTACGATGACTCGGTGGCGCTCCCAGCGGTCTATCAGAACGCCCGCAATTGGGGTGAGCACAGAGGTGGGAACCATGCTCAGGAAGGCCACCATCCCCACCAGCCAGTAGTTGTGGGTCAGGTACCAGATGAGCCAGGACATGGCCAGGCGCTGCACCCAGGTGCCAGTGAGCGAGATGGCCTGGCCCAGAAAGAAGAGGCGGTAGTTGCGGTAGCGAAGCGCCCGCAGGACAAACTTCCACCCGCGAGGAGAGTTGGTGCCCGCGTGAGTCATGGAAAAACTTCTTCTGCTCCCGGGAGGTGGGAGCCTTTTTGCGACGAGGTCAATTGTCCGTCTTTTCGCCGCCCAGGTCAAGCCCAGCAGTCTTGGCCCTGATGCAGGTTGAATCACGTGGACGTCGAATTCACGTTAGCGGGGGGTAAACATCTCAGGAGGTGGTTGGTAGACCATGTTCAAGGAGTTCAAGGAATTCATCAGCAAGGGCAGTGCCATTGATCTCGCCGTCGGAATCGTCATCGGAGCAGCCTTCACCGCCATCGTCAACTCTCTGGTGAAGGACGTCATCATGCCCCCGATCGGGCTCTTGTTAGGGAAGGTGGATTTCGAGAGCTTGTTCGTCAATCTCTCGGGCCAACCCTTCACCAGCTTGGCCGCGGCCAGAGAGGCTGGCGCGCCGGTCATCGCCTACGGCGCCTTCCTCAATGCGATAATCTCCTTCCTGATCGTGGCTTTCGTGGTGTTCCTGCTGGTGCGGGGGGTCAACCGCCTGCGGCGCCAGCCCGAGCCCAGCACGCGCGACTGCCCCTTCTGCCTGGAGTCGGTCGGGATCGCCGCCACCCGCTGCCCGCACTGCACCTCGGAGCTGCCGCCCGCCGAGGCCGCCCCGGCCCAGGGCTAGAGCTCCCGGGCGTCATATGCCCAGTGCAGGATCGCTTGCCGCTGACGAGGGCGGCAGGTGAAGTCCCCGCGCCGGCAGTTCTTGCGCACCTGCGCGATATGCCGCCGGAGGGCCTTCCAGCGTGAGATCTGCCAGGCGTCCACCTCGGGCAGGCGCCGCCCCATGTAGTACCGGCAGTACCACTGAAACCAGCCGCGCGGGTCCTCCGGAGTGAGCCAGCCCTTCCACCGCCAGACCGAGAGCGGCTGGCTGGCGTTGACGCCAAAGAAGTTCTTCTGGGGATCGTGCTTCTCGGGGTCGAGCCGGGCGCGCGCGAACCACTTCGGCGGGAACTCCGCGCGGCAGTCGGTCATGTACCTCCCGCCGAAGACGCCCAGCTCCAGCATCTCCTGGGGAGTCAGTTCCGGCTTGAACTCCGGGTCAAAGTCCCGCCCCACCGGCGCCACCAGCTCATACCGGTACCCCTGCTGCATCTTGTCGTTGACCACGATGATTTTGGGCATCGGTAGAGCCTTCCCCGGCTACGGCACGAGCTCCGCGTGGTGCCGTGCCAGCCACTCTAGCGCTTCCGTGCGGAACTGCGCCGTCGCCTCCAGCAGTTCCTCAACCTGCGCACTCGTCGTCTGGCCCGCCTGCTGGTATTCGGCAACGTTGCGCCTGCCCCGGCAACGGTTGAGGTACTGACCCAGCTCCCGGTAGTGCGCCCCCAAGACGAGAGGCAGACACTCGAAGGTCAGGCGGTGATGCCCAACGCCGGCGGTGCGGTACCCCGCCGCATGCAGCACGAGAGTGGCCAGGGCCAGCGCGGCGTTGTAGGCGGCCGTGAAGCGCAGGTCGGTCGAGATGTCCGTCGAGGCTGCATCACGCCGCGATCTATCCGCCAGCGCCAGGAGCCGGCTGATCTCGTTCCTGGAGGTCTGGTGCTGCTTCAGTTGCTGCGCCTGGACCAAGCTCTGCAAGCTCATGCTCGGTTCCCTTCAGCAAGAGGAGCGGGGACCGCATCACGCTAACTGCGAAATGCTCGCCCTCGCCCAACCGCTCCTGCAGTTCCTCGCGGGTCATGACCACCGGGTTTATCTCCCGGCCCAACGTGCGCTCCGCCTCAGCCAGAGGCGCCGACAGCTCCCGGAGTGTCAGATCGCCGATGAGCAGGAGATCGACATCACTGTCCCCGTGGGCCGTCCCGGCCGCCAGGGAACCGAAGACCGCTGCCAGGCCCAGGCGATCCCCAAGCGGCTGCAAGACTTGCCGTAGTACATCGGCCAGCCCGGCGGTCTTCAGCGCCAGGCTGTGCAGTTCGGGGAACACCGCGCAGGCTCGATTGGCCTGGTAATATACCTGATTGCCCTGGCGTTGGCGAGTCAAAATGCCAGCCCGGGCCAGCGAGGCGATCTCGCGCTGCACCGTGGCCGGTGCGAGGCCCGTGCGCCGGGCAATCTCGCGCAGATGCCAGGTCTCGTCGGGCTGCCCCAGGAGGAGGCCAAGTATGCGTGCGCGCCCCACAGGCCATAGCACTTCCGCCAGACTTGCTAATGTTCGTTTCATGCGAACAAGCGTAATACTTTAACGAACGGTAGTCAAACGCAGACGCCTACCCCTCCGCCAACCGCTTGAAGTTCCCCAACACCTGCAGCCCTGCCGCCTGGCTCTTCTCCGGGTGGAACTGAGAGGCAAAGACGTTATCCTTCCACACCCCCGAGCAAAACTCGTGGCCATACTCGGTCGTGGTCGCCACGATGGACGGGTCCTCGGGCACCACGTAGTAACTGTGCACAAAGTAGAACCACGAGCCGTCCGTCACGCCCTCCAGGTGCGGCGCTGCCTGCTTCACCCATACCTGATTCCAGCCGATCTGCGGGATCTTCAACTCGTGCCGGAAGCGCTCCACCCGCCCGGGAAAAACCCCCAGACCAGGACTCTTGCCCTCCTCGGAGCGCTCAAAGAGCATTTGCAGCCCCAGGCAGATGCCCAGGAAGGGCTTGCCCGCAGCGACCAGCTCCAGGAGCGGCGTCACCAGCCCACTCTGCGTGAGGCCGCTCATGCAATCATCGAAGGCTCCCACTCCGGGCAGAATGAGCCCCGAGGCCTGCTCCAGGGCCTGCGGGTCGCCGGTGATCACCGGCTCCGCCGCCACAGCGCGCAGAGCTTTCTCCACGCTGCCCAGATTCCCCATACCGTAGTCAACTATGGCGATCAAGATAACACCTCGGTAAGAACCGCGATCCCTGACCTACAGCGTCCCCTTGGTGGAGGGTACGCCACTCACGCGTGGGTCCAGGCGAGTGGCCTGATCCAGCGCCCGCGCAAAGGCCTTGAAGGCCGCCTCGATGATGTGATGCGAGTTATCGCCCGCGCCCTGGCGCAGGTGCAGGTTCAACCCGGCGTGGTTGGTCACCGCCAGGAAGAACTCCCGGGTCAGCTCAGTGTCAAAGTCCCCCACCTTCTGCGTGGGCACTTGCAGGCCATATTCCAGATACGGCCGGCCGCCGAAGTCAATCACCGCGGTCACCAGCGCCTCATCCATCGGTGCCGTGGCCTCCCCAAACCGCGCCATACCGGCCTTATCCCCGACCGCTTGCCTGAGCGCCTGCCCCAGAACGATGCCCACGTCCTCCACGGTGTGATGCTGATCCACCTGCAGGTCCCCGTGCGCGGCCACCTGCAGGTCAAACTTGCCATGCTTGGCTACGTGAGTCAGCATGTGATCGAAGAAGCCGATCCCGGTCGCTATCTCATACTCGCCCTGGCCGTCCAGATTGATCTCCAGGGCAATGTCGGTCTCGGCGGTCTTGCGCTCAATGCGAGCGGTGCGGGCCATGATGACGCCTCCTGCGCAGTGGCATGCGGTTATCGAGGGGATTATACGGGCAACGGCGGCCAGTCACAAGTCACCGGAGGGACTGCCAGGCGGGCGAGAGCCGGGGGCTAGGGCGAGCCCAGCTCCTCCACGCCCTCGGCGGCGTCGGGATCCACCTGTGAAGCTTCGGTCTCCGGAGGCGGGGCAAAACATAAACCGGTCCGCAGTAGTAAGGTGGCAATGATTCTCTCCGGCGAGATCAGGTAGGTTGCGGTCACGACCTGGTTGTCGCCAGTGATCAACACCTGGCCCTGCCGGAGGCCCGCTACGCGCTTCACGATGGCCTTGTCTTCCCCCACGTCGGCCAGCACCACGCTGCCCTCGCGCCAGGGCCCCCGGGCAAACAACAACATCTCTCCGGGGCGGTATGTCGGTAGCATGGACTCTCCCTCCACGGTGACAAAGCGTACCCGCGGATGAGCAGAATCCCGGCCGGCAATGTGTAAGGCGGCCAGGCTGCCGGCGACGATCACCGGCACCGCCACCAGGGGCACCAGCGCTATGCGCAGTATGCGCCACCAGGAACGGGGCCGAGAGGGACTGCTTGACATCAGTATATCACCCGGAAGAGTTCACGCCGTGCCTAGGCCACCACAGCCCAGCGTCCTCACTCTGAATTCGCTTCACCGGCCTCTCTAACCTCCTCCCTCCAGCCCTCTGCTCTTCCAGGGAGGTCTGCTGCCCCTTGAGCGGGGAACTATATGTGAGAGGACGGGCCGCTGACCTGACACCAGCCCGTGCGGGACAGGCGAGACGTCCGTCCTGCTACCGCGCAACCTGCAAGGGAGTTGTGTGCCATGACAGATCGAGAACGATTTCTCCGCGTCTTCAACTATCAGCCGGTAGATCATCCGCCGCTGCATCTGGTCGGACCTTGGCCAGACACCCTGGAGCGCTGGCACCGAGAGGGCTTGCCGCGGGACGTGGAGGTTAATGAATATTTCGGGGTCCAGGGCCTGCGCCTGAACGTTGTCAGCGGCCCCACCGGGGTCTGGCCGCCCTTTGAGCCGCAGGTGCTCCGCGAGGAGGGAGACTTCACCATCGAGATTGACCACTTCGGGCGCACGGTGCGCAAGTTCCGCGACCACACCTCTATGCCTGAGTGGCTGGAATATCCGGTAAAGACCCCTGCCGATCTCCAGCGAGTGCTGGATGAGCACTTCGACCCGGAGGCGCTCGAGAGCCGCTACCCTCCGGAGTGGGAGGAACAGACTCGCCAGGCGTCGGAGCAGGACTCAGTGCCGCTGGTTGACGGCGGCTGCTACTACAACACCCTCCGCAATCTCTCTGGCCCCGAGGTCGCGAGCTACATGTTCTACGACGCACCGCAGTTGGTGGAGGAGTTGTTTGAGCGCATCAACTTCTTCTGCCTGGAGGGGTTGAAGCGAGCCACGGCACTCATCACAATTGACCTCATCGGCTACGGGGAGGATATCGCCTTCAAAACCGGTCCGCTCATCTCCCCGGCCATGTTCCGCAAGTTCATACTCCCGCGCCACCGCAAGTTCATGGACTTGGCACATGAGCTTGGCATCCACCTCTGCTGGTACGACAGCGACGGGGACGTGCGCCAGCTTATTCCCAGTTATCTGGAAGTGGGGATCAATGGGGTGGCGCCCTGCGAGGTGGCGGCGAATATGAGCGCCCCCGAGTTGCGCCGCGAGTTTGGCCGCGAGTTGCGTATGGCCGGGGCGATAGACAAGCGCGAGATTGCCAAGGGCCCGGCAGCGATTGATGCCGAGATTGAGCGCAACCGCTGGGTGATCGAGGACGGCGGCTTCCTGCCGGCGATAGACCACTCCGTCCCGACGGATATCTCCTTCGCGAACTACAGTTACTTCATCGAGAGGCTCACGCAGGTCCTGGGGCTACGGTAGCAGGCGCCGGAATGAGCCTCGTACGCGGCAGAGGAGATAGACCCCATGCAGGGCTGGGGCCGGCCAGTCGGATCATCTGCAGGCCGGGCAGGCAGGATTTCTGCCTCTGGTCTCCGAAGAGTATACCCAGCTCCTTCAATGGTAGGTGATTATCTTGTCGCAACTGGCCAGCATAGTGCTCGCCGCCGGGTTGGGCACACGCATGAAGTCTCAAATCCCCAAGCCGCTGCACCGTCTCTGCGGGCAGACCATGCTCAACCTGGTGTTGAGCAGTCTACGGCCGCTGGGCCCGGACCCGCAGGTGGTCGTAGTTGGCCAGGGCGCAGAGCAGGTTAGGCAATCGGTGAGCGATCCCGCAGTCGTATTTGCCGTGCAGGAGCAGCAACTGGGTACGGGCGACGCCGCCAAGGCCGCGCGCGGGGCCTTGGCCGAGTTCGAGGGCGACATCGTGGTGACCTGTGGAGATATCCCTCTGGTGCGGACCGAGACCTGGGAGCGGATGCTGTCCGAGCACCACCGGCAAGGCGCGGCCTGCACGCTGGTCACCGCCGCGTTCCAAAACCCCCAGGGCTACGGGCGGATCATCCGCCATCCGGCAGACCCGGACCTGGTGCTGCGTATCGCCGAGGAGCCGAGGGGCGAGGAAGTGGAGATCCGGGAAGGTAACGTCAGCGTCTACTGCTTTCGAGCTGAGGCGCTTTGGGAAGCCCTTGAGGAGATCCGCGACGACAATCTGAAGGGCGAGTACTACCTCACCGATGCGGTGGAGATACTGGTCAGCAAGGGCATGAAGGTAGCCGCGGTGATGGTGGAGGAGGCCACCGAGGTCATCGGCATTAACGACCGCGCGACGCTGGCCAGGGCAGAGGCGGTTCTACGCAGCCGGATTAACCATCGGTTGATGTTGGACGGCGTAACGATGGTGGACCCGGCGACGACCTATGTTGACGTCGGGGTAGAGGTGGGTCCGGATACCATCCTGTACCCGGGGACGATACTGCGGGGAGAGACCACTGTTGCCGAGGGGTGCGTCATTGGACCCCACGTCGTGGTCGAGGACTGCCACCTCGGCGCGGGCACCGTGGTCAAGGCCGGGAGCGTGGTGCGCGAGAGCGTGGTGGGGGAACGGGTGCAGATTGGGCCGAACGCGCACGTGCGCGACCACAGCACGCTCGAGGAGCAGGTGCGAGTGGGCACCGGCTCGGAGGTGTGCCGCAGCCGTCTGGGCGCGGGGACCAAGGACCTCCATTTCAGTTATCTGGGCGATGCCACGGTTGGAGCCGGGGCGAACATCGGCGCTGGCGCCATCACCTGCAACTACGACGGGGAAAAGAAGAACCCCACCCTCATCGAGGACGGCGCCTTCGTGGGCAGTGATGCGGCGCTAATCGCGCCCGTGACCATCGGCGCTGGGAGTTTCGTGGCGGCGGGGTCAGTGATCAGCAAGGACGTGCCACCCGGTGCGCTGGGCGTCAGCCGCGCCGCGCAGCGGATCAAGGAAGGCTGGGCAGAGAAGCGAACGAAGAAGAAGTCGTGAGTCCGTCTCCGCGCGCCGCCCCCTCTCCCCAGCGCAGAGAGGGTGGGCCTTTGGCTCGCCGCTCACCCGGGCCAGGGGCTCTCCCACCCGCACTTCTCACCTCCCCCTACGCATACTTGGCTGCCAGCTCCTTGGTCAGCGCGGCCCACTCCTGGAGACGGTGAGGGTGCCCCTGCAGGGTCTCCAACTCACGGAGAACCACCTGGTAGTGCAGTCCCTGCAGCTTCCTCATCCCCGTTTCGAGGTGCTCGCGAATGGGCTGGAGGTCGTCAGCGAAGACCACCATCGCCGACAGCTGCCGCCACATGATGGTGTACCGGTCCCCGCAGGCCTCGATGACCCGGTCCAGGTCCGTCCAGTATGAGGACACAAAAATGCGCAGGTTCGGAATGCGCAGAACCAGAGGAATCTTCTGGGTCAGGTCTTCGCAACAGCCATACCAGGTCGCGCCGAACTGTGACAGCAGGGGGATCTGGTAGTTCATCAGGAACTCCTCCTGCATCCGCGGGGAGACCATCTGGAATTCCTGACTATTCGCTCCGTGCCAGAGGTTGCACAAACGCAGCTTGCCGTCCGCAGGCTGGGGGCCGACGGGATCGCTGCAGAACATGGGCCCCGTGTTGTTGGGGGTGAGCAGACCGGTCTCCTCGGCAGCACGCAGGGCCGCGAAGACCCCCTCAGTGACCTTCGCCATGGTCCGGTGCACCAGTTCGGGATGGAAGGCCAGGTCCCCCAGGAAGGCTTCCATGCCTCGGAGGTGGTCGAGGTAATTGCCCAGGGTGAGGTGGAGCACCGGCTGGCAGTTGAGCCTGACCGGCAGAGTCTCGCCCAGGATCTCGGCCATGCGGCTCAGGTTCTCCTCGGTCTTGGCCGGGTTGTAGGTGTAGCCGGGAACGGTGACCAGCTCGTAATCGGCCTCGGTCTTCACCGGGTGGTCGTAGCGGAAGCCCCGCAGCTCGGTAGTCTCCACCTGGTTGCCAATCCGCAGGCCCCAGGGATGCTCCGTGGCGCAGTCAAAGACTGCACTGACGCCCCACCACGGATCGAAGACATGGTCGTCCCCGATCGCAGCGTGGTATAGCTCCCGCCGCAAGCAGAGCTCCAGATCCCGGAGAAGCGGGTCAGAGCACTGCAGCGTGTCGGCGGGGACCAGCTCCTGCCACAGGCTATCCGGGCGTAACCAGACCGGGGCACGGTCCCCGGAGCGCCGCTCGTTGGCATCGCGCCAGCATCGGCGCCGCGCCTCGAACTCGGTGCTGCAGGCGGCCTCCCGGTACTCGGAGGCGAGTTCGCGGATATGAGCCAGGTCGCGGGCCGAGTAGTTGCTCATCTGTGCGGACTGGATGGAACCGCCCCGTCCTGCGGACGTGGACCTCTATCCCGCCCCTCCTTGTACAGAGCTGTGTCTCAAGTCTTCTTCAGCGCGGCGGCATAGAGCTTCTCATACTCACCCGCGGACTGGTCCCAGCTGAAGTCTGTGCCCAGAGCATTCTGCACCAGTTCTGCCCAGACCTTCGGCTTCCTGCGGTACAGCTCTGCGGCGCGCAGGAGAGCCTCCACCAGCGCCGCAGAGGTGTACGCCTCGAACACGAAACCGTTCTGCTTCTGCCCGCGGCGCGGCTTCTCGATCACGCTGTCGGCCAGGCCGCCGGTGGCGCGCACCACCGGCAGCGTGCCATAGCGCATGGCGATCATCTGCCCCAGGCCGCAAGGCTCATATCGGGAGGGCATCAGGAACATGTCCGAACCGGCGTAGATCAGCCGCGCCAGAGCCTCATCGAACTTGAGCATGACGCCGACCTCCGCACGGGTCTGGGCTGCCTCCGCGAACACCTTCTCCAGCGCCGGATCACCAGTGCCCAGGACCGCCAGCTGCATCTGCGTGAGCTTGGGCAGTCCCTCCGCGAGCAGGTCCAGCCCCTTCTGAGCGTCCAGCCGGGTGACCAGACCGACCAGGGGGATATCGGGGTTGACCTCCAGGCCCATGCTCTGTTGAAGAGCCGCCTTGCAGGCCGTCTTACCGGCCAGACTCTTCGCGTCATAGTGCGCGGGGATCTTGGAGTCGGTCGCCGGGTCCCAGGCGGTGTAGTCAATGCCGTTGAGAATGCCCCAGACGTCAGCGCCGCGCGCCTGAACCAGGGCCGCCAGCGCTCCGCTAAACCCGGCCGCGGCGATCTCCTTCGCGTAGGTGGGACTGACCGTATTGACCATGTCCGCGCACGAGAGTCCCGCCGCCGCCAGGTTGAGCTGCTCATTCACGAGCAGATTCTTCGCGCACGGGTAGTCCGCTCGCAGTCCCGTCACCGGCAGTTTTGCCGCCGGGAAGGTGCCCTGGTAGGCGGGGCCGAGATTGTGGATGGTATACACCGTCGCGGGCGTGCCGCCCTCCAGGTAGACGGCCACCAGCGCGGTATGCCAGTCATTGAGATGGATGCCCTCCGGCTGCCACCCCAGTGGCTCCAGCACAGCCAGCACGGCACGTGAGAAGAAGGTCAGCCGCTCCAGGTTGTCCGGATAAGCGCCGCCCGGGGGGCCATAGATCCCGGGGCGGGAGAAGTAGTCGTGGTGCTCCACGAAGTAGATGGGCACCTCCGAACCGGGCAGGCGCGACTCGTCCAGAGCGCAGCCACTCATGTGGTCCGCCATGGGGACCGGACAGCCGTCGAGCACGCGCTGCCGCTCCCAGGGACCTTCCGAGATGGTCAGGTACTTGGGCATGATCACGCGCACGTCGTGGCCCCGCGCGGCCAAGGCTAGCGGGAGCGAGCCAGCCACGTCCGCCAGGCCACCCACCTTGGCAAAGGGAGCTACTTCTGCGGAAGCAAACAGTATCTTCATGGAGTCATCCTCTCGTGAGTTGCAGCCTGCGAGTGTCGGAACAGTCAGCAGTCAATTCCGTGTGTCGGCCTTCAGCTCCTGCCGAGGGCGCTACGAAGGAGCCGCCCCGGTACGCGGGGAACTTGGCAGTATGAAGGCTATCGGCATCATACCGGCACGCTATGGCTCCACCCGCCTGCCGGCCAAGGCGCTGGCCGACCTCGGGGGCGAGCCGATGATCTGGCGCGTCTATGAGCGGGCCCGCCTGGCCCGCTCGCTCCAACAGGTACTGGTCGCTACCGACGATCAGCGGATTCTGGAGGCCGTGCGGGATCGCGGCGGAGAGGCCGTAATGACTGACCCGCGCCATCCCTCCGGCACCGACCGCGTCGCGGAGGTGGCCAACAAATTCGAGTGCGATGTGGTTGTCAATCTGCAAGGCGACGAGCCGCTCATGCGGCCCGAGACCGTTAACCTTCTGGTTGAACCCTTCTCCTCCCCGGACCTGCGCATGGCGACGGTGGCCACCCCCATTCGCAGTGCCGAGGAGTTCAGGGACCCCGCCGTGGTCAAGGTGGTGCTCGATGAGCGCGGCTTCGCCCTATATTTCTCGCGCTCCCCACTGCCTTATTTCCGGCTTGACACTCCCACCGCCACTCCCGATAATGTCTTCAGCGACGTACACACGCGCCTGACGGCCCTCAAGCATCTGGGCCTCTACGCCTACCGGCGCGAGACGCTCCTGTGGCTCAATCATCTGCAGCCCACCGCGCTGGAGCGCGCCGAGAAGCTGGAGCAACTTCGCGCCCTGGGCCACAGCTGCCCGATCCGCGTCCTGATCGTGGAATCCGGTTCGCCGGGCGTGGACACGCCGGAGGACTTGGAGCGGGTTCGCCGCCTGTATGCTGTGAGTCCCTCGGGAGACGAGCCGATATGAGCACCCCAGTTCCGCCCGTCATTGTAGCCGAGGGCCTGTTCACCATCGGAAATGGTCAACTGGCGCTGATCGCCGGCCCCTGCGTGGTGGAGGACCTGGCCTTCACCCGCTCGGTGGCCGAGCAAGCCGCCGAGATCGCGGCCAGCCTCGACATGCCCTATTGCTTCAAGGCCTCTTACGATAAGGCCAACCGCAGCGCCCTCGAAAGCCAACGCGGTCCGGGGCGGGAGGAAGGCCTGGCCATCCTCGCCGCCGTCAAGGAATCCACCGGCCTGCCCATCCTTACGGACGTTCACGAGACCGCTCAGGTTCGGGCGGTTGCGGAGGTGGTGGACTACCTGCAGATACCGGCCTTCCTCTGCCGGCAGACAGATCTGCTGGTGGCGGTGGGGGAGACCGGCAAGCCCGTGAACATCAAGAAAGGTCAGTTCGCCGCGCCGGAGGACATGGCCGGGGCCGCGGGTAAGGTGACCGCCACCGGCAATTCGCAGGTCACACTCACTGAGCGGGGCACGACCTTCGGCTACCACAATCTGGTGGTGGACATGCGTGGGCTGCCTATCATGCGCTCGCTGGGCCATCCCGTGATCTTCGACGCCACGCATAGTGTACAGCTTCCCTCTGGGCTCGGAGGATGTTCCGGGGGGCAGCGCGAGTTCGTGCCTCCCCTGCTGCGGGCGGCAGTGGCGACGGGCCTGGACGGCCTGTTCCTGGAGGTACACCCCGACCCGGACCGCGCGCCGTGCGACGGCCCCAATATGCTGCCGCTCACGGAGCTGCGCCGGGTGCTGGAGACAGCGCTAAGAATACACGAGGCGGTCAAGGAGTCCCTTTGACCTCGGTCCCTATCTCCCCCGCCAGCGGGGGAACGGTGTGAAGCCATTTCATACATGAATAACGACGAGATCATTGAACAGGGCCGGCAGACCATTCTCATCGAGGCGCAGGCCGTCTCGGATCTGGCTACGCGCCTGGGCGAGGACTTTGCGCGCGCGGTAAGGATGCTTCTGGAGACGCAGGGGCACGCGATCCTCACCGGCGTGGGTAAGTCGGGCGCCATCGCCCGCAAGCTGGCCGGCACCTTGGCCTCCACCGGCTGTCCCAGCGCCTTCATGCACCCCACCGATGCAGCCCACGGCGATCTGGGCATGATTACCGAGAACGACGTGGTGATCGCCCTTTCGCAGAGCGGTGAAAGCGCAGAGCTGAATGCCATTCTGCCGGCGATCAAGCGCCGCGGAGCGC
>JAAYIR010000101.1 GCA_012523355.1 candidate division WS1 bacterium
CAGATCGCCCCTTCGTCGGTTAGTGTAGTCACGGTTCGCCACTGGGGCCCAGCTTCCTTCTAAGCGAGGGCACGACCAGCGGCCGCAGGACCGCATATCTCTTGCCCTTCGCCTTCCCTCCTGCTACAATCCCTCCCTCACAGAGGAACCGGGGGAGCTTATCTAGCTGAGAGAGCGGTCATCCGCTGACCCCGAGCGCGCCACGACGCGCGGACCTGATCCGGATAATGCCGGCGTAGGAAGTGTTCCTGGCAAGACAGGTGTCTCGCCTGTTGCCGCAGATGGGCCCAACGCCCCTTCTTCCTCCTCCCGGCCTCCACTCACGTCCGTTCCCCATCTCTGAAGGAGGTCTGCACATGTCCCAACCCTCTCCTGTTCTTGACGAGACCCAGATTACCCGTCTCATCGTCTCCGGCTTTGCGGAGCGGTTCCTGGCCGACACCGATTTGGAGGTAGCGATCGCTGGAGCCGGGCCCTCCGGCCTGACCGCAGCTCGGCTCCTGGCTGCGGCAGGCCGCCACGTAGCTGTGCTGGAGCGCCACCTGCATGTGGGTGGCGGCATGTGGGGCGGCGGCATGCTCTTCCCGCGCCTGGTCATCCAAGAGGAAGCCCGCCCCTTGCTGGAGGAGATCCACGTCCATCTGGAACCCGCGGAAGGAGGCTATTACACCGCCGATTCCGTCGAGACCGTCGCCAAGTGTACCGCCGCCGCCCGGGACGCCGGCGCCAGTATCTGGGTGGGCATAACGGTCGAGGATGTCATGGTCAACGAGGCCGACGAGGTGCGCGGCGTGGTCGTTAACTGGGACGCAGTAGAGAAAGCCGGCCTGCACGTGGATCCACTAAGCCTGGGCTGTCGCGTACTCATTGACGCCACGGGCCATGACGCCAGCGTGCTCCGCACTATCCAGCGCAAGATCCCCGGCGCCCGCCTGGACAGCCCCACCGGTCAAGTGATGGGAGAGCGCTCCATGAACAGTGCGCTGGGGGAGAACCAGATCGTGGAACTCACCAGGGAGGTCTATCCCAACGTCATCGCCTCAGGGATGGCGGCCAACGCGGTGGCCAGCGCCTGCCGCATGGGTCCTATCTTTGGCGGTATGTTCCTATCCGGCCAGAAGGCCGCCCAGCTCGCGCTCGCCAAGCTCGCCTAGCAAAAAGGGGACAGGCCATGGCCTGTCCCCTCATACCCCTTGCTGCTTCGGCCGTCTAGGCCTGGGAGGTGTCCGTGTCTCCCCTCTGTCGGAAGTGGAGATCCTCGCCGCCCCGAGTCGAGCCCAGATGCTGCAGCGCGATCTGCGCCGCATGACTGACTAGCGGCGATACATCCTGCGCCGCACCCACCAGCGCATCCTCGGCCTCCCGGGTACGCAGGCCATCCACGGCAATCACCGCCGCCCAGCGCACGTCCTCGTCGGGATCCTTGAACAACGCTGTGAGCGACTCCAGAGCCTCGTCCGGCTTCAGCTTGCCCAGTTGCACCGCCGCCAGGCGCCGGACCTCCGCATCCTCATCGCCGGTGGCGACGATCAGCGGCGCGATCACCCCCTGATCCTCCATCCACCCTAGCGCGCTCACGGCGAACTCGCGCACCCGTGCGTGAGAGTCACTCCGCACGGCCTCCGACAGCGCCCCCAGCGCGTGCGTGCCCGGAATCATCACCAGGGCCCGCGCCGCCGCCACCCGTACCTCCGCCGCCGGATCTTTCCGCACCGCCTCGGCCAACGCGGGGGCCGCCTTCTCGCTGGCGAGCAGCCCCAGCGCCTGCGCGCAGGACTCGCGCGCCAGGTCATAGGGGTCGTTCCGCAATCGCTCGATGAGCACGGGCAAAGGCCGCAGATCCGGCTCCTCCAGCTTGGCCTCGAACTTGAACTCGGCCAGCGCCGCCTCCTGGAAGGCCTCCTGGCGCGGGGTCTTGCCCCCGCAAATCATGCCGAGTACAACCGCCGCGGCATGCCGCTGCACCGGATTGGCGCCGCTGGCCAGCGTCTGTGTCACCACCGGCACCACTCCCGTATCCGCTCCCGACTTATCTCGCCGCCCGATGATAGTGAGCTGCAGCGCCGACTTGGCGCTCGCGTCCCCCGCCACGTTGCCAAGCTGACCCGCCAGCCGTTGGATACCCGCCGCCCCTTGCTGCCCGTAGCGCTTCATCAACAGGTCCACGGCCTGCACACTGAGGCTGGTGTTCCTGGAGCGCGTGAGCTCCTCCAGACGGCTCTCCACCGCGGCGCCCTCCGGGGCCAGTGGCAGGTATACCAGGGCGGCCTGGACCACGGCCTCCTCGCTGTCACGGGTAGCCTGCACCAACGTTTGCCAGTTGTCTTGCACGTGCGCCCCCAGCCCGTTGACTCCGGCCACCCGGATCTCCGCAGTCTCCCCCTTCAGCGCGGCCTCACGCAGAATCTGTTGAATCTGCGTCTTCACCTCGCCGCTGGCTTCCCGGTAGTTGCCCGCCAACCCGCGAAGGCCCTGCTGACGCATCATCAGGTCGCTGGAGAGTGCCTGTTTCAGCGACTGTTCCAGCGGGGGCGCCTGGTCCTCGGGCCGTGGGGGTGGCGGCGGCTCAGTGGGAATCTGGTGCAGTGGTTTGGCGGCATCGGGAGGGATTGCCACCTCCTCCTGCGCCCAGGCGCCGTGCCCGGCTATCCCCAGCCACAGCAGGCTTACTACCAGCCCGGCCCCGGCTGCGGCCACCAGCAGAAAGACAACTCGTCTTGCAGTCATGCGTCTACTCCTTCTTGGGAGCCCCTCAGCTTCACAGTTCAAACCAAGCTGTTAGCCCATACAACGCCATCCCCAGTCCCTCAGGTTCCCCGGCTGTCGCGAGAGCACTAGACTATTCGCCCCCGGCGTTAAGTTTCCTTGCCCACCGCACGCCTGGCACACAACCTTCTCGCCCTTGCCAGCGTCCATGCCCTAGGAGGTACGACACATGGCAACTCAGATTACCGCCGGCGTGCATTGGGTCGGCGCCCTTGACCCTGACATTCGCGTCTTCGACGTCATCATGGCGGCTCCCCACGGCACCACCTACAATGCCTACCTGGTGCAGGGCGGGGAGAAGACCGCCCTCATTGAGGCCAGCAAGCGCGGCTTCGAGGACCAGCTCTTCACCCATCTGGAGGAGGTCTTGGACCCCTGGCAGGTGGATTATCTGGTGCTCAACCACACTGAGCCCGACCACAGCGGCGCGCTCCCCACCGTGCTGGAGCGCCTCGGCCATCCGCAGCTCGTCTGCTCCAAGAGCGCCAGGCTCTTCGTCTCCGCGCTCCTCAACCACGACCTCGACCCCCTCCTGGTCGGCGCCGGTGACACCCTCGACCTGGGCGGAAAGACCCTGGAGTTCATCCCCGCCCCCTTCCTCCACTGGCCGGACACCATGTTCACCTACCTGCCGGAGGACCGCGTGCTCTTCCCCTGCGATTTCCTGGGTGCGCATTTCTGCGATGAACGCCTTTTCAACGACCTGGTGGAGAGCTACGACTACCAGTTCGAGTACTATTTCAACGTCATTATGCGGCCCTTCAAGTCCCACGTGCTCAAGGCGCTGGACGAGATCGCCCGGCGCGAGGTGGAGATCATCTGCCCCAGTCACGGGCCTGTCCTGCGGGCTAATCCGCAAGCCTATCTGGAGAAGTACCGCCAGTGGGCCTCAGTCCTCCCTGGCAGCCAGAAAGACCGCCTGCTGGTCTTCTATGCCAGCTCCTACGGCAACACGCGCCGCCTGGCCGAGGCGATCAGCCGCGGCGCGGAGGAGCAGGGCGCCCGGGTCTCGCTGCTGGACCTCTCCAGTGCCGACGTGGGCGCGCTCCTGGGGGAGATCGAGACCTGTGGCGGGCTCGCCGTGGGCTCGCTCACCATCAACGGCGATGCGGTCAAGCCGGTCTGGGACCTGCTCTCCTCGCTGGCCACCCTCGAGCTGCGGGGCCGCCCGGTGGCCGCCTTCGGCTCCTACGCCTGGAGCGGCGAGGCCCCCCGCTTCCTCCACCAGCGTCTGCTGGACCTGAAGATGAAGCCCGTGGCGGACCCCTTGCGCGCCCACCTGACGGTAGACGAGGCCGACCTCCAGGCTGCCCGCGACCTCGGCGCCAAACTCGCCCAGGTCATGCAACTGTAGGGCGGAGGCTTGTACCCCGCCGGTAGGACAGGCGTCCCGCCTGTCCTGCCTCGGGCCGCGCCAGGACCTCTCCCGTCCTCCCATCACAACCCTCTTGAAGGATTCACCGCCCTGCCTCTCGAATTAGAGGAGGGGATCTCCCACGAGGACAAGCCGGTAGTACTGATGGACAGCGATGCCGCAATTGAAGAAATCAAGCGCCGCGCAGACCTGGCCGCTATTGTCCAGCAGTACGTCCCCCTGCAGCACTCTGGCCGCCGTCTGAAGGCCCGCTGCCCCTTCCACCAGGAGAAGACCCCCTCGTTCTTCGTGGACCCCCAGGCCGGCTTCTTCAAGTGCTTTGGCTGCGGTGTCGGCGGTGATGTCTTCACTTTCCTGATGAAGATCGAGGGCCTGACCTTCCCCGAGGCCGCCGCGCGGCTGGCCAATCAGCTGGGTCTCCCCTGGCGCGCCGCTCCTGCCGACAAGGCCCGCCTCGAGCGCCGTCGCGGTCAGTACAGCGCTCTGGAGATCGCCGCCGAACACTTCCGCCGCAACCTCCAGTCCCCCCGCGGCGCCGCCGCCCGCGAGTACCTGGAGCAGCGCGGCCTCCGCCCCGAGACCCTCGAGACTTACGGCCTCGGTCTGGCGCTGGACGACTGGGAGGACCTCGCGCGGCACCTCTCCCGCCAGGGCGTGCCCGCGGCCGTGGCTCGCGAGGCCGGACTTATCCGGGCCCGTCAGAGCGCCAGCGGCCATTATGACGTCTTTCGCCACCGTATCATGTTCCCCATCACCGACGCCTCCGGGCGGGTGCTGGGCTTTGGCGGGCGCACGCTAGATCCTGAAGAGAGTGCCAAGTACCTCAACAGCCCCGACACCCCCGTGTTCAAGAAAGGCCGGCATGTCTACGGCCTGCCCCAGGCGCGCCAGGCCATGACCGCCTCCAACCTGGTGGTGCTGGTCGAGGGTTACACTGATGTGCTGGCCCTCCACCAGGCCGGGTTTGAGCAGGTGGTAGCCGCCCTGGGCACCGCACTCACCGAGGACCATGTCCGCCTGCTCAGCCGCTACGTCGAGACGGTGGTGATGTGCTATGACGCCGACGCCGCCGGGAAGGCTGCCGCTCTGCGCAGCCTGGAGGTCTTCGAACGCGCCGGGGTGGACGCTCAGGTGATCACGCTGCCCCCGGGTCTCGACCCTGATGAACTGGTGCGTTCCCACGGCCTGGAGGGCTGGGAGCAGTGCCTGACCACGCGCCAGAGCCTGGCCGAGTACGAACTGGACATGACCTTCGCCCGCTACCACAACCAGGGCGCCAACGGTCTGGCGCGAGCCGCCACCCGGGCCGTGGATGTGCTGCTCAAGATCGAGCAGCGCCCCCGGCGCGACGCTCTCCTGCGGCGAGCTGCGGAGCTCTGGGGCGCCCGCGACCCCGCCGCCATCGGGGCCATGCAGCGGGCGCTGATGCTGGAGCTGCGCCGCCGCATGCCCCGGCCCTCGCGTACTCGTCCGCGGCAGGCCCTCGATGAGGACCTGATTCTGCAGTCCCTGGCTCAGCAGAGCGACCCTATCCCTCCCGGCCGCCGACAACTCGAACGCGAACTGCTCAGCATGGCGCTCCAGGAACAGCCCTGTGCCGAGGCATTGTTCCGGCAGGTGCAGGTGGAGGACTTCGGCCTGCTCGAGCACCGCCTCCTGGCCCAGGCTCTCTTCCAGGGCTTGCAGCGCGATAGCTTCGCCCCCCAGGAGATCGTGGACCATCTGCCTGAGGGCGGTGTCCGGTCCATCGGCGTGGAACTCCTCCTGGCGCCACTTAACGAGGTCAGCGAGAAGGATATTGACCTCGCCGCCGCGAAACTGCGTTCATACCGCGGACCTGCCGGCCTGCAGCCGGTATACGAGATCCCCCAGGGGGACGAGTTGGAGCCTGCTGACTCCGCTCCCGAAGAAGAGAATTTCGAGGCCCTGCGCGCTCGTCTCACCCAGCGCATGGCCCAGGGCGAGATTAGTCGGGACGATCCCGACTACCGCCGCTATCTGCAACTGGTCCAGCGAACTCGAGGCCGAGGGGATTACGATTTCTGGTTCCCCCCCGGTCAGGCGCGGAGATTACAGCAGTCCGAGGGCCAAGCCACCTCAGACGAGCCAGAAAGGAGTTGAGCCCGTTGTCCCAACGCATGGAGTCGCCGGTGCAGCGACTGGAAGAAGTGCAGCAGTTGCTGGCCCGCGGCCGGCGCCAGGGCCGCCTTACTGAGACGGAGATCCAGGAGACCCTCGCCGAGTGCGAGCTGGTGGACACCGGCGATATCGAGGCGGTCTACCGCCTCATCCAGGAGCAGGATATCGTCCTGGCCGACGGCGAGGAGGCTGCGCCTGACACCGAAGAGACCGACCTCCTCAGCGGCGAGATCCAGAGCCTGGAATCGGTGCCCATTGACGATTCCGTGCGCATGTACCTGCGCGACATCGGCAAGGTCCCCCTGCTCACCGCGAGCCAGGAGGTCGATCTGGCCCAGCGCATTCAGAAGGGTGAGGGCGAACTTCGTTATGATCCCCTCCACCACTGCCTCCGCTTTACGCCTCACGAGCGGCTCAATCCCGACACGCTCTACGTCATCACCCTGCGCGGCGGCGATGGCCTCTTTGACCTCGCCGGCCTGCCCCTGGAGCAGGACTTCACCGCCAGCTTCTACACCGGCTCCCTGACCAGCAGCCTGCGCCTGACCAGCGCCTCCCCGGCCCGCGGCGAGGAGGGGGTGGACCCGCGCACACCTCTCCGGCTGGAATTCAGCGACGCTCTCGATCCTCAATCCCTCCAGCCCGAGGTCCTCCGCGTCACCGACGCCCAGAACCGCGTGGTCAAAGGTCGCCTGAGTCTCGGCAACGAGCCCTGGCAGCTGAGCTTCGAGCCCCGTGAGCCCTGGCGCCTGCGCAACACCTATACCGTCGAGATCCAGGGCGGCCAGTCCGGTCTGCGCAGCGAGGGGCGCCAGACTCTCGCCCGCAAGCTCAAGTATTCCTTCAGCATCGCCGTGGGCAAGGGCGGCCCTCGCGTGCTCAGCGCCTCCCCCGCGCCTGGCAGCAAGGACCTGGACCCCTGTGGCTCGCTTGTCGTGGTACTGGACCGCCGCGCCAAGCCCTCCTCGGTCAACGCCAAGACCGTGACCCTGGTGGACGCCATGAAGACTCCGGTCCCCGGCCACGTGGAGTATGATCCCCAGGAGCGTGCTATCCACTTCCTGCCGCAGCGGCCTCTGGTCACCGATCTGGCCCATACCCTTACTCTCAAGGGTGGCAAGGGCGGCCTCACCGGCGAGAGCGGCTTCCCCATGCCAGAGAACTACACCCTGGATTTCTGTGTGGCCGAGCGCTACTCACGCCTGCTGGTCACTGAGTGCTTCCCCCCCGACAAGAGCAGCGACGTGGGCTGCCGCGGGCCCCTCTACGTCCGCTTCAACCACCAGATCGATGCCTCCAGCATCGACCCCAGCGTGATGAAGCTCCAGGACAAGCGCGCGGTCTGGGCTCTGGCCAACGCCAACCTCCGCCTGGTCGTCTCCATCGCCCGCAAGTATACCGGCCGCTCCTCCATGAGCTTCCTCGACCTCATACAGGAAGGCAACATGGGCCTGATGCGCGCGGTTGAGAAGTTCGACTGGAAGAAAGGCTATAAGTTCTCCACCTACGCCACCTGGTGGATTCGCCAGGCCATCACCCGGGCCATCGCCGACCAGGGCCGCATCATCCGCATCCCCGTGCACATGGTGGAGACCATCAACAAGCTGGTCAAGACCAGCCGCCTGCTCCTCCAGCAGCTCGGCCGCGAGCCGACCTTGGAGGTAGTCGCCGCCGAGATGGATCTGCCGCTGGAGCGCGTGGCCGAGATCAAACGCATCGCCCCCGAACCGCTCTCCCTGGAGGCGCCGGTGGGCGAGGAGGAATCCAGCCACCTGGGGGATTTCGTGCCCGACGAGGAGGACGAGGCCCCGCTGGAGATGGCCTCCAACCAGGTCCTGCGTGAGCAGCTCACGCGGGTACTGAACACGCTAAACGAGCGCGAGCGCGAGGTCTTGAAGCTACGCTTCGGGCTGGAGGATGGTTATTCACGCACCTTGGAGGAAGTAGGGCACATCTTCGAGGTGACGCGGGAGCGCATCCGGCAGATCGAGGCCAAGGCCCTCAAGAAGCTCCGCCACCCCCAGCGCAGCAAGCTCCTGCGGGATTACTTGGAGTGAAAGAAAGGGACGGAGCCCTAGGGCTCCGTCCCTTCTCGCTCTGCTCTAAGGTAGCTTCTGTCAGCTAGTGTCAATATCCGAATCCTCCGTCGCGTCGCCCCGGGCGTAGGAGCCGAAGAGGTACAGCCCCTTCAGCCGCTCGCCATACAACTCCTGCAGGCGAGCCTTCAGCTCCTGGAGGATGGGTTGGATATCGCGCATGACGCCTCACCTGCCAAGCCGGAGAGCGACGGGCGAAGGGCCCGTCCCCACCCCGGCTCCGGTAGACAGGCCCCGGTCCCGGTTAGAACGCGATCGTCGGCGCAATCATCACCGCGTTGCCGTCGCCCGCTATCCGCCGGAACTTGACCTCCAGCCGATACAGCCCTGTCATGGGCAGGCACACGCTCACGGGATGGTTCTGATCAATCTCAAACTTGGCTAGCACCGGCTGCTCGCACGGATTCCCACAGATGGTGATCTCGAACGCGGCTTGGCAGGTGGCATCCGCCGCTAACCCGAAGATCGCCTGGAACGTCTTGGGGTCGCGGAAGCCCGGCCCGACCCGGGTAAACAGCCCCATCTCCCAGACTCCGCTACCGGCCTCGAACTTGCTGAAGTACGAGTCCTGGCGAATCTCCCCACCCCAGGCAATCTCCGGCCGCCAGAACCACATGGAGCCCAGCAGCGGCGATACCTGCTCGATGACGGTCAGCGGCACCGTGTCGGATGTTGGCACTTGCGCCAGAGCCATTCCCGCCGCCATCGCCACCAGCACGATCGCTAGACCTCCCCGGAAAGCTACCTTCTGCATCTTCGTTCCCTCCTTCGAAGCTGTGACGGCAACTTCAAACCCTCATACGTGCTAAACTATCGGTGGCCCCTGCCACCGCCTGAAGCCTCTTCTCTGCCCGGTTTAGACCAGCTCCGGACAATTCCCCTCGTTACAGTCGTCGCAGATCGGCTGGTCGCACGAGGCGCAGATGAAGGCGTCTTCCTTCAACTCGGCGCCGCAGTGAGCGCACTTCTCCGGCTCTGGCTTCTCCTTCTCCATACCGGGCCGACCTCCCTGAGCTACGCAGTAACCTCCGGAGATCCCTCGACCGGCTCCGCGGACTTGGGCTGGTGCTCCTCCGTCTCGCGACAACAAGGATCCGGCGCGCACTCCTCACACACGATCTCCCCGCAGGTCCCACATTGCCGATACACCGTGGAGGATACCTCTTTTCCGCAGTGGGCGCAAGCGATCCCCTGTTCCTTGGTCTCCGACATGTTCCTTCTCCCCCTTTGGGCCGGCGAGCTCCTCACCGGCCAGCGATACTTACTTGACGCCAACGAAGCAGGCCCGGTTCGCGCCGCCACAGGTCTCTCCGCGCCCTGAGGGGAGGACGAGTTCCCACGCATGGCGAAGTACTTACAACTACCATCCGCCACCTAAGGAGCCTGCTCATGCCCAATCTGGACCCTCTCTTCGAGTCCGGGAGTATCCGCTGTTTCACCGGCGCGCATCTGCGCGAGATTGCCTTCCCTCTGGGCGGGATTGGCACCGGCACCGTTTCTCTCGGTGGCCGCGGCCAGCTCCGCGACTGGGAGATCTTCAATCACCCCGGCAAGGGGTTTACGCTGCCCTATAGCTTCCCCGCCCTGTGGCTGCAGGAAGAAGGTCGAGAGCCGGTCTGTAAGGTGCTGGAGTCCGAGCTGCAGCCGCCTTTCAGTGGCTGGAGCGGCCCCAACATTGGTCTGGCCCCCGGCCTACCGCGCTTGCAGGCTGCCGAGCTCCGTGCCGCTTACCCTTTCGCGCAACTTCGTTTTCTGGACCCGCGCTTGCCGGTATCCGTCTCACTCACGGCCTTCAACCCCCTGATTCCCCTGGATCCTGACGAGTCCGGCCTCCCGGTGGCCGTGCTGCGCTATCATTTGCGCAACCTGGGGACGCGGTCCTTGCAGGCTACCATCGCTTTCAGCCTCATGAACCCTATCGGCTGCGATGGCAAGGAGGACCTCACCAGTAACACCCTGAAAACGTTCGGCAAGAACCTCAACGAGGTCGTCACCGGCCCCCTCAATGGCCTCTGCTTGAGCTCCCGGCGCCATCAGCCGACCTCCCCGGTCTTCGGCACCCTCGCGCTGGCTTCTCCCTGGCAGGACTGCAGCTACCGCACCAACTGGAACCGCCCTCAATCTCTCTGGGGCTGGAACCAGCTCCTGGCCTACTGGGACGATCTCTCCGCGGATGGCCGCTTGCAGGACCTGCAGCCGGGCGGGCCTTCGGCAAAAGACCGTACGGATTACTGTGCTCTAGCCCTGCACGTCGAGTTGGAGCCTGGCGAGGCTGCCGATCTGCCCTTCCTGCTTGCCTGGCATTTCCCCAACCGCCGGGGCTGGAGCAGCAAGGGGGGCGAGAAGGGCGAGATCTTGGGGAACTACTATGCCACGCGTTTTGAGGACGCCTGGGACGTCGCCCAATATACCGCTCAACAGCTGCCCGAGCTCGAGGAGAAAAGCGCGCGCTTCGTCCGGTCGGTCCTGGACAGCACCCTCCCCGCGCCGGTTCTCGACGCGGCCCTGGCCAACGTCTCTACCCTGCGGACCGAGACCTGCTTCCGCACTGCTGACGGTGAGTTCTTTGGCTTTGAAGGCTGCTGCGACCGCGCCGGCTGCTGCCAGGGCTCCTGCACGCATGTCTGGAACTACGAGCAGACCACCGCCTTTCTCTTCCCCACCCTCTCCCGCTCCCTGCGCAGCATCGAGTTCCTCCACAGTACCAATGAGCTTGGGCTCATGGCCTTCCGCACCAACCTGCCCCTCGGCTCCCCCAATAATGAGCTTGCCGCCGCCGACGGTCAGATGGGATGTCTGATGAAGCTGTACCGTGACTGGCGCCTGTGCGGCGACGATAAGTGGCTGCGGAAGCTCTGGCCGGCCGCCAAGCGGGCCTTGGCCTTCGCCTGGATTGAGGGCGGCTGGGACGCTGACCGCGATGGCGTCATGGAAGGAGTGCAGCACAACACCTATGATATCGAATGGCACGGTCCCAATCCCCAGACCGGCTTCTGGTACCTCGGTGCCTTGCGCGCCATGGAGGAGATGGCCCGGTATCTCGGGGACCGGGACGCCGGTCTGTACCATCGGCTTTTCGAGAACGGGAGTCGCTTCTGGGACGAGGAACTCTTCAATGGGGAGTACTACTACCAGGACATTCGCTCCCAGGTAGGCAAACCTCTCGCGCCGGGTCTTACCATAGGCATGGGCGGGGAGGTAGTGGCGGAGCCGCTTAATCAGACCGGCTCAGGCTGCCTGGTTGACCAGCTAGTGGGGCAGGAGTTCGCGCATCTCGTGAACCTGGGCTATCTCGCCGACCCGGAGCATGTCCGCTCCGCCCTGGCCTCCATTCATCGCTACAACTATCGCCGTGAACTGCACGATCACGTCAACGTAGCCCGCGTTTACGCCCTCAACGACGACGGGGTTACTCTCGTCTGCACCTGGCCGCACGGGGGGCGCCCGGAGGTGCCTTTCCCCTACTGGAGCGAGGGCTGGACCGGCGTCGAATACCCCGCCGCGGTCGCTATGTTCTACGAGGGGCTCATCGAGGAGGGCCTGGAGATCTACCGCACCGCTCGCGCCCGCTACGACGGTGAGCGACGCAGCCCCTGGGATGAGGCCGAGTGTGGCCATCACTATGCCCGCGCTATGTCTGCCTGGGGGGGCCTCATTTCGCTCTCTGGGTTCCAGTACGAAGCCCATGAAAAGCGTATGGGCTTCGCCCCTCGGATCAATCAGGACGCTTTCCGCTGCTTTTGGTCCACGCCTCAGGCCTGGGGTATGTTCTCTCAGCGCCTTACTGGGGGAGCCCTGGAGGCCGAGCTCACGGTCGAGCACGGCGCCCTGCCCCTGGGCGAGCTAGAGCTGGCCTGGACCGGGAAGGCCACGGGCCTGCAGGTCACCCTCGCCGGCCGCAAGCGAGCCCACCAGGCCTCCGCCAAAGGGGGAGTGCTGACCATCCGGCTCTCCTCTCCGGCGGTTATCCCGGCGGGCCGCGTCTTGCATCTCCGCGCCGGCGCTCTCTAGCGCCCCGCCCAGTACGCGCTCGCCGACCAGAAAGAGAGACCCCCGCCATGGACAAGTGCCTCTGCCTCAACGAGGACAACGGACACTTCTACTTCCGCCGGCGTCCCGAGGAATTGACTCCGGAAGGAATCTCCAGCCTGGTAGATACCTACACCGAGGGCACGCAGGTCGGACAGCTCCTCTTCTGCGTCAACGTGCAGCGGGCGCTTTTCGATAGTGCCGTCTGGGAGCCGATCTTTCAGGGCTACGATCCCGACGGCCCCGATGATCAGGAGCTCCTCCGGTGGCTTCCTGAGCAGCAACGCCGCCTGGAGGTGGTCAGCGAGGG
>JAAYIR010000102.1 GCA_012523355.1 candidate division WS1 bacterium
TTAGGAAGCGATGACTCCCCAGGGCCGGTGATTGGCGGTCATGCGGCCGGGACAATCATCCAGAGTCCGAAAACGGATGACGCTGCCGTCGGGGCGGTCTTCCCCGGTCCACCAGGTACGCACCGAATATTCATCCGCAGTACCCTCCGCCAAGAGGTCAGGGGCGTAGCCCGCACGTGGCTCCCGATACAGCTCCTCGCCACGGAACAGACCGCCAATCACTGGCTGGCCGGTTACGGGGTCGCGCAGTTCGTGGAGACAAGCCTCCACGTCGGCAAGCACTTTTTCGCGGTCTTCCGGAGCGACACAACCCTCTGGCTGCCGGCCCCGCTCGTTGACCTGAATGAAACCCCGCGAACCCCAGGGGAAGGCGACGGTACGGCTCCAGTCTACCCCGGCGCCCAACTCCGCGCGGAACTGATTACCCACTGCACGTCGCAAGGCGGCTCCCTGGAGGGAGTGCAGACGGGTCTTAAGACCGCGGGGGAGGTACTTGCGCGCGGCGCGGAGAGCGGCGGTCAGGGGCGAGGACCGGGGGCGAGGGTGCCTCACGAGCAAACCCGCCTCCGCGAAGGCGACCTCCAGCGTGACCTGGCCGAGCAGGCGCCCGCCACCATGGTCCGAAGCCAACACTACGTGGGTCTGTTAGTCCGCGTAGGTCTCCAGCAGATCGCCCAGGAGGGAATCCAGAGCGCGGTAGGTGTGCTCGACCGCAGAGCCGGAGGAGGCGGCCAGTTGCTCGGTGGTCCACCCCAAGGGCCAGGCATAGTGATGAATGTGATCCACCGCCATGAAGTTCAAGGCCAGAACCTCGACCGGCCACTCCGCGGTCAGGCGCAAGAGCATGTCCCGTTGCTGGCGCGCCTGACGGGAGGCTTCCTCCGCGGCGGCCTCATCGCGGAGCCACGCCGCGCCCTCGTGGATGTAGCCGGTGAGGCCTTGAGTGGCGATCTCGAAGGCCCCGGCAGGATGGGCAATCTGAGGCCCAAAAACGGGAGCGTCAAAACCGGAAAAAAAGAAGCCGTTGACGGCCTCGGGGGGATAAGAGAGGGGCAGATTGAAGACTCCGACACGAGGGCCGGCGGCACTGACACGTTGCCATACCGAGGCAGCCTGGCGCTCGGCAGCGGTTATGACCTTCTCGCGGTAATCCGAGTCGGGCCGCGTGAAAGAGTAGATACCATGACGCCCGGGATCCACACCAGTCACCGGGCTGCTCCAGGCCGGAGGCGTGAGTGCAGGCATGGTACTACGCACGCGCCCCAGCGTTCCTCGCCGTACGAGGCTGGCGAGTACGGGCAGTCTGCCCTGGCGCATCCAGGGCCGCACCAGCTCAGGTTCCGCGCCATCCCAACCTACAAACAAGAGACGTGCCGACTGCTTCCCCATTCAAAACATGGCCCGGGCGCCGCCAGAAGGGCCTCCCACGCCCAGCCACAGGGCAAATTGACCATCAGGGCGGGAAGTTCCTTCCTGGAGACGCGAATGGGGTAGACCTCGGAGACCGGCAGGAAAGCGTCTAGTCGCTCACCCAGCGAAGGCCAGAGCCAGGAGGAGAGGTCTCAGCAAGGATTTGCTCCGCCAACTGGGAGGGCTCGACGGGCATGAAGATAAGGCGATCGGCATAGCAGGCAAGGGTGCTGCGGGTGTCTTCATCGAGCCCGGGGTCTACCAGAACCCAGAAGCGTGTCATGATCAGCTCACTGCGCTCTGCCAGGATAGCCAGCGGCTCCAGGTCTGACATGCCGCCTACCTGTAGGTCTAGCAGGAGGAGGTCTGGGGTGCGCTGAGCGGACCGGGCCAGCATCTCGTCCACCGAAAGAGCGAGCAGCACCTGCAAGCCCGAAGCACTCTCGAGGGCTGATACCAGGGCCTGTCGGAAAGCAGATTCTTCCACCATCACCAGCACGCAAGATTCCATCCGCATCACACGGGGGACGCGGCTGACGGGGGGACAAAGCCCCCCGCCAGCCAGCCACAGGGCCGCAGCAGATGCGTTGGGGGGGGTGCCACGACCCTGCGACAACATCAGAAAGCGACTGTGAACTGCTGCGAAGGGGTATATACCAGATATGGTGTCTTCTGCATATAGGACTTTGGTCCTATATGGCCCGACATTCGGCAGGTGGTTTCGCACCAGAGTGAGCGCCGAGGGCCGAGGCCAGCGCACCAAACGTGAGGTTGCTGAACCAAAACTAGATTACTGACCGTCAGAGGAAGAGTTTATGAAAAACCATAAAGAGCCGAATGCTGCGCCCAGCAGACCGAAGGCTCCAGCCACTGATTACTGGGAACGCGCTCTGGAGGCAATTCCGGAGCCCATCTTCACCACCAACAACGAGTGGCAGCTCACCTGGGTCAACCAGGCACTGGCGGATAGGGTAGGCCAGCCTCCGGAGGCCCTCATTGGGCGGCGTTGTTACGAGATCATCCATGGCACGACCGAGCCACCCGAGGGATGTCCCCATGTGCTGTTCCTCAGACAGGGGGGCAACGCACCGCTTCGCGCGGAGGTTGAGCATACTCTGGGCGGGACCTACGTGATAAGTGTGACCCCGCTGCGTGGGCCCGGAGAAGAACTCCAAGGCACCATCCACGTGAGCTACGACCTCACGGAGCATACCCAGGCGGAAAGCCGCCTGACCGCGGCCCTGGCGGAGGCGGAATGGCGTTACCGGACGCTGTTCGACGGGAAGGGGATGATGGCCCTGTGTCTAGATCGAGAGACCGGGCGCATCTATGACGCCAACCCCGCGGCCTGCAGTCTCTATGGGTGCAGCCGCGAGGAGCTGCGGGGTAAGCATCCCGATGATTTCAGCCCCGCCGGAGAAGCGGGCTGGGCCCGGCGCCTGACAGAGGTGGCCGAGGGAAGGTCCACGCATTTCGGCTGTGTGCAGCAACTCCCCGACGGAGAAGTGCGCGAGGTGGAGGTCTACCCCTCGGACATCGAGGTGCAGGGGAGGAAGATGCTGTGCTGCATCCTGGAGGATGTGACCGCGCGGCGCCGGGCGGCAGAGGACCTCGCCGATAGCGCGCGCTTCGAGGCGCTGGTGGCACGCATCTCGCGGGAACTGGTGAGCATTGCGCCCGAGGGTTGCGATGAGGTGCTGCAGCCAGCTCTTCAGGAGATAACTTTGGCACTGGGGTTAAGTGGGGCGTTCGTCATCCAGGGCTCGCGATCGCAGGATACCGCAACCGTAAGTCATGGTTGGCCGCTAAACTCGGAGCGAATTCCTTTGGGGATAAAGTTCAGTGTTGAGGAGGCTCCCTGGGCTTTTGCACAGGTAAAAGCCGGAACGATCATACGTCTGGACGAGACCCACGCTCTCCCGCCGGAAGCGGCGAGTGACCGTGGCGTGTTCGAGAGATTTGGGACGGCGCGAGGCCTAGTAGTGCCACTGATCACCGGGGGAGATCCGTTGGGCTGCATATGTTTCTTGTCCCCGGAAACAGATTGGGAATGGTCAGAGGAGCTCATCCAGCGGATGCAGACCGTGGGCGAGGTGTTTGCCAGCGCTTTGGCTCGCAAGCGCGGACACGAACACCTGGTGGAAGAGCTACGTTTTGATGAGCTCCTCGCAGAATTGCTGGCGGTCTTTGCTCGCGCCTCGGCGAGTGACCTGAACGCGGTAGTTGACATGTCGTTAGGGAAATATGCTGAGTTCCTGCAGGCCTCGCGGGCGGCGATGGTGGAGGTGGATCACGCAACGGGGAAGTTAGCGATTCGAGCCGCATATCCGATTCCGGCCGTTGCAGGGAGCCCCAGGACATCGTCGGCACTGAACGACGATTTGCCGTGGCTCACCCGCGAAATCGCGACCGGGCAGCCCCTCATGCTGTGTAATCTCGACCGCGATCTGCCGCAGGAGGCGAGCCAGGAACGTGCCTGGTTTGAGGCGCGTCAGGCCCGCTCCTGCCTATCCGTGCCTCTGGTAAGCGGCGATACCGTGGTGGGTGCCTTTCTGTTTGAATGGACGGAGGAGAGAGAAGACTGCTCTGAGTTCCAGACTTCCGCCTCGGTTCTAGCGGGCGAGGCCCTAGCCAATGCCATTCTGCGTTTACAGGCGGAGGCCCGTGGCGACAATCTGAGAGCGAATCTGCTGCACGTATCGCGCGTGGCGCTCTCGGGCATGCTGCTGAGCACGCTGGCCCACGAGCTGCATCAGCCGTTAGCGGCAATTGTGAGCAACGCGCAGGCGGGAGAGCGCTTCCTGGAGTCAGCGAGCTACGATCGGGATGAGATCGCCGCGATCCTGGCAGACATCGCGGAAGATGGGACCCGCGCCGGGAGGATCATCTCTCGCCTGCAGGACTTCGTACGGCGGCGACGGTCGAAGCGCGAACTCGTAGATCTTAATCAGGCCATCCGCGAGGTGGCGGCCATGGTGGCCAGGGATGCCCAATTCCATGGTGTACAGATGAGATATCGTCTCAGCCCGGACTTGCCAGCAGTCCCCGGCGATCGGGTGCAGCTTCAACAGGTGGTGCTGAACCTGATCATCAACGCCCGCCAGGCTCTGGCGGAGTCCGGCACGCGGGAGGGCGAGATATGGGTGGAAACCAGCCTGCGGGACAGCGGAAAAGTAACGGTGGCAGTGGAGGACAATGGCCCGGGGTTGGCGCCAGAAGCAGCAGCCGACGTCTTCGCCGCCTTTGTGACTACCCGCCCGGGTGGTATGGGACTGGGTCTGGCGATCAGCCAGGGCATCGCCGAAGGCCATGAGGGAAGACTGGAGACGGTGCCCAAGGAAGGGCCGGGCGCCAGGTTTGAGCTTAGTCTGCCGACTGGAGGGCCGAGCATATGAGCGAGGACACCGCGGTGCATATTGTGGATGACGATGCATCCGTATTGCGGGCGTTGGAGAGGCTGCTGCGAGCAGCGGGATACGACAGCCGGACGTACAGCTCCGCGACTGAGTTCCTGCAAGCGGAGAGACCAGAAGGCCCCTCATGTCTGGTGCTGGATGTGGACATGCCGGAGATGACCGGGCTGGACCTCCAGGCTGAGCTGAATGCCAAGGGCAAGGACCTCCCGATCATCTTCATTACGGGTTACGGGGATATCCCCACAAGCGTGCGGGCCATGAAGGCCGGGGCTGTGGATTTTCTTCCCAAGCCATTCACAGATGAGCAGCTGCTGGAGGCCGTGGAGACGGCGCTACGACGCGATGCGACTAACCGTAACGAGCGGCAGAAGCGAAGGGCACTCGAGGAGAGACTGGAACGGCTCACCAAGCGCGAGCAGCAGGTCATGGCGCTGGTGGTTACAGGACGCCTCAATAAGCAGATCGCCACAGAGCTGGGCATCAAGGAGAAGACTGTCAAGATTCACCGCGGGCGCGTAATGGACAAGCTGGAGGTGGGCTCTCTGGCCGAGCTGGTCAGATTGGCAACCAGGGCAGGCCTGGTGCCAGGATAGTGATGCCGACCAGCTTCCACGAGCTCAGCTACCCCTCCCACGGGGCAGGCTACCAGGGGATGAACAGATAGGGGTCATCGCCGATCGTGGCCTCCACGTATAGGCAGAACGGAACCTCCACAGTATCTTCCCTGAGCGTTTCTGGCGAAGGCAGGTCCGCTGGTGGAGCCTCCGGAGTAGTGATAGCCTGCTGCACCCGCACATCCCCCGGATCAGAGAGCTTGAACCATAGCATGTGTCCGGCACTGCCGGCGGCCACAGTGCAGACCACGTCATTCCAGCCGGCGCGGAGCGGGAGCGTAATCTCGTTACGGAAACCCGTGCCGTAGCCACCGATGGAGCGGTCGCTGCGGAAGACCTCCTGCCCATTGACCTCCACTCTCAGCCACCAGTCGGCGCCAACCCGCGCGGTGGCCTGGCGCGCGTGGGTACTCCAGATCTGGGTGACCGCCACCACCAAATCACCGGTGCGGCGGGGATAATGCTTGGAGAAATCCATGACGCCATTGACGCCCAGCCCGTAGGTTGCGTCATTGGGACGGTACCACGTTACCGTCTCATCCCGGGAGTTGCGGTAGCTAGCGTTGAGGTCGCGGAGCTTGACGAACGCGGACAGATCAA
>JAAYIR010000103.1 GCA_012523355.1 candidate division WS1 bacterium
AGCGGGCTCTTCGGCCTGCGCACCTGCCGCCAGCCCCTGACCGGCAAGCGCACCGGCACTCCCTGTCTCAACTGGCACCTCAAGCGCTGCCTCGGCCCCTGCACGGGCGAAATCTCACCCGCCGTCTACCGCGAGGCCGTCGAGCAGGTGCGCCGCTTCCTCCGTGGCCAGAGCGCCCAGGTGGAGGCGGCCCTGCGCCGCCGGATGGAGACGGCCTCTCTGCAACTGGACTTTGAACGCGCTGCCGTGCTCCGCGATCGCCTGCAGAGTCTGCAACGGGCCATGTCTGACCAGGTAGTCGTCAGCACTCGCGCCGTCGAGCAGGATGTGGCCGCCGTCGCCTCCTTCGAGGACACCGCCGTGGTGGCCGTCTTGCGCGTGCGCCACGGCCGCCTGATCGGCCAGGAGGAGTATCCCCTCCAGGCCGTGCTCCAGCACAGCCCGGCGGAGATGCTGGAGGCCTTCCTGACTCAGCACTACAGCCAGGCGCAGTGGGCGCCCCGCGAGGTGCTGCTTTCCGATATCGAGGACCCCGCGACCTGGGAAGAGACCCTGTCTGAGTTACGCGGCTCACAAGTAACTGTCCGCCGGCCCGAGCGCGGCGCGGGCCGGCGACTGATTGAGCTTGCTCGCCAGAACGCTGAGGCCGCCCTGGCCCGCGCGCTCCAGGCCCGCCAGCGCCGTGAGGGCGCCACCGGCGCGGTCGAGGACCTCCGCGACCTGGCCGGAACGGCGCGCCTCCCCGAGCGCATTGAGGGCTACGACATCTCTAACCTCCAGGGCGACCACGCCACGGCCTCCATGGTCGTCTTCAGCATGGGCCTTCCCGACAAGCAAAGCTATCGGCGCTTTCGCCTCCGCGCACCCGGACCGGATGACTACGCCATGCTGGCCGAGGCCCTGCGCAGGCGTCTGCAGCGCCTGGCGGAGGAAGACCCCAAGTTCCTCCCCGCCCCGGACCTTATCCTGGTGGACGGCGGCGTGGGGCAGGTCTCTGCAGTTCGCCAGGTTTTGGAGGAAGCCGGGCGCACGGACATAACGTTGCTGGGCTTAGCTAAACAGGAGGAGCAGGTCTTCCTATCCGGGCAGGACAATCCCTTACCAGCGCAGGACCACCCGGCCGCCTGGTATCTGCTCCAACGGGTGCGGGATGAGGCGCACCGCTTCGCGCGGACCTATCACCTTAGCTTGCGCGATGCAGCCATGACCCGCTCCCAGTTAGATGCGGTGCCTGGCGTGGGTCCACGGCGGCGGCAGGCCTTGCTGCGTGCCTTCCCCTCGCTCCACGAGATGGCACGCGCCTCCGTCGAGGAGCTCGCCGCGGTGCCCGGCATGAACCGCCAGGTCGCTCAGGCCCTCAAGGATCACCTGGCCGAGAAGCTCGGCTAGCTGCAGGGCGGGGGCTTGTACCCCGCCGTCCCGCCGTTTCTGACGACATTTCCCCCGCTTTGGGATATAATGCCTCGGGGAAACCAACCATGATTGCCTTGCTCGAGAACAACCGGGCTGCGCTGGAGGAACTCTGCCGCCGCTCGACAATCTCGAGATCACCAGTTGAGGCCGCTCCCGTGGCGACAGGTCTTTAGGCTTGGGTTATAATGTGCACAAGAGAACAGACCATGAGCGCTTTGCTGGAGGACAATCGGGCAGCAGGCCGTGCAGACACGGCAAGCCTCCACTACAACGGCAGCAGACGGCGGGTTACAAGCCCCCGCCCAACAGCTTCTTCGGGAAGGTGACCCACCACGAACAAGATCCGCAGCCGGACGCCCACCCGCATTGACTTCGCCGGTGGCACCACCGACCTGCCTGCCTTTCGCGACCGCGAGGGCGGCGCCGTGGTCAGTGCCGCCATCACCCGCCATGCCTACTGCAGCCTGCGCGCCACCGAGGGCACCGGCATCCGCATCGTCGCCGACGACCTGGAGCGTTTCGTGGAGGCCGCCAACATCCGCGAGCTAGAGTACGACGGCAACCTGGACCTGCTCAAGGGCGCGGTGAAGAAGCTGGCCCTCTCCGAGGCTCTCGACATCTACGTCCACTGTGACGCGCCCCCCGGCTCCGGCACTGGCTCCTCCGCCTCGGTCGGCGTGGCCCTCCTGGGCCTGCTCAATCACCTCAAGTTGTGCCACAGCCACCGGGACACTCTCAGCCGCTTCGACATCGCCGAGCTGGCCTGTCAGATCGAGCAGGAGTTGGGCATCGTCGGCGGCAAGCAGGACCAGTACGCGGCAGCACTCGGCGGCTTCAACTACATGGAGTTCTACGACGATCACGTGGCCGTGGAGCCGCTGCTCCCCAGCCCCCCTGTTCTCTGCGAGCTCTCCAAGCGCCTGGTGCTGTACTACACCGGCCAGTCGCGTCTGTCCGGGGAGACCAACCAGCGCATGATTGCGGCTTACGAGGCTGGTGAGCCGCAGGTCGTCGGGGCCCTGCAAGAGATCAAGGCCGTGGCCCAGGCCCTCTACCGGGCGCTCCTGGCTGAGGACCTGGGGGCCTTCGCGGAACTGCTCCACCGCGAGTGGGAGGCACGCAAACTCCTCGCCCCGGGCGTAGTCACCGAGCAGATGGAGGCCCTCCGCGAGGTCGTCTGCCGCGCCGGGGCCCTCTCCACCAAAGTCTGTGGCGCCGGTGGCGGAGGCTGCCTCCTCATCTACTGCGACGATGACCGCGAAGGAGCCGTCCGCCGCGCCCTCGCCGAGCAATCCGGCATGGTACTGGATTTCGACTTTGACTTCACCGGCCTGCAGGTCTGGGAGAGCCGATGAGCGCAGAGCTCCCTGCGACGGAACCGGCCTCTCCTCCGTCGCCATCCCCGGACGGCGCCCCCTCTTCCGTCCAGGAGCCCTTCCCCTGGCGCGAGACTGGCGGGATGCTGCTCGGTGTCCTCCTGCTCTGGCTGGTCTACTACCACGCAGACCCGCGCACCTGGCCCCCCGCCGGCCTGCAGTTGCTCGGCCCGGGTTGGCCGCAGTGGCTGGAGCACTGGGCCCGCTTCGGGTGGTTCGGCTTCAACTTCCTGGCGCTCTTCCTGATCCCGGCGCTGGTGATTAAGCTCCTCTGGCGCCAGCGCCTGCGCGACTACGGCCTGACGCTCGGCGGGTGGCGGATCTGGGGGCGCTACTTCGTGGTTTTCGGGGGGGTGATGGTCCCGGTCATCGCCTGGTCCTCGAGCTTCCCCAGTCTTCAGGCTTACTACCCTTTGATTCGCTGGGCCGGCGATAGCGCTGGCGCTTTCGCCCTCTCGGCCGCCGGCTGGCTGGTATACTTCTTCGCCTGGGAGTTCTTCTTCCGGGGCTTCCTGCTCAACCTCATCTCCCGGCGCTACGGCGCGATCGCGATTGTGGTGCAGGCGGTGCCCTTCGTCCTGATGCACTTCCCCAAGCCCGAGGTGGAGGCCTTCGCGGCGATCATTGCCGGGATGGCCCTGGGGATCATGGCATACAGGGGGAAATCCTTCCTGGGTACCTGGCTCCTGCACTGGCTCGTGGCCATCAACGTAGACTTGCTGGTGATCCTGGGCCAGCCATGAGGGAGGAGACGTAAGCTAGCCACAGCGACGAGGCGTCCGGGACTCACTTCTCCCCTCTACGGCAGCAGCTCCGGGTAGTCCTCCTCGCCAAACACCTCCGCCTCGAAGGAGTAGAGCTGCGCCTGCGGGTCCTGCCAGGTCCCCGCCGGCAAGCCCGCCTTGAGGCAGGTGTGCTGCAGGAACTGCTCCCGGTCCCAGCCCCATTCGCCCGGCACCTGCGGCAGCAGGAGTCCCCGGTTCGGCCCCAGGCAGACCATCAACCCGTGGGCCCCCACCTCAATCTCCTCCGGATTCTCCACCGGGCGCAGCGGTGTCAGGGCCGAGATCTCGATGGTGATATCCGGCAGCTCCGACCGCCGCACGGGTGCGAAGCGCGGGTCGCGCAGCGCCGCCGCCTCCGCATTCTCGGCGACGGCTTCAATCAGCGGCTTCACCCCCTCCACATACCCCAGACACCCCCGCAACTCCCCGCGCGCTTTGAGGGTCACAAAGGCCCCACGCTCCTCCAGCAGGGCCGGGTCTGCCGTGTGCAGGTCCGGCCGGTCCGCGCCCGCTACCGCCGCCTCCAGCGAGGCACGGGCCACCCGCAGCAGGTACTTCTTCTGATCGTCGTTCAGCATTTCCCCGACCTCCTCAGCTTGGGCCCCGGCTTCTGGAACATCAGAATGTACTGGTGGTGAATGTTGCTCACGAACGAGAAGGGGATCGCAAACGGCCATAGCGACTTGTTGTCCTGGCAGAGGATGGTCAGCCCCTTCAGCGCCAGGCCGCGCGCCTCGATTTCCCGTGCCAGGTCCGCGTGATAGAGCACGAAACGCGGGCCGTGCCTGAAGTCGGAGACGATGACACACAGGTACTTGTTCGACTTCAGCACTCGCCCGCAAGCCTCGAAGATCTCCCCCAGCGCCGACAGAAACTCCCCATAGTCCTGGAGATTCCCCAGGTCTTGCGGGTTCTCCGAGTAGTGCGTGGGCAAGCCCCGATCCACACGTTCCGCCTTGGCCTTCAGCCCCGGCCGTTTGCGCAAGATCTTCCAGTACGGTGGACTGGTGACGATGAAATCCACATGGTCTTCCGGGAGCTCCGCCAGGAGTGTCCGGGCGTCTCCCTCCTGCACCTCCGCCGACAGGTCCGCATAGTCCGATGGCGACTCCTCCGCCAGCCTTTGCCGGGCGACCTCTACCCACTCCGGAATCAGCTCCAGCCCCAGGCTCCGACGCCCGCAAGCCCTGGCCGCCAGCAGCGTGGAGCCTGACCCGACGAAGGGATCCAGCACCAGCTCCCCGGGTTTGCTGAACAGGCGGATGAGACGCTCAATATCGCGCTCGGAGAAGGTGGCGGGATGAGTAGCCTTCAGCGGGCTGCGGGGTGGGGTGCAACTGAACCAGAAGCTCTTGGTCTCCTGAAGCCATTCCCGGTTGCTCAGATCGTTGAGGCGGTTGCGGGGATCAATCACGTTGCAGATTATAGAAGCGAATGGTCTAGGGGTCAACGGGGCGCCAAACTGGGGCCTCAGACCCGCTGCCGCGCCCCACGTTCCCTATTCCCGCCTCCGACCCCCTCGCCCCCTCCCCCCCTCCTCACTCCCTACTCACCGTCCCGGAAGGATTATCCTCTCCCGGAGCGGAATTACTCTTGCGTGAGCAGTCCCCCGGCTGGTTTGTCAATTGGGGAGGACAGCCCGCCCCCGACGCCGCTTCGGCTTTCGCCGAGAGACGCCGTGGTCTGGCTGCTGGGCGCCTCACTGGTTGGGATTGCGGGCAGCGCCCTGCTGGAGAACGCACGCCTGGTTGCACCAGCCCCACTGGGGGCGATCCTGGTAGTCCTCCTCCCCGTGGAGTTAGCCTTCTACCTGCTCGCTCTGCGCGAATCTCGCGGACCGCGCCTGACGCAGTCTGCCATGGTCTTGGCTCTCCTCGGCGCCGTAGCTCTCCGGGCCCTTCTGGCTCTTATCCTGGCGCTGGTCAAGTTCTCACCCCTGGCTCCCGCCGGCGTGGGTCCCCAGTTCCTGCTCTACTACCTGCGCCTGTGGCCTGCGGCCGGCGTCCAGATTCTCTCGGTGTCAATATTCCTGTGGCTCCTCCGAGACAACTTCGTATCCGAGCCCGCAACCCTGACTGATGGACTCGCACCGGATCCAGATCGCGCCGCCAGGGGGCGCCATGAACTGTTGGAGGAGCTCCTGTCCGAAAACAGTCGCCCTGCCGCGCCCTCCCTGCCCATGGAGCCGCCGCCGAACGCGCCCGACTCGGCCCCACCAGGGATCACCACCACACCCCCCTCACAACCCTTGCGCTTTGCCGAGCCGATGGTGGAGGAGCGCCCCCTGCCCGAGCCCATCATCCTGGTTGCCCCTGAGACGGGAACGCCCATTGTGGAGCCGCCGCCCGAGCACGTGCACCGATCCTGGTCCCTGGCGGATGACGAGTCGGAGGCGGAAGACACTGCCGTCTTCCCTTCCGTGCAGTCCCAGCCGCCTCAACCAAAAACCGAGTCCGAGGAGGAGATGGAATAGATGCCCTTGATCGCCGCTTCTGTCATATGTGCCGATTTTTCGCGTCTGGGCGAGGAGGTGGAGCGGCTTGAGCAAGTTTGGGTTGACTGGCTGCACTTCGACGTCATGGATAGCCACTTCGTACCCCCACTGACCTTCGGCCCCCTCGTTCTGCAGGCGGTTCGCGAACGCTGCGGCCTGACCTTCAATGCCCATCTGATGGTATCCCGGCCCGAGACCTTGATTTCTGACTTCGCGGAGGCCGGGGCCGACGGCCTGATTGTCCACCAGGAGGCGGTCGCCGACCCTGCTGCCCTGCTGGAGCAGATTCGCGCTGCCGGTTGCCGGGCTGGCCTGGCCTATAACCCCTCCACTCCGCTCAGTGACCTCCCCCACTGGATGGACCACCTGGACATGCTCCTGCTCATGAGCGTGACCCCCGGCTGGTCCGGGCAGAAGTTCATGCCCGAGGTCGTCGACAAGGTCCGCGACGCCCATCGTCTCCTGCAGGAGGCCGGCAGTTCTGCGCCGATCATCGTTGATGGCGGCCTCAATGGAGAAACCACGCCCCTGGTGACGGCTGCCGGCGCCACTGTAGCTGTCTCCGGAAGCTACCTCTTCGAGCACCCCAACGGTCTGGAGGGCGCTCTGGTAGAACTGCGCCGCTAGATCGGCACTTCACCTCCGCCTGTCCTTCCGTTCACCGGCCTGCGCGCTTCTCAGCCTGCGGCTCCTCGAAGAGGACGCCGCAGGCTGACCACCGCGCCGGGCAGATCGCTGTCCCTCCTATCCCGGATCCGTACCTCCCCTGTCGGTTTCTTCCCTCCGTACTTTCACTTATTCCGACTCCACCCCTTGACATGATTCTTTTCTGGGCTATAATGGCCGAGCGTGGACCTATGTGGTTTGTAATGGTTTAAGGTATTTGACATGGCCAGAGACCTTGGCCCGACCCTCCACAAACTGGATTCCGCTACTCGCCTCAAGCTCAATGAGGACGAGAAACGTGAGCTGGGTACGGTGGTATACCTGGCCAGCGGCTACGACAACCGCGTCAATGTCTACCGCCCTGAGGACTGGAAGCGCCTGAAGGAGACCTTCGACCGGCTTCCACCCTATGACCCGGTGGCGAACGACCTGCGTAGTCTGCTGGTCGAGACCGGGAGTCAGTGTGAGGTGGACCCCCAGGGGCGCATCCGCATCCCGGATGTCCAGGCCGATTGGGCGGGGCTGGATGACGCGCACCAGATGGTCTTCCTGACTCGTGCTCGCGACCATTGGGAAATCTGGGAACGGAGCAGATACCAGGCTTACCTGCGCTCCGTCAACGAACTCAAGGCGCGGAGCGAGGACTACTTTGGGCCCCAGGGCGTGGCCCAGACCGAGGAGGACGATTCCTGAGTTTGACTCCGCCGCTTCATCAGCCGGCGATGCTCGCAGAGACGTTGGCGTACCTTGACATCAAGGCCTCTGGTGTTTACGTGGATCTGACCATCGGCCCGGCCGGTCATTCCCTGCGTATCCTGGAGCAACTCGGCCCCCAGGGCTTCCTGCTCGGCGTGGATCGCGATCCTGAAGCCCTCAAGCTGGCTGAGCAGCGTCTGCGCCCCTGCGCCGGACGCTTCCGTCTGCTCCCGGGCCGCTTCAGCGACCTGGAGTCCCTCCTCGCCGAGGCGGGTATCTCCGAGCTGGATGGAGTGCTCATGGATACCGGAATCTCCCGGGATCAGCTCCTTGACCCGGCACGCGGCTTTAGTTTCGCTAGCTCGGGATTGAGCATGAAGCTCAACCCTGCCGAGCCCGGACCGGATGCGGCAGAGATCGTGAACACCTATTCTGTAGCGCAACTGAAGCAGGTCTTTTCCATCGTGGGCAAAGGGCGGGAGGCAGGAAGGGCTGCACGCGCGATCGCTACCTACAGGGAGGGCAGGAAGGCGATCGAGTCCACAGCAGAGCTCGCACAAATCATCGCAGCCGCGGTGGCCCGGCCCGGGAGCTGGGGAAAGAATCGACACCCAGCTACCCCCTGGCTGATGGCTATCCGAGTCGCAGCAAATGACGAGTTAGCAGAGATCGAAGGCGGGTTGCGAGCCGCAGCACGCTCCCTCCGACCAGGTTCGGGTCGTCTAGTCGTAGTCTCCTGGGCCGGACACGAGCACGGGTTAGTCCGCCAGACACTCCGCAACCTCCAACAGCCGTGTTCTTGTCCTCCCGCCCTACCCTGCACTTGCCAGCAGCGTCCGCTACTCCGAGTGCTCACCCGCAAGCCCTTGGCTGCCTCGGAAGCGGAGATACATCGCAATCCCGCGACCCGCACCTGCCGTTTGCAGGCCGCGGTCGCCACCAGTCTGGAAGATCGCGCCTAGCTGCCACACCCCAGCGCTAGCAATGCCGCCGCAGGAGGCCTGAGAGAGAGACGGACGGGCGCCGCAGTCAAACCACACCCGCTGTTCACCATGGCCGCAACACTCGCAGCTTGATTGCAGCACCCGTCCCGTGGGGGCGGCAAGTTTAGCATTTCTTGCCGCAGAACGCAAGACACACTGTACATCCGTAGCCCGCGGCGCTCGTCCGTCTCTCGCTGACGTTCACAACTGAAAATCTCGCATCCAGAGGGGCCGCATGGTCAGGCGTTCCAGAGGGCCACCGGAGCCGACCCCGCCCGCCCCTCCGCCCAAAGGCAGGTCACAGTGAGGCCCAGGCGAACGAGAAACACAACAGAGGCGGCCGGCCAGACTCCGGCCCGGGCAGGTTGGCGCGAACTGGTGCCCCCCGTCATCCTGCTTACTGCCTTGGCCTTCGTCGCTCTTCTATACATCTGCACCTGCGCCCGCAAGTCCGAACTCGACCTCCAGTTGCGTCACGTCTCCCGGCAGATTGACCAGCTCGGTCTCGAGAACCAGGCCCTGTGCACGCAGATCAACCAGGCCCGCGACCCGGCCTTCCTGCGCCAGATCGCCGTTCAAGCAGGCATGGTCTTCACCCCCGCAGGAGTGGACCGTATCCAGTTGCCGCGCCCCTTGCCACCGGTTCAGGCCGCGCTCTCTCCCTTGGCAGAGCTGCCGCTCAGCATACCCGGTCCCGGAGCTCCCTTACCCGCGGCGGCCCTCGCCAGCCGGCCACCGGACCTCAGGTAACTTCGCGGCCACTCTCAGCAGGGCCATGCCGGTGGGCCATTCAGGCCACCGGCTTTCTTGTCCATGGGACACGACGCACGCAGAGGTCACCGCCCACCTGACACCTGGGCGATTTTCTGCTATCATGAGCAAGGAGATGACGCAGACCCAGAGTCGGGGCACTTGCCGTAGCTATCACCGACGCCCGTCCCGCCGCCATGCGTAGAACCTCGCGCCACTTGCAGGGTAGCTTTGTCTTCTCGGAATCCACTCCGGGCCTCCGCGCCCCGGCGGTCCGGCCCGCGCGCGATACCCTCCTGCCCGCCGAGCGCCGTGGCCTGCGTCTGGTGCATTACGGGCTGATCGCCATCGCTGTCCTGCTCGGCTTGCGACTAACCAACCTCCAGACCTTCGCGCGCGGCTACTACTTGCAGGTCGCCGAGGAGCTATACCCCGCCGGAACACCGAAAACCGTTCCCCCCGGACGCATCCTGGATCAACGGGGCCGGGCGCTGGCGGTGGCAGAGCCGGTGGCCGATATCAGCGCCAACCCCTCTGTCTTCCACAGCAAGGACGCAGACCCCGAGGCGCTGCGCCGCTGCCTGACCAGTACCTTGAAGCTCTCCCCGGAGCGCGTCGAAGCGCTGTTCAACTCCACTGCGGCCTACGCCCCCGTGGCCCGTCTGGTTCCACTGAGCGTCGCCGATAAGGTCGCCGCCCAGAACCTCAAAGGCCTGTCCATCGAACGGACCTACCGCCGCGCTTATCCCCACGGCAAGATCGCCTGCCATCTTCTCGGCGGCTACACCCGGGACCAGCGCCCACGCACTGGTTTGGATCTACGCTACGCCTTTGCCCTCCGCGGCCAGCCGGGAGCGCCCGGACGCAACCTTGACGCCTGGGGCCGCCAGATCATCGGGTGGGAGGGCGCCGAGGGCGTTGACCCGGTTCCCGCCCGCGACGTGGTCACTACCCTGGACCTGGACGTTCAGCGTCAACTTGACGCCGCGCTCGACGCACTCATGTCCACCCATCGTCCGGCCAGCGCCTCTGGCCTCGTGATCGAGCCCCGCAGCGGCGCTATCCTGGCCATGGCTGCCCGGCCCGCCTATGACCCCAACCAGTTCTCTGTCCGCCTGGAGGACCTGCGCAACCCCTCGGTCAACTGGGTCTACGAGCCAGGATCCACCTTCAAGGTGCTCTGCGCCGCCGCCGCACTGGACTCCGGTGCCATCACTCCGAACACCACCTTCAGTTGCCCCAGCACCATGCAGATCGGGGGCCGCCCACTCAGAAACTGGCGACTCTACCCCGGGGTGCGTAGACTCAATGCTGCGCAAATCCTGGCCGAATCCAACAACCTCGGCGCCGCCCAAATGGCCCTGCGGGTCGGCGCCCAGCGCTACGTGCGTTTCCTGCGCGCCTGCGGGTTGGGGGCGCCCACGCGCGTCGGCCTGCCCGGCGAGGAGGCCGGTATCCTCCGCTCTGTAGACTCCCTGCGCACCCGCGACGTCGCCAACATGGGCTTTGGGCAATCTGTTCTGGTCACGCCTCTGCAACTCCTTGCCGCCATCGGCGCTATCGTCAACGATGGCAAGTACATGCAGCCGCAGATTGTCCGTCAAGTGCTCAACGCCGACGGCAGCCTCTACCGCGAAGTCCCACCCCTTCAGCGCGCCACGGTCTGCTCCCCCGAGACCTCCCGTCTCCTCCGCCGCATGATGACCGGCGTGGTGGAGCAGGGCACGGGCACCCGGGCTAAGATTCCCGGCTTCGCGGTCGGCGGCAAGACCGGTACGGCGCAGGTCTGGAATCCCCAGCTCCGCGCCTTCGACTCCAGCCAATCCATCGTCAGCTTCGTGCTCGTGGCTCCCTCCGACCGGGTCCCCGATTTCGCCATCCTGATTGTCGCCAAGGACCCCCAGGTGGGGCAGCACGGCTCGGAGGTGGCCGCGCCCGCAGCCCGCCAGGTTGCCCACTTCATGCTGCACCGCCAGGGTGTTGAGCCCGGCACTGGTGCCGCCAACAGGGACCGCTCTCATGCCAGCCCCCATGACCAGGATTGACGAACTCACTCGCTCCTGGGCCGGCAGCCGCCGCCTGGGCCAGACGCCGACCGTCACGGCTGTGGTCGCGGACTCCCGCCAGGTCACCCCCGGCGCGTTGTTCGTCGCCATCCCCGGCTTTGCGATGGATGGGCATCAGTTCATACCTGAAGCTCTCCAGCGCGGCGCCGTGGCCATCGTCTACCAGAACCCTCAGGCCGGCAGCAGCCTTCCTCCAGAGATTGCGGCCATCCAGGTCCCCGATAGCCGTCGGGCCCTGGCCGAGCTGGCGGCAGACTTCCATGGGCATCCCTCGACCTCCCTCACCCTCGTCGGCATCACCGGGACCAACGGTAAGACCACCAGCACCTGGCTGCTGGACGCCGTGGCACGCGCCGCGGGTAAGACTACCGGGGTCATCGGCACTCTCGGCGTCTCCGTGGCCGGAGGGCTCCGGCCGGGAGCTCGCACCACCCCCGACGCCGCGGAGTTGCAGGCTCTGTTAGCCACTATGCGCGACGCCGGCGTGGAGCATGTTTCCATGGAGGTCTCCTCCCACGGTCTCGAACTGGACCGCGTGTGGCTCGTCAAGTTCGACGCCGCCCTCTTCACCAATCTGACTCGCGACCACCTGGACTTCCACACCGATCCCGACTCCTACTACCGCGCCAAGCGTCGCCTCTTTACCGACTACACAGAGCTGGCCCGGCCAGAGAAGGAACTGGTGGGCCTCCTCAATCTGGATGATCCTGCCGGCCAGCGACTGGCCCAGGAAGCCACTTGCCGCGTCGCAACCTATGGTCTCAACCAGGCCGCAGAGGTGCGTGCTACCCACGTGCACAGCACGCGGCGCGGCCTGAGCCTGCTCGTGAACTTGCCCGACCGTCAGGAGCCCCTGCCTCTCGACCTGCCACTGATCGGCCGCTTCAATGCCTACAACGCACTGGGAGTCGTCTCCTGCGCCTGGGCCCTGGGGTTCCCGCCCGGGGCCATCCGCCGCGGCCTGGAAGGCCTGACGGCCGTACCCGGGCGCTTCGAACGGGTGGAGGTCGGCCAGGACTTCGCCGTCGTGGTGGACTACGCCCATACCCCTGACGCCTTGCGTAACGTCCTCACCGCCGCCCGCGAGCTTAACCCGCGCCGCCTGCTCTGCGTAGTCGGCTGTGGTGGCGACCGCGACCCGGGCAAGCGTCCGCAGATGGGGCAGCTCGCAACTACGCTCGCTGATTACACCTTCTTCACCTCCGACAACCCCCGTACGGAAGACCCACAGGCGATCCTGCGGCAGATCGTTGCCGGCGCGCAGGGTGACGCCTATGAGGTGATTCCCGATCGCCGCGAGGCCATCTTCACGGCGGTCGAGCGCTGCCAGCCCGAGGAGCTGCTTCTGATCGCCGGCAAGGGACACGAAACCTACCAGGAAGTTGAGGGCCAACTCCTTCCCTTCGATGACCGCGAAGTGGCAAGGGAAGCGATTAGATTGAGGACCGCCTGAAAAACCTGCCATGCTACCGAATCTGACCGACATTCCGGAGATCGTGAAAGGCCAGGCCCAGGGAAGATTGCCCGCCCTGACACCCCGGGAGGCCTGCACCGACTCGCGCCTGGTCCACCCCGGCGCCCTTTTTCTCGCCCTCCCCGGCGAGCGTTTCGACGGGCACGACTTCGTCCGCGCCGCGCTCGACCAGGGCGCAGTTGCCGCGCTCGTCAGCCGTATCCCCCCCGACCTCCCCCCCGGGGCCCCGCTCATCCTGGTTGAGGACACCCTGGTTGCCTACGGCCAGCTGGGCGCCTGGGCACGGCAACAGTCCTCCGCCAGAATCTTGGCCCTCACGGGCAGTGCCGGGAAAACCACCACCAAGCGTCTGCTCGGCGAGTTGCTGTCCCAGCAGGGGCCGACTCTGGTGGCCCCCGGTACGGAGAACAACGAGATCGGCGTCCCCCGCGCGCTGCTGGACCTGGGCCCCCAGCACCGTTACGCCGTTCTGGAGTTCGGCATGCGCGGCCCGGGGGAGATCGCCTACCTCGCCAGGCTCACCAGCCCTGAGGTCGGCGTCATCACCAACATTGGCTCCTCGCATGTGGGACGCCTCGGTGGCCGTGAGGCCATCGCCAAGTGCAAGGCCGAACTGCTGCCGGCCCTCCCTCCTTCCGGGCATGCCCTCCTCAACCGCGATGACTTCTTCTTCGGCTTGCTGCAGGAACTGGCGCGCTGCCCGGTCGTGTCCTTCGGGCTCAGCCCCGAGGCCGAGGTGCGTGCCGAGGAGATCGTGAACTTGGCCCTGGAGGGCAGCCGGTTCACGCTGTGTCTCGGCGAGGAGCGCTTGCCCATTGAGTTGCCACTCCCGGGGATGCACAACGTACTCAACGCCCTCGCGGCCTCGGCGGCGTACTGGGTGATCACCGGTTCCACGCAGGGGCTCCGCGAAGGACTGGCCTGCGCCTCCGGCGAACCTATGCGCAATGAGATTCTCCGCCTGCCCGGGTCCGTGACCGTTATCAATGATGCCTACAACGCCAGCCCTCCCTCAGTGGCGGCAGCCTTGGCCTTGCTCAGCTCGATAGCGGGCCGCAAGGTCTTCGTGTTCGGCGACATGCTGGAGCTGGGCCAGTTTGCCGAGTCGGAGCATCGGGAAGTCGGCCGTTTGGCGGCCCAGGGCGGAGTGAGTTGGCTGGTGGCCGTCGGCGAGAACGCGGCCCTTACCGCTGCTACCGCCGCCGAGGCCGGTGTCGCCACCACCATCGTCACCTCTCCGGAGGAGGCGGCCTCCGCGCTCCGGGAGGGCTTGCAGCGAGGCGACGTAGTTCTGGTCAAGGCTTCCCGACGCATGGGCCTGGAACAAGTCGTGGAGGGACTGCGCCATGCGGATTGAGCAACTGTGGGTAATGGGGATCCTGGTGCCCTTCGGCGTGGCCTTGCTCCTGGGGGTGCTTCTGACTCGCCTGATGCTGGCTGCGGCGCGCCGGCGGCAACTACGCCAGCACATCCGCGAGGATGGCCCCCAGTCACACCTGGCCAAGGCTGGCACGCCTGCTATGGGTGGCCTGGCTCTCATGGCCGCCGTGGTGCTGGTCGCTGCTGGAGTCCTGGCCAAAACCGGGTGGAACTACCGGCTCGCGCTGCCCCTGCTTCTGGGCCTGCTCTTCGCCGGCGTGGGCCTGCTGGATGACCTGGCCAAGCTGCGCAAGGACAGCCCCTATGGCCTCTCGGCGCGCTGGCGTCTGCTCATGGAGTTTGTGCTCGCCTTTGGCGTCCTTGCCTGGCTGGTGTCGGTCGAGTTCCCGGGGCCCGAGAGTTTCTCGCGCTCCTGGGGCTTTTCGGCTCTCGGCGCCCAATCCTATGACCTGGCCCTCCGTATGGTATGGGTCTTGCTGACCGGTTTCGTGGTGGTCGCCACCGCCAATGCCGTGAACATCACCGACGGGGTGGACGGCTTGGCCGCCACCACCCTGGGCATCTGCGCGCTGGCCCTGGCTACCGCTTGCTTCTTTCGGGGCATGGGTGACCGTACCGTCCTGGCCGCCGCGGTCGCCGGCGCTGCCTTCGGTTTTCTCTGGTTCAATGCTCATCCGGCCAAGATCTTCATGGGTGACGTCGGCGCCCTTGGCCTGGGGGCCTTGCTGGGCGCCGTGGCCGTTTCTGCCGGGCTGGAGTGGCTGTTCGGCCTCCTGGCGCTCGTCTTTATCGTGGAGACCGTCTCCGTCATCTTGCAGGTCCTGTCCTTCAAGCTGACCGGTAAGCGTATCTTTCGCATGACGCCGATTCACCACGCCTTCGAAATGCGGGGCTGGTCTGAGCCACAGGTTGTGGCCCGTTTTGCCCTGGTCGGATTGTTCGCGGCCCTGCTGGGGTTGAGCCTCATGCTGGCGCTCTTCCCTGGGAGGTAGGCTCTGGTGCTGGAGGAAGAAGACCTCTGTCCGTCGCGGGCGGGGGTGAGGTTTGCGGCGCGGCGCCCAGCCCGGCTTCCTTCCCCCGGCGAGGACTGACTCTGCAGACTTGGTGGTGCAACTGTGTTAAGTACAGAGGATCTTGACGAAAAGCGTATTGACCTGGAGGGAAGACGCGTGGCCGTCATCGGCCTCGCGCGCAGCGGGATGGCCGCGGCCCGCTTCTTGCTGGCCCGCGGGGTCTCCGTGGTGGGGGCCGACGCCAAGGCCCCTACCCAGCTGGCCGAGGAGGCCCAACAGATCGTGGACCTCGGTGGCGAGTTCGTTGGCAGCCTGACCGACCGCGAGCAGCTCGGCGCCGTTGACCTCGCCGTGGTCAGCCCCGGCGTCCCCCACCCACATCCCATCCTGGAGGCCCTGCGCGCCGAGGGGGTGCCGGTGATCGGCGAGATCGAGCTGGCCTACCGTTTCTGCACTGCCCCTATCATCGCCGTCTCCGGCACTAACGGCAAAGGCAGCACCACCGTCATGATCGGCCAGATGCTGGAGGCCGCCGGGATTCCGCACCTGGTTGCCGGGAACATCGGCCTGCCCCTCATCAGCCAGATAGACCGCACCCACGAGGTCGAGGTGGTGGTGCTGGAGGTCTCCAGCTTCCAGATGGAGACTACCAAGCTCTTCCGCCCGGCCGTCGCCATCCTGCTTAACGTCTCCCCTGACCATCTCGACCGCCATCCTGATTTTGCCACCTACCTGCGCGCCAAGGGCCGCATGTTCATGAATCAACGCCCCTCCGACTATGCCATCATCTCCCTGGACGATCCCGGGGTGCAGCCCTTGGCGGCGGACCTCACTGCCCAGTACCTCAGCTTCAGTTACGATCAGCCGGAGGCCAACGCGCGAGTTCAGGACGAAAACCTGATACTTGAGTTGGAGCCCGGCTCCCCCGAAGCCGTCGCCCAGCTCAACGACCTCCAGGTCTGCGGGCGGCATTTCGTCCAGGACGCCTTGGCCGCTGCTCTGGCAGCACGTCTGGCGGGAGCCTCTCATGCCGCGATCCGCCAGGGTCTGCGCAGCTTTCATCCCTCCGACCACCTGCTCCAGAACCTCGGTACCGTGGCGGGAGTTACTTTCGTGGACGACTCCAAGGCCACCAACGTCGCCTCCGCGCTGGCGGACCTGGAGTGCCTGGGGCGCCCCCTGGTGGTCATCGCTGGCGGCCAGGGCAAGAACGTGGACTTTCACGAGTTCGGCCAGCGTCTGGGGGAGGAGTGTGAGGCGGTCTGCCTGATTGGCGAAAGCCGCCAGGTGCTGGCCCAGGCCATTGGCGAGCGCACCCGGCGGGTGCTCTGCGACTCTCTGGAGAGCGCCGTGCAGATGGCCTTCCGCCTCTCAGAGGAGGGCGGGACGGTTGCCCTGCTCCCCGGCTGCGCCAGCTTCGACATGTTCCGCGACCAGGCCGAGCGCGGCCAGGTCTTTGCCCGTTGCGTGAGACAGCTCAGCTATGACTACGCTACGCCCAGCGAGAGAACAGACAATCACTGCTCCCGTTCGTGAGCCCCGAGCCCGCCTCGGCTCCTCGACCGGCGCCGTCGTTCACGCCTACTGGTGGCAGTGGGCGGACGGCCGCCGCTACTTCCTTCTGGTCTACGCGCTGGCGCTCCTGGGTCTGCTATTCGTGTTCTCCTCCAGCTTTCCCCGCGCTAGCCGTCCCACCAACGCTGAGGACCCCTTCTTCTATTTTCGCCACCAATTCTTCGCCTTGGTCCTCGGCATGGTACTCATGCTGGTCGTGTCTCACTTGCGCCTGCGTCACCTTCAGTGGCTCTCACTGATTGGCATGGGGGCGGGCATGCTCCTGGTGCTATCGCTGTTCAAGTGGGGCGTCACCGTCAGCGGGGCCTGCAACTGGCTCAGTATCGGCGGGGTGCGTTTCCAGCCCGCCGAGTTGACCAAGGTCGCTTATATTGGCTTCATGGCCTACTTGTTGGCCTACCGTTCTCACTTTCGCGTGAAATGGCGTCCCCTCGCCTGGATGGTCGGCGGCACTCTTGCCCTGGTCTTCATACTCATCAAGCAGAACGATCTCGGCATGGCTATGCTCATCATGGGCATCGCCCTGGGGATGGCTCTCCTGGGGGGTCTCAAGTTCCGTTACTGGATACTGCTCCTTTCCGCCATCGCCGGTCTGGGCCTGCTCGCCGCCCGCATGGAGGAGTATCGTTGGGCTCGCATCGAAGCCTGGCTGGACCTGGCCAATCATCGCTCTGGCGTCGGTTACCATGTCTACGGCATGCTCATCTCCTTGGCGCGCGGTGGCCCGTTCGGTACCGGCTTTGGCATGAGCCGCGAGAAATGGACCACGCTGCCCGTGCCTCACACTGACTCCATCTTCTGTGTTGTCGGTGGAGAGCTGGGTCTCTGGGGCGCCTTGGGTCTAATTGTGCTCATGACCCTCCTCAGCCTCTGGGCCTTCCACATCGCACGCACTTCCGCCAGCCGCCTGGGCTGGTATCTCGCCGCGGGCAGCGGCCTGGCCCTGTCCCTGCAGGCTTTCATCAATATCGCCGTGGCTACCGCCCCCATCCCTGTC
>JAAYIR010000104.1 GCA_012523355.1 candidate division WS1 bacterium
CGGCTGGGCGCAGCCGCCGGTCCCCCTCCCCTGGCATGGGAGGGGGATAGGAGTGGCAGAGAGGGGGATAGTATTGTGGGAGCTGGGCCGGCCTCCTGTGGAGAGAAGGTGTCGTCTCCTCCCAGGAGGAAGTACAGATCCATGACCCGTCGCGAACTTAACCTGGCGATCTTTGCGGGTACCGCCGACCGCCCGCTCTGGCAGCCGCGTCTGGAGGAGTGGATCAACTGGAACCGCACCCGCGACACTCTCCCCGCCCGGTATGCCGACCTGGACAACTCCGCCATCTATGATGATCTGCGCTGCTCGGTCCGCTATCCTTTCTGGGGGTTGGGGCTGAATCAGACCTCGCGCGAGGGTCTGGTAGAGTGCTGGGAGGAGCCTGGTGCGGACGAGAATCACGTCGTGACCCACCATCGCACTGGTAGTGGCACCATTACCACAGTGCGCCAACTGGTGCGGGAGAACGGACGGGTGGTCAACGACCGTATCCGCGAGTTCCCGGTGAAGACGCCCCAGGATCTGCGGGTGCTCATGGACATGGTGGAGGCCCAGGAATGGACGGCGGACCCGGCAGCGTATGCCGAGGCCGATGCTCAGGTCGGGCCGCGCGGCGAGCCCAACATGTTCCTGAACAGCAGCGGCTTCACGGATCTGATCAAGTTCTGGGCCGGTCTGCCCGGCACATACTATCTGCTCACAGATGCTCCGGCGGTGGTGGATGAATACATGGAGGCCTGCGACCGCCGTGATGATCGCCAACTGGAGGCGGCGCTCCAGCTACCGGCGCACATCTATAACCTGGGAGATCACGCGACGAACGAGTTCACGCCCCCGCCGATTCTCAAACGCTATCTCCTGCCGCGCTGGCAGAAAACCGCGCGGTTGATGAGCGAGCATGGCCGCTACGTCCATACCCACTGGGATGGCAACTCGGCCAAGATTCTGCCCTTCCTGCAGGAGTCCGGCTTGCATGGCGTGGAGGCTCTGCCGCCCCTGCCCATGGGCGACATGACGCTGGAGGAGATCAAGGCGGCGGTGGGCGAAAACATCGTGGCGCTGGATCTCATCCCCACCACGCACTTCCTGGAGCACTTCTCGCTCGAGGAGTGCCTGGAGTTTGCACAGCGGGTGATGGAAATGTTCACCCCCCGCTTGATCCTGGGAGTCTCCGACGAGATCTCCGGAGTGGGGCAGATACAGCGCATCGAAGCGATCAGCGAACTGGTGGATAAGCTCTACGGCCTGCCGGATTGAGGGCAGGAGGTTTCGCACATGACACCGCTGAAGCGAGGCACCCTCATAGTCTGCATGCTCCTGGGCCTGGCAGCGGCTCTGGTGGCGGCGGTCCAGCGCATTTCCACCGAGGGCGCCAACCGGCAGGTAGCCCTGGCCCTGGACCTGCGAGACCTGCAACGCATGGCGGCGCTCACGGGGCGTCCCCTCGGTGAACTGCTGGAGGCCGTGAAGGAGCGCGGCATCACGCACGTCACGCTTACCGAGTGGAGCCTGGAGGATCTGCTGAGCGGCCTACCCTACCCGAATCCCTTCATGTTGCCACCCAACGTCCGCGAAGAGCTGCAGCGGAAGTTCCCGGACTCGGGGGTGGTTGCGGACTCCAGTGGGGCCACGCTGAGCCGCCTCCTGCCCATACTGCGCGATGTGGGCCTGGGCTATGACCTGCATGCGGCGAAGGCTCTGCGGAGTCAGTATGGCCTGGAGATCATCGCTCGGCCGCGGGCGCAGTTCAGCGGTTCGCCCACGGCGGTCAAGGCCTCGCTGGCCGCCGCCCAGGCGACCGGCGCGAAGATGGTCATCTTCGAGGGTACGGAGGTCCTGGGTAACTCCGGCGCGCTGGCTGAGACCGCTGAGGGCCTGGCCGATCATGGCCTGGCCTACGGCATGATCGAGCTGGTGCCCCAGATGGCAGAGAACGCCCTCGCCCGGCGCCTGAAGAGCCGCATTTTGCGTGTGCATTCCATCAGCGAGGCGGAGATGGCGCAGGACAGGACGCCGGCCCGGGCCGTGGACCGGTTTCTGCTGGCGGTGAAGGAGCGGAAGGTCCGGGTCTGCTATCTGCGGCTGTTCTTCAATCAGGGGGACTTGCTGGAGTCCAATCTCAGCTATCTTTCCGAGGTCAGCGGGGCAACACGCGCCGCGGGTTACGTACCCGGGGAGCCCGAGTACTTCGAGCTACCCGAGACGGGGCGGCTGCTGCGGATCGCGCTGTATCTGGCCCTGGGCGCCGTCGCGCTGTGGCTGTTGCAGGAGTTCTTTGCCCTGAGCCTATCCTGGTTCTGGGGGCTGTTTGTGATCCTGGTGGCGGGGGTGGTGGTGGAGGGGATGGTCGGCGCCTCGCTGTCGGCAGACCTGGGGGCCTTCCTGGGAGCGGTGGTCTTCGCCTCGATGGGGCTGCTGCTCTTGCGTCAGCCGGAGGGCGCAACGCGGCATCCCCTGCGCCGGGCGATCGGCGCCTTCCTGGGCATCTCGGCCCTTTCCCTGGGGGGAGGGCTGGTGGTCGCGGCGATGCTCACCGACCCACCGCACTTGATGAGCGTGGCCCAGTTCCGGGGGGTCAAGCTGGCCCAAGTTCTTCCCCTGCTGCTGGTGGGTCTGGTACTGGTGGCGCGCGCCATGCCGCGGTACCGTGAGACGCGTCTGGAACTGGGTGAGGCCCAGGCGGAGGCCTTCTCGCTGCGCGAGGGGCTGGTGCAGGCCCTGGGGTTTGCCGTGCGGTACTGGCATGCCGCACTGGTCCTGCTGATCCTGGCGGCGGTCGCGGTGCTGCTGATGCGCTCGGGGAATGAATCGCCGCTGGCGCCGGCGGGCTTTGAGCGCGCCTTTCGGTCTCTGCTGGACCGTCTGCTCTGGGTGCGGCCCCGCACCAAGGAGATTCTCTTTGGCCATCCCCTGCTGCTGCTCTCGCTGATTCTGTTCTTCCGCGGACAGAAGCACGGGGTGTGGTTGGGCCTGACGCTGGGCGTGGTGGGACAGGTCTCCCTGCTGAACACCTTCTGCCATCTGCATACGCCGGTGCTGGTATCCCTGGCGCGGGCGGTGCATGGGCTGTGGATGGGCCTGCTGGTGGGCCTGGCGCTGTGGCTGGTGGTCTCGCTGTTCCTGCGCTGGCGAGACCGGAGGCTGGAGGGGGCAGAAGAGGGGCGACCGGGGACGAGTGGCGCAGGCTCTGCGCCACTCACCTGAGAGCCAGGCAGCGCATGCTACAGCGGCGCATGCACGAGGGGTAGCAGGACCTGGCTGGGATGGTCCGCGTCCAGGTAGATGGTGTTCGTGGCTACCAGAGCTGCGGTGTACTCAGGCGCCGAGGTGGCGGGAGGGACGCCCAGCCGTTGCGACAGCAGAGCACGGGTCACGGCGTGATCGCCATAGGGCTCGCCGGTGTTTGGGTTAAGGTCGAAGCGATCGAAGTTGCTGCTGGAGATGGCCAGTCGCAGCCGGTGCCCAGGCGCCAGGACGAGGGCGATATACCCCAGGTCCAGGTCAAACTCATGGATCTGTCCGGGCGTCAGAAACTCCTCTTTCAGATAGGTGTTGCGGTACCGCCCCTTGACGATCCCGTCGGCGAAGATCATGGAGCGCCCATCCGGGTACACATCCGTGAGCTTGGCCGTGAAGTCGGTGTCGGTGCGATCGCTCGCTGCCCACAGCTTCACCCGGATCTGCCCGACGATCTGCAGGGGGGCGGTTAGCTCGGAAGTGGTGAATACCAGGACGTCCGGACGGCTCTCGACCTCCCGCTGGTCGAAGGGGCCTCTGACCGGGAGACGGGCGTTGGTGCGCCCGACCGTGGGCACTGGATCGCGCGGATCATACTGGTACTGCAGGGAGGCTGGAGTCCCCGCTGGCAGCTCCGTGCGCAGCGTGTGGTCGGCGTGGGGATAGTAGGCGGTGAGGGTTGACGGCGGCGGGAAGTCGCTGGCCTCCACCCACTTGTTCCCCGGCGCGTGGGGGTTAGTCACGTCGCCCAGGAGATAGTAGCGCACCGCCGGCTGTTCCATCACGCCGGTCTCTTTGCCCTTCAGCCAGTGGTCGAACCACGGCAGCCAGAACTCGTGCTCCCAGTCCAGCTTGCTGTTGGGGGGATAGGCCAGCCCGCCGGGGAGTCGGAGAGGCTGACCGAGGTCTTCCTCTTGCAGCACGCCGTGTCCCCAGGGCCCCAGGAGAAGCTTCTGGGTGCCGCGCGCTGCGGGGCCGCCATGCTGCTGGCAGGCGCGGAACATCTCGATGGCCCCCTCCTTATAGAAGTCATACCAGCCCCCACTGTGGATCATGGGGATATTGAAGGCGCCGATCTGCGGGTTCTCACGGCTGCGGACGCGGCGGTTGAGGAGCTGGCGCGTGCGCGCAGTGAGGGGGCCGCGCAGAATCGTCTCCATGTCCGCCTTGCGGAAGACGGGGGGATAGAAGGAGTCGGTGTAGTAATTGCCGGGCGCCTGCGCGGGAATGAGACAGGCCAAATGAGGCGGGTTGGTGAGGGCGGTCTCATACTGCACCGCGCCCAGGTGGGAGTAGCCCAGCATACCCACCTTGCCGTTACACCACGGCTGCTGGGCCAGCCACTCGACGGTATCATAGCCATCGTAGCGCCGGGGAGCGCCCTTTCCAGCGGAGGCGGAGGCATAGAACCCGCGCATGTCCTGGACCGCGACCGCGTAACCGTTCGTCAGGAAGCAATCTCGCCATTTGTCAATCGGCTTTTCGTGGTTCTTGTCGTACGGGGTGCAGATGAAGATCACGGGCAACCGCTCCGGGTACTTCTGGGGGCTGTAGTCCGGCGGCAGGAAAAGATCGGTAGCGAGCCCGGCGCCGTCGCGCATGGGAAGGGAGAGGGTTTGCTTGCCGGGAGCCGCCTCCTGGGCAAGGGCAGAGGAGACGGCCAGCAAGACACCCAGCATAGTGACCAGGAATCGAAAAGGCGGTAGCTTCATGTCCCGCTCCTCCCGTCCACTACTGCACCGGTTCTGGCTCCGGGCGCAGTAGGGTGATTATCTCGCTCAGCGACTCGGGCGAGGGACCATAGATACGCATGGCGTGCACCAGGTCCTCGATGGCACGGGCGTAGGCCACCACCTCGGAGGGCGTAAACCGCTGCTGGGTGGCGTCGCGTCCGGCAATGATCTGTACCACCACACGAATTTCCGGGTTGCCTTCGCGGAGGCGGTCCACGATGGCCTTGACCCCGGCGCGGTATTTCTCCGGGGAGAAGGGGATGCGCGTGGCCGGGTCCATCTGCAGGCGCTGAGACTGAATCAGCCACATCTCGCAGTTTCGGGCCAGCTCGGGGTACAACTCCTCCCGGTTCGCCATCTCGCGGAGCCCCGGGCCCACCAGAAGATCGGCCCCGTACTGGCGGGTTATCTCATGGGCTCGCTTGACACTTTCCAGCAGGTTGTCGAGCTCCTCCGGAGTCGTGCCCGGCGCTCGCTCGGGGTTGTAGCCGAGGATTACGCGCCGGGGGTCCACCTGGGCCTGCTGAAGAAGCTGTACCGTTTCCTGGAGTCCAAGGAAGGGACGAGTTTCCACCTTGCTCAGCGCCAGACTGAGGCACATGACGCGAGCTGGGGGCTTCACTTGCGCGATGAGGTCGAGGTTGCCGGGGCTGAGGAGGAGGTCCACGAAATCCCGGTCGGAGGTCAGCCGGGGGACCTGGGCCTGGCTATTCCGGGTCCAGAGGAAGCCAAGGCCGAGGGGCGAGACGAGTGGTGGGTCCTCGGCGCATACGGGTGGGGTCAGCAGCAGGAAACCCGCGAGAACCCCCAACACGCGCAGTGCATATCTCATATTGAGGCCTTTCATGGTGAGAGTCTCCCTTTCTGGACTGCTACTCCCGTTCAGACGTTACCCTGAACCGGCTGATTCCATGCCTGCATTTTCGGGGAGGGGTGAGGGGAGTAGAATCTGTGCGGGGCCTAACCTCCGTAGCTCCCCGGTCCGGTCCGGGCGTAGGCCTCCTCAGAGGCCTCTAGCGGCGGCAGGTAAGGCGAGGCCCCCTGCGTCCGCACACTTTGCGGGAGCGGCAAGGGCCAGAGCCGCTGGACGGTCAGGGCCACATCTCGCTCGCCCCGCCGGGTGAGCTCCCCCTCGGCCATCAGCACCGGCGAGGAGTACAGGAAGCTCCCGTAGCGCTGATAGGCCTCCTGGAAGACCGTGATATCCACCAGGCCGGCCTGATCCTCAAGGCAGAGGAAGAGAGTGGTGCGCCCGCTGCGCACCGGGGGCCGCGCCCGGGCGACAACGATCCCGGCGACCCTGACTCGCGCACCGTGCGGGTATTCCAACAAGCGGTTGGTCGGCGTCACGCCCCGCTGCTGCACCGTCTCCAGCCAGGGGGTGAAAGGATGCAGTCCGGTGCTGAGACCCAACAGGTGCAGGTCCAGGCGCAGGCGCTGGAGGGGTGTGAGCGTCTCTGCCGCTACCTGCCTGGCGGCCTCCACACCGCTATCCCAGGAGGGGTCCAGGGTTCGTGGCCCCTTCTGGCGCGCCAGGCTGGCCAGGGCTCCCAGCAGTTGGGGGAGAGGTTGTCCGGTGAAGGCGAAAGCCTGCGCCAGGATCAGGTTCTCGACGACCGGATAGGGCACTGCCGTGCGGGCGCAGAAATCCCGCAGCGACTCGAAAGGTCCGTCGCGACGGGCGTTGAGAAGTCGCTGCAGCGCCGGCTCGGTCATCTCGCGCACAAACCGCAGCCCGCAGCGAATCTGTCCTGTCTCCACGGTGTAGTCGGCCTGGCTGCGGTTCACGTCCGGGGGCAGGAGGGCGATCCCCAGGCGCTTGGCCTCCTCGGCCAGCGTCCGTGCGGGGTAAAAGCCCATGGGCTGTGCTGAGAGCAGGCCGGCGAAGAACTCTGCGGGGTGGTGCGCCTTCAGATAGGCGGTCTCGTAGGAGAGGCGGGCGAAGCTGGCGGCGTGGGCCTTGTTGAAACCGAAGGCGGCAAAGGCCGCGAGCTGCGAGAAGATCTCCTCGGCCACCGGCAGCGGGAGGCCACGCCGCGCCGCGCCGGCGAGGAACACCGCGCGTAGATTCTCCATGTCCTGGGGCGAGGCCTCGAAGTTCATGGCTTTGCGCAGGCGGTCGGCCTCGCCGAGGGTAAAGCCGCCGAGAGCCGCGGCGACGCGCATGACCTGCTCCTGGTAGATGATCACTCCATAGGTGCGTTCGAGGATTGGCTGCAAGTCCGGGTGCAAGTAGTGAACCGGCTGCTGGCCCCGGCGCCGGGCCAGGAAAGGCGTGATCATGTCTGCCTGTACCGGGCCGGGGCGGAACAGCGAGATGCCGGAGATGATATCCTCAAAACGCTCCGCCAGGAGCCGTCCTTGCAGATTCCGCTGCCCGGGGCTTTCGAGCTGGAAGAGGCCCAGGGTGTTGGTGGAGCGCAAGACTTCATAGCAGGCCGGGTCGTCGAGTGGAATTCTAGTCAGGTCCAGCGGCTGTCCCTGCTTGCGGAGGAGTTGGAGGCTGTGTTCGACGGCAGTATGGATGCGCAGGCCCAACAAGTCCATCTTGATTAATCCCAACGCCTCGAGGTCGTCCTTGTCGTACTGGGCGATGACGATGCCCTTGTCGGCCAGTTGCAGTGGCACCAGGTCGGTCAGCGGCTGCGCGCTGATCACCAGCCCTCCGCAATGGGTCGCCAGGTGGCGGGGGAAGCCTGCTACCTGCTGGCAGAGCTGCAGCAACTGCTCGTGATGGCGTAGCTCCGGGCGCAGGCTGCGGACCTCCGGCAGCTTCTCCAGCATCTCGGGCAGGCGGGCGAGGTCAACGTAGGCGAAGTTCTGCGCCAGGCGATCAATTTGGCGCGGGCTGATCCCCAGCACCTTGCCCAGCTCGCGAACCGCCCCCCGGGCACGGAAGGTGTTGACCGTGGCCACGGCCGCCACGTGCTCGGGGCCGTACTTGCGATACACATACGCTACCACCTCCTCCCGGCGGCGGGTGTCAAAGTCCAGGTCAATGTCGGGCAGGTCGCGGCGCTCGGGGTTTAGGAAGCGCTCGAAGAGCAGGTCATTGGAAAGCGGCTCGGGCTGGGTGATATCCAGCAGGTAGCAGATCAGCGAACCGGCGGCAGAGCCACGACCGCTGTGCCGGAGGCCCTGCGTCTCGGCGAAGCGCACCAGGTCCCAGACGATGAGAAAGTAATCCGCCAGGCCGTGGTGGTTGAGGATCTCCAGCTCGTGCTCCATCTGCTGCCGCGCGGGGGCCTGCTGAGGTGGAGGGTAGCGCCGGGGCAGGGCCGCCTCGCACAGGCTGCGCAGGAAGCCGGCGCGGTCCGCCGCGGAATCGGGATCGCCCCGGAAACCTGGCGCGGAGGCGCAGTCAAAGCGCGGCAGATGAATCGCCCCCAGGTTCAGCTCCCAGTAGCAGCGCTCGGCGATCTCCCCGGTTGCCGCCAGCGCCTCGGGGAGGTCGGCGAAGAGCTGGCGCATCTGCGCCTCGGACTTGAGGTAGTATTCCGCGTTGGGCTTGCGCTCCGGGCGGCGGTCCTCCAGCGAGAGCCCCTGCCCCAGGCAGTAGAGTGCGTCCTGCAGCGGCGCGTACTCGGGGGTGAGGTAGTGGACGTCGTTGGTGGCCACTACCGGCAGGCCCAGCTCCTCAGCCAACGCACGCAGGCGATAACGCGAGGCTCTCTGCTCCGGGGCCAGACGGTGGTGCTGCAACTCCAGGTAGAAATTCTCCGGTCCCAGGAGTTCAGCATAGTAGCGCGCCGCGGCGATTGCCTGCTCGCGCTGCCCCCGGCGCAGGGCGCGCTCCACCTCGCCCCGCGGTCCGCTGGAGAGGCCGATCAGGTGCGAGGCGTAGCGTCGCAGGTGCTCCTGGCGCAGGAGCGGATGGCGGCGGTCCACCTGGCTGTAGGCTTCAGAGAAGGGCCCGGCGGAGCGGGCCTCGCCCAGGTGCGCGCAGGTGACGAGGCGGCACAGGTTGCTGTAGCCCTGGTTATCCGCCGCCAGGAGCAGCAAGCGAGCCGCCTCTGGCTGGAGGGACCGTCCGCGCGGTTCCGACGAGGCGAGTTCAGTCCGGGGGAAGTGGAGGGGGTGGCCGCCGATAGGTTCCACCTCGAATTCTACCCCCAGGATCGGCTTGATTCCGGCTTTGCGGGCTGCCTGGTAGAAGCGCACCGCGCCGGCCAGGGTGGAGTGGTCCGTGAGCGCCAGCGCCGGCATGCCGGCCTGCGCAGCCGCCTCTGCCAGCTCGGGGATCGGTGCTGCCCCGTCGTAGAAAGAGAAGTTAGAGTGTACATGTAGGTGGACCACTGCAAGCCACCCCGAAGAATTTGGAATTCAGGAGTTAGGAGTTAGAATAACGGCTTTTCTGCCTCTATCCGCCGTTCCCGGCCTTCTAACTCTTACATTCTCTCAATCGTGTATCTGATACATCAGCCATCGCTGATGTCGGGGGTCGAAGCACAGGTCGGCAATCAGGTTGCGGTCGGTGAGCACGCGTACGAACTGCTGCTCCCCCTCGCCGCGCCACCAGCGGCCGGCCTTCTTCCAGGTGCCGCCGGCCTGGATGACGCGATAGCGTCGCTGCCGCCAGGTAAAGGCCCGCGGATAGGTCGCCCGCCGCCTCAACTCAGGTTGTATGGTTTCCAGAATCAATTTGCTCATGGTAAAACCTTTCTGCGAAGGTGGTTTGCTTAGTATATCAAACGTTTGTTCGAACGTCAAGGGAAAATAGATCTGACACTTACCCACTTACAGGGGGGCGCAGGGAGGGGAGGTGGAAGAGGACCCCACCCGCCCGGCTAGCGCCGGGCGACCTCCCCTCAAAGAGGGGAGGTGGAAGAGGACCCCACCCGCCCGGTTAGCGCCGGGCGACCTCCCCTCAAGGA
>JAAYIR010000105.1 GCA_012523355.1 candidate division WS1 bacterium
GCGGCCGGTTTGATGAGTTGGCCTGGGGTGGGGACCTGGGGACTCAGGAGAGCCTGTTCATCTCCGTCAAGATGTGGCGCGAGTTCTTCCGCGATTACTACCTGGAGTTCTATGCCGAGATCGTGCGCCGGTTCGGGACGCGGCTGGCGATCTTCTACCACTCCTGCGGTTCGGTCTGGGATATGATCCCGGACCTGATTGACGTGGGGGTGCGTATTCTCAACCCCATCCAGGTGCGGGCGAGGAACATGGAGCCAGAGCGGCTAAAGGCCGCGTGGGGCGGGATACTGACCTTCCACGGGGCGATTGACATCCAGCATGTCCTGCCACACTGCACGGTGGAGGAGGTACGACGCCATACGGAGGAGATGATGGAGGTTCTCGGCGCCGGGGGAGGTTACATCTGCGGACCGAATCACGCTATCCAGGCGGACACCAGCGTCGAAAAGATCCTGGCGGTGTATGAGACCATCGGTTCCTTGGCCGGTAACGCCTAGATACCAGGCGACACCCGTATCTGCGCAGGAGGCATGACCTATGAGCATCAGGTTCGCCGTGATCGGCTGCGGGGGGATTACCCGCTTTCACTTCCCCGGACTCACTCAGGCCGGTGCGCAGATCACCTGGGTCGCGGACCTGGACGAAGACCTGGCCCGAGCACGGGCAGAGGAGTACGGCGCCAGGCACACCACCGACTACCAGGAGATCCTCGCCAGCGGTGAGGTGGACGCGGTCCTGGTGGCGACCAGCGGACCGACGCACAAGCCGATCTGTCTGGCGGCGATCGAGGCCGGGCTGCACGTCATCTGTGAAAAGACCCTGGCCGACAACAGCGACGACGCGCTGGAGATCACCCGCGCCGCGCAGGCCAAGGGGATTATCCTCTACACCTCGTACATGAAGCGGTTCATCCCCGCGGTACAGCGGGCCCAGGCGCTCATGCCCCGGCTGGGGAAGATCTTCAGCACCTATATCCGCAGTTACCAGCCCTGGGGGAGTATCTGGGACCCACCACCGACTTCTCGTCCCGGGAACGAAGAGAGTGGCTTCCGCCAACGCTACGGCGGGGGCATCCTGCACATGGGCGGGAGCCACATGCTGGACCTGGTGGGCTTCTTCCTGGGGCGACCCAAGCGGGTGTACGGGAAGCTCCACACGCCGGAGTGGCTCGACTATGAGGTGCTGGCCTCAGCCTTACTAGAGACGGACAACGGGGTGGTGCATTTCGAGGCCGCCGGACATCCACTGCGGCGCATCGGGTTCCTGCGCGACGGCTGGGACGAGGGGTTCGAGATCAACGGCACGCAGGGGCGACTGGAGTTCTACTCGTCCACGTGGGACAACGTGGATAGCAAGGCCTGCCTGCTGCGACACTATGACAACGAAAGCGGAGACATGACCGAGTACCGCTACGAACCCACCTCGCCGTTCGCGCGGGCGGACGCCTTCTTCGTCGCGAATATGGAGCAGGGGGTGCAGGGCGAGCAGCCAATCACTACGGGATATGACGTGGACGAGCTGATTGCGCACCTCCACAGGAGCGCAGAGACGGGCGAGGCGCTGGAGGTTGACTGGAGGATCTGAGGCGGTAAGGAGACGGGCCGAGCTCACGGCGCGGATGCCGTTTGGCCGGCTCTCCAGAAGGGGAGATATGCCGAGCTTCACTCCCAAGCAACGCATGCTGAACGCCTACCGTGGCGAGTGGAGCGATCGGGCCCCCGTCGCGCCGGAGTTCTGGTATTACTACCCCGCCACGCTCCTGGGCGTGGACATGATAGAGTTTGAGCGCGAGGTCCCCTTTCACCTGGCGCTGAAGCAGACCTTCGAGACCTTCAAATGCGAGGGCTGGGGAGCGGCCTTCGGGGCGATCCCGAACCCCCAAGTTACCCGGCGGAGCGAGGAGCGCTGGAACGACGAGGGGCGGCTGGAGGTGCGCAGCACCACAGTGACCCCCGCCGGCAGCCTGACCAGCGCCACGGTCTACGACCGACAGGAGCCCAGCTGGACCCTGGAGCGCCCCATCAAGGACCTGGGGCGGGACCTGCCGGCCTACGAAATGGCGACCCTGGCTGACCCGGAGGGGCTGGACCCCGCGCCGCTGATCCGGGCCTGGGAGGAGGTCGGCGAGAGCTATCTCCTGGAAGCCTGGCTGGGGGTGCCCTTCTTTGACTACTTCGCGGAGGGACGCGAGGGCGGATTCGCCGTGGCCATCTATGACCTCATGGAGCAGGAGGACCTGCTCCTAAGGCTACGCGAGCGCTATCAGGAGCACGTGATACGGCTGGCGCGAGTGATCTGCGAGCGAACACCCCTCGAGTCACTGGTCCTGGGCTGCTCCTGGAGCAACAACTCACTGCTGGGGCCGCAGCTCTGGCGGCGGTGGGACAAACCGGTGATCGCGGCCGTCGCGGAGGAGATCCACCGGCACAAGCGGCTGCTGCATCTTCATTTTCACGGGAAGTGCCGGGAGACGGTGGGGGATTTTGCCGAGTTGGGGCTGGACTGCGTCTGCCCCTTCGAGCGGCCACCGGGCGGGGATATCGTGGGCCTCGAGGGCCTGCGAGAGGCCGCGCGCCTGCTGCACGGGAAAACCACCATGAACGGTAACGTGCACACCGTGGAGACGCTGATCCGGGGTACGGAGGCAGAGGTGCGCAGAGAGGTGCAAGAGGTCTGGGAGGCCTTCCAGGAGACGCCCAGGGTCATCATTGGCACCGGCGACCAGGTGGGAAGAGAGACGCCGGAGGAGAACTTGTGGGCGATGATTGACGAGGCGAAGAGGATCTCGGCTCGCTAGACCCTCAGGCGCTCCGTCGCGAGTTAGCCCCCATATTTCACCTTCCGCTCAAGCTGCCGTGGGAGCCGTAGCGTCCACCTGGTTCAGGACCGGCTTGCCATCCTCCAGGGTAGCTGTGTAGACGCTGCCCACGGCCCGGGCCTGGAGCGTAACACTCCCCAGGTCCGGAATCTCTACCGTCGCCGGACCCTCCACGCCGTCTGCGGCCCAGGCAGTAATCAGCCAC
>JAAYIR010000106.1 GCA_012523355.1 candidate division WS1 bacterium
CCGGTGGCTTCACCATCGCGCTTTGCTTCTGGTAGCCAGCATTGGGGCCCCCCGTGACCTCCAGCGTCGGCTCCAACGGGAAGCGATAGACCCTCACCTCGGGGAACAGGTACATGGCCAGCCGGTAAGGCAGCATGCGCAGCGGCTCTTCTTTGGTTCTCCATTCGCCGTTCGTGAGCAGGACCGTCTCGGGCGTCCGGTATGGTTCGCAGGCCGCCCGTACTGTCTCGATGTTGGCCTCCCCTTCGCGCTGGGGCAAGATGATCGTCTGCGCCGTATAGAAGGCCAGATTCCCCATCAAAAGCAGCCAAAACGCCGTCCCGAGCACCGGCCGCAGAATAATCTGGAGCCTGGCCAGTCCTAGCCCCGCCAACAAGACCACCGGCGGGAAGAGCACCATCGCATAGCCGAGCTGATCCATGAGCATGAGGCTGAAGAAGGCCACAGCCGGGAGAGTCCACAGCAGCAGAAACTCCGGACGCCGCGTCAGCTCATTACCCCGGGCGAAGAACACACAAATCCAGCCCCCCATGAGCATCGCCGCCAGACCCGTACCGAGGTACTTCAGATTATGCAGCAGCCGATTCCAGTGCCCACTGAGGGGCAATCGGTCCCACAAGTACTTCGAGGCATATACCGCCAGGCCGTCGGAGGGGACCTCCGGGGAAGCTTGAACGGTCAATGTGCTGGCCATCATCCAGGCCCCGGTGGTCACCGCCAGGACCAGCAGGCCGCTCAGCACTGGCCGCCAGCCCTTGTGCCAGATGCAGAACAGCCACAGCGGCAGCAGGAACGCACAGTCTGAAGGCCTCACTCCCCCGATGATCCCCAGCGTGATTCCCGACCACCACACCGACTCCTCCGGCCGACGATAGAGCCGCCAGCACAGATAGCCCATCAGCGCCGAGAGGAATCCGGAGGGTCCGTAGCTGAGGCCCACGGTGGCCATCCACCAGGCCAGCGGACTGACAATGCACAAGATCCCCGTCGCCAGCGCCGCGCTGTTCCCGGCCAGCTTTCCGGCCCAGTAGGCCAGCAGAACGGTCATCGCCGCCGCGGAGACCACGCTGATGGCCACCAACGCTCCATAGGGACTGAGCCCCCCCAGGTGCAGCAGTCTAGCCAGGTGGACGTAGAGGAAGTACCCCGGCGGATGCGGCTGGTGCAGGGCCACGCTGTAATGCTCCACCCCCAGGACAAACTGCACGGAGTCCCAGGCCAACGGGTACTGCGTGAGGAAAGGCAGGCGCACCACCAGGGCCAGCAGCCCCAGCAACCAGGGGATCCCAGGCGCACAGGACGACTCCACTGCAGCCGCGGACTCTATTCGGGGGTGACTGGTGGACATGGGATGCGCCCGTCACTTCGCCAACCGGGTCCTCTCTTCCTGCCCGAACACCGAGAGACTGCATGTCGAGAGGAGAAGAAGCCGCGGAGAAGAATAGAATCAAGTATGCTCCGCGAGCTGGCCGTCGAGAACTTCGCGCTGATTGAACGTCTGCGTCTGGAGCTGGGCAGCGGATTTACTGTGCTCACCGGGGAGACCGGCGCCGGGAAGTCCATCATCATTGACGCCCTCGGCGCGCTCCTGGGCGAGCACGTCACCGGCGAGGCCATCCGGGCCGGCGCGGGCCGCGCCCGCGTGGAGGGCGTCTTTGATCTCAGCGGTCACCCACAGGTCCGGGCGGCCCTGACCGCTGCCGCTCTGGAGGACGAGGACGGAGTCCTCCTGCTCGCCCGCCAGATCACCCCGGAGCGCAGCCAGTACTACCTCAACGGCCGGTCGGCCACGCGCACGCTCGTGCGCCAGTTCGGGGAACTGCTAGTGGACATCCACGGCCAACACGAGCACCAGACGCTCATCCACGAGGCCAGTCACCTCGACTTCCTCGATGCCTTCGGCCAGAGCGGCCTGGGGCCGAAGCGCGCGGCCTACGAGGAGGCCTGGGCGCATTTCCACAGTCTGCAGCAGGAGCTTGCGGACCTGCGCGTGGCGGAGCGCGACCGGGGCCAGCGCCTGGACCTCCTCACCTTCCAGGCCCAGGAAATCGCCGAGGCTCGGCTTGACCCCGCCGCCGACGGCGGGCTGCTCGCGGAGCACGCGCGCCTGGCCAATGCCGAGCGCTTGCAGGAAGCGGTGGCCGAAGCCCTGGCCGCCCTCGAAGGCGAGTTCGGTGAGCAGCCCGGCGCAGCGGAGGCCCTGGCCTCTGCAAACCTCGCGCTGCAGGCCGTGCTCCGCTTCGACGCGGACCTCGAACCGCTTCTCGGTGAGCTTCAGGCCGCGGAGACGGTGGTGCGCGAAGCGGCGCGCAGCCTGCAGGGCTACGCCCAGGCTCTTGAGTTTGAACCCCGGAAGCTCGCGCAGGTGGAGGAACGGCTGGCGCTCCTGGACCGGCTCCTCCGCAAGTACGCCACCGGCCCCGAGGTCTCCCCGGAGCAGATACAGGAGATTCTAGCCTTCGGACAGCAGGCCGCCGAGGAACTGGCCGAACTGGAGGGGCTGGACCTGCGCTTGCAGGAGATGGAGAAGGCCCTGGAGTCGGCGCGCGAGCAGGCGGGGCAGGCCGCAGAGGCCCTCTCGGCCGCCCGGCAGAAGGCCGCGCGCAAGCTGGAGCAGGCCCTGGTGGCCGAGATCCGACGCCTGGGCATGGAGCAGGGGGCCTTCGCCGTCGAGTTCCAGCGCCGCCCGGACCCCGAGGGTCTGCCGGACGCCTCCGGCCAGCGGCAGGCCGCCGACGCCCGCGGCTTTGACCAGGTCCGCTTTCTGCTTTCGGCCAACGCGGGCGAGCCCCTGCGTCCGCTCTCCGCGGTGGCCAGCGGCGGCGAGCTCTCCCGCCTCATGCTGGCCCTCAAGTCTCTCTGTGCGGCAGGCACGGTCCCGACCCTGGTCTTCGACGAGATTGACGTGGGCATCGGCGGTGTCACCGCCCACGCTGTGGGGGCCAAGCTCAAGCGCCTGGCCCAGACGGCCCAGGTGCTGTGCGTGACCCACCTGCCGCAGATCGCCAGCACGGCGGACCACCAGGTCCTGGTCAGCAAAGCGCTGCAGGGTGAGGCGGGCGCAGAGCAGCGCACCATCATCTCGGCGCGTTCTCTGGCGGAGGGGGAGCGTGCGCCCGAGCTGGCGCGGATGATGGGGGCTGCCCAGGATCAGGAGCAGGCGCTGCGGCACGCGGAAGAGATGCTGCGCCAGGCCGCGGAAGATGCGTCCTGAGGCCTGGAGCCTGGCTGCTTCCGGCACACCACTCGCCCCCTGGCCCTTTGCTTCCTATCGGCACTATTACAAGGCAGTGAGCCAATATAATACAGTTGAGTATTGACTTTCTTCATCTTCCTATGTATATTATGCAGGCTATCGGTAACACAGTGGAGCATGGAGGAGAGTCATGGCGGAGATCGTGAGCCAGTGCCCGAGCTGCGGGGGACCCCTGGAGGTCCAGCGCATGGGGTGCCCCGCCTGCCAGATCACTCTGGAGGGGAGCTTCCAGCTTGGCCTCCTTGAGCGACTGAGCCCGGCGGAGCGGCAGTTCGTGGTGGAGTTTGTGAAAGCCAGCGGCAGCCTCAAGGAGATGGCCCGCCGTCTGGGCGTCAGCTACCCCACCGTCCGTAGCCGGCTGGATGACATCATCTCCCGAGTGGAGAGGCTGGAGGAGGAGAGGCGCCATGAGCACCCGGAATGAGACGGGACCGGAGGCCGTGCAGCAATACCTGCGGGCCGACGAGCCGCGAGGCTGGATGCTGCTGGTCAACCCCTTCCGCCGGATTGAGGGCTTGCGGGCCTTACTGCTGGGGCTCTTGGTGGTGGCCGACACCGTGCTCGTCGCCGTGTATGGTGGGATCGCTTACGACGGCGTAGCCGATCTCCATGTCCCTCCGCATCCTCTGCCCCCGTCCTTCCTGGCCCTCCTGCCCGTGACCGCCTGGCTAATCGCCGCGGCGGTCCTGGGACTGGCCGGCTGGCTCTTCTCGCGCAGCCGCCAGCGCGTGGTGGACTATCTGGGCATGGTCGCTGTGGCCCGTTTCCCCATGGCCCTCCTCGGGGTCTTACTCCTGCCCTCGCTCCTGGGCAGGTACCTGGAGCCGATCAACCGCCTGCTGGAGCAAAATCCGCCGGACCTGCTCCAGCGTCTCCTGCACCCTCCGGGGCTGGCAGCCCTGGCGCTGCTGAGTCTGATCTCGGTGATCCTGGTCCTCTGGACAGCGGCGCTGACCTACTTCGCCTTGCTGGAGGCCAGTGGCATGTCCAAGGGGCGCGCGCTGGTCGTCTTCCTGGGCGCGGCGCTGGTAGCTGAGGTGCTCAGCAAGCTCGCCCTGATCCCCCTGGCCCTTGCCCTGGGCCTGGGCTGACCCCTGACACTCCCGCGAGCGCCTCTGCCTCACAGCCTGGTCAGGGCGCTCCGCAGGATCTCCACCACCAACTCGTCATAGCTCATTCCCATCGCTTGCGCGGCATGCGGCAGGTCAGAGGTCTCCGTCATCCCCGGCATGGTGTTTACCTCCGTCACCCACAGCCTGCCCTGGGGGTCCAGGTGCATGTCCACGCGACTGACGCCGTGGCAGTCCAGGGCCTGGTGCGCCCGCAGGCCCACCGCCTGAGCCTCCGCGGTCGCCTCGGGACTGATCCGCGCGGGCGCAATCAGATCGGTCAAGCCCTTGACGTACTTGGCCTCGTAGTCATAGAACTCGCGGTGGGGGACCAGCTCCAGCACGGGCAGGGGCCGGAGTCTCTCCCCCACACCAATCACCCCCACGGTCAGCTCTGCGCCAGGCACGAAGGCCTCCGCCATGCCCTCCCCGTAGCGCACCACCAACGCCTCCAGGTCCGCCCGGAGTTGCTCCGAGTCCTTGGGGATGGTGATGCCCACACTGGACCCCTCACTGAGCGGCTTGAGCACCACCGGCAAGCCCAGCTCCGCCACAATACGCTCCGTAGCCTCCTCCAGGTTATCCCTCCCGGTCACTACCTGCCAGTCCGGGGTAGATATCCCCATGACACGCAGTACCCGCTTGGCCTGCACCTTATGCAGCGCCAGGGCCGAGGCCAATACGCTGCTGCCGGTATACGGAATCCCCGCAAACTCCAGCAGCGCCTGCATGACCCCATCTTCCCCCAGCGCCCCATGCAAGGCGATGAAGGCCACGTCCAGCCGGGCGGCCAGCAG
>JAAYIR010000107.1 GCA_012523355.1 candidate division WS1 bacterium
GTGATTGAGGATCGCCTCGCGCGCAAGCTCCCGGCGGAGAAGCTGCGGGTCTTGCTCATCAACTCCGGGGGCGACAGCCGACGGCTACCGCACTGCTCCACATTCGGCAAGGTCTTTGCCGATCTACCTTACCCCATCTTCCCCGGCGGCCCCGCCTCCACGGTGTTTGACGATCTCATGGTTTCCATGTGCAGCTTACCGGAGCGCCTGGGCGCGGGGACCGCAGTGGTTTCCGGAGATACCCTGATAGCCTTCGAACCCAGTGCCCTCCGAATGGCGCCGGGAGTGACGGGGATGGCCTGCCTGGCGCCGTGGCAACTGGCGGCCCGCCGCGGCGTGTATGTCTGTCCTCCCGAGGGGGGACGGGTTCGCGGCTATCTCTACCGCCCGACCCGGGAGCAGATGGAGGAGGCCCACGCCCTCGTGGGCGATCAGGCTCTGCTGGATACCGGGCTGCTGGTCTTCGACGAGGAGGCCACTCAGCGGCTGGCTTCCCTGGCGGGGCTGGTCTGGAAGGAAGAGGGGCCGCAGTTTGCTGTAGGAATGCTGGAGCGCCCGGAGGCTGCCGCGCTGCGGGTGGATCTGTATGGAGAGATCTGCCTGGCGCTGCTGGGCCAGGGCGCACCGGCCAGCCGGGCCACGCAGGCGGGACGCCAGGCCAGCCAGCTTCTGACCCGGGCCTTCCAGGGCTTGAACTTCTCCGTGACCGTGCCCGAACCGGGCGGTTTCGTGCATGTGGGGTCCACCCGGGAGTGGTTAGACTTCTGCACGGGCGAGATGGCGGAGTCTCGGGTATACGCGCCGCAGTGGCGCGCGCTCCCCACCCGGGCACTGGGCGCGCAGATGGCTCAGCCCCGGCTGTCCTCGGCGCCGGTGCGGGGGGAGGGCGGCCTGCAAGGCGCGGAGAAACCGAATGGCAGTTCACAGAACAGTGGCGCGGTTTCCCTGCTGTCCAGTCGCATCGCCAAGCTCACCGCCACGGGGCGGGCAATAATCGAGTACTGCCGGCTGCCGTGGGCCGAGACCCGCGATCGCGGTCTGCTGAGCGGTGTGCAGGCCGGGCAGGGCATTTCTGTCCCCGCGGGACAAGCCATGTGCGGGTTGCCCCTGCGTCCGGCCACGGGTCAGCCCCAGCGCTGGGTGGTGCAGGTCTACGGCCTGGAGGATGACCCTCAGGTGCGCCTGGACTCCGGGCAGGCCACCTTCCAGAATCGCCCCTTTGCCGAGTGGCTGCAGGAACGGGGAATGATTCCGGAGGTCGTGTGGGGCACCGTGGAGCCCCAGGACCGCTGTCTGTGGAACGCGCGCTTGTTTGTCCCCGGCGATCCGGACACCACGCTCAACTGGGCCCGCTGGCTCTATGCCCCCGCCTCCCGCGAGGAGGTCTCCCGCTGGCAGGCGCTGGACCGGGTGTCCTTTGAGGAGTGCTTCCGCCAGGCCGATCAGGAGGCGATGTACGCCTTCCGCGCACAACTCCGCGCGGAGTCTCTGGCCGAGGACCTGGTGGAACTCTCCGCCAAAGAAGACCTCTCCCCCCACGCCTTCTTCTACGGGTTGGGCACCGTCGCGGAGATCGCGGAGGTAACGGCAGCCTTCCTCTCCCGGCTGGAGTATTACCCGCCCTTCCAGCGCGCCCGGGCCTATCAAGTTCTCTCAGATCTCATCGGCGACGGCCGCCTGCAGCGCATCTGCGCCGCCGAGACCGGCCAGCCGGAAGGCGAACTGGTGGACGATGTGGGGGAACTGCTATATCACTTCTTCCATCGCCGCCTGCATAGCGCCTTTGAGGCCGCGGCCTTCCTGGAGAACCTGGCCTTTGAGGAGCTAGGGGCGGCCATCGCCTCGGGTCTCCCGGACAGTCCGGGCGGGAAGCGCCGCGTGCTCGCCCCCGGGGCCCGGGCCATGGTCTGCGCCCCCGTGCGGCTGGACTTTGCCGGCGGCTGGTCCGATACGCCTCCCTTCTGCCTGGAGCATGGCGGCACCGTGCTCAACGCCGCCATCCTCCTCGACGGCGAGCGCCCTATCGTGGCGCGGGGCGAGATTCTCAGCGA
>JAAYIR010000108.1 GCA_012523355.1 candidate division WS1 bacterium
CCCCACACCCTCGGCACAGGGATTCATCCACTACTGCCTTGCCGTCAGGGCCCAGGGAGATAGCCTGGGCCGGGCACGCTGCCACACAACGGCCACAGCCGACGCAGACTTCACTGTCGATCCGCGCAGTCAGGCGGCCAGAGCCCATCTCAGCGCTCCGAGGTGCCATGGGCAAGGCCGACCTCACGGCTGCCCCTGCTCCTGTTAGCCACTGGCTTCTACCGACTCGCTGACGTCTGCGCACACAACATCCTCTCCTCACCCGGAGGTGTGTCTATCTCATACCTCCCGGCGCCTGGGCCTGCCCCGCAGCACAAGGCCCAACTCCCCCCTACTCATGAGAGCGGACAGGTTCCTGTGGGGCAAGAGCTATCTGTGGGAGAAGACCTGCTTGAGGAGCGACTCACAGCCGCCGACATCAGGCGCTGGGTCCGCTTGCTGCCACACTGCGCACAGCGCGGTGCCTTCGCCTTGTAGTTCGGCTGGAGGACTTCCTGAATCCCGCCACAATCCTGACATTTGTACTCATACAGGGGCATAGACCTCACTACCCTCACTAATCAGCCAGCATCCGTTCTAGTTTCGCCCATGCCGCTCGCAGGCCTTGGGCCACCGGCCCCTTCGCATACTCGACCAGCGGCACCTTCTTGGCCATGGCCTCGGTCACGCTCTCGTCGTACGGCAGTGCACCGATCACGGCCAGTCCGTGCTCAGCACAGTAATCGCGGATGCGCTGGGTGTTCTCCTCGTTGATATCGGCCTTGTTGATCAACACCGCCGCCGGTATCCCAAAGTGCGCGATCAGCTCGCTCACCCGCTCCATATCGTGAATCCCCGACAGGCTGGGCTCGGTGACGATCAACGCCAGGTCCACATCGGCCAACGCCGCCACCGCGGTGCAGCCCACGCCCGGCGAGCCATCAATCAGAATCAGCGGCAGCCCTTGCGCCAGGGCCACATCCTCCGCCTTTTGACGCACGATGGTCACCAGCCGCCCCGAGCTTTCCGCCGCCGGCAACAGGTTGGCATGCGCCAGGGGGCCATAGGGCGTATCGGACACGTACCACTTCCCGCAGGCCACGCTCTGCAGCTTCAGCGCCTTATGCGGGCAGGCCAGCACACAGATGCCGCAGCCCTCACAGGCCAGCTCGTCAACCTCGGTAGTGGTGATCGCCTCAAAGCGACAGCGCCGCTCGCACTCTCCGCATCCTTGACATAGATCCGGATCGCGCACCGCCACCTGGGCCCCATAGAACTCCCCCTGCTCAATCATGGTGGGGTTCAGGACCAGGTGCAGGTTCGCGGCGTCCACATCCGCGTCCACCAACACCTTATTCTGGGCCAGAGCTGCAAAGGAGGCCAGGGCTGTCGTCTTCCCCGTCCCTCCCTTGCCGCTAACTACTGTCAACTGCTTGGGTCCCTTTATCACGGTAATCCATCTCTTCTTCTTGAACGGTGGCCGCCGTAGTGCTCGACCTGCTTGGGATTCTCTCTCCGCAGTCGAGCGCCCGGCGGCCACCCGCCTTCTTCAGGCTAGGATCCCGAACTTGTCACCAGCGGCCGAAGCCCATGCCGCGACCTCTTCCCCCCCAGCCTCCACCTCGGCCCCCGAAACCACGTCCCATCCCCATGCCGTAACCGAATCCGTACGGCTGGGGATAGCCCATGTACGGCCCAAAGGGACGCAGCCCCATGCCATAGCCGTATGCTCCCGGGCCCCCGGGGCCTGCCATGGGCATGTACCCTGCCCAGCCTCCCTGGGGATATCCACCGTACCCTCCATAGGGCGCGTACGGCATGGCCGGACGGTACGCCATACCGCCCGCATTCAGTGGGCTGTAAGGGTTACACAAGCCTCGTCCACCGCCGGTCATCGGACCCATACCTCTTGGTCCTGTTCCATCTAATCCTGGCATCTAACTCACCTCCATTCCGATTCGTGCACCTTGGATGTCATCAACTTTGTCGGGTCATCATCTGCCCGCACTTCGGGCATTTCTGCTGGTTGCAGGGCACGCCGACCTGGTGCGGCGCCGTCGTTCCACAGCTCGGGCAGACGCAATTCCCGCCCGGGCCCATGGCAAAGCCGCCGCCCCGGCCGCGTCCTCCCCCGCCTCCTTGTCCGCCGCCTCGGCCCATGCCTCGACCAGTGCCCGGTCCTTGTCCGGTCGGTCCGGTACCATCTCCTCGTGGCATTACCATCACCTCCTAAGCTACTACCAGTTGATCGATTTCTTCATAGACTTGCTGCAAGGGCTTGGCCCACTCCGGGAAGCTCCTGACCAACGCCTCGCCCCGCGAGTACGCCTCGGCAATCCGGCGTTCCTGAGGTATGGAGAGCAACAGTGGCAACCCCTCGGCTGCGCAGTACTCCTCCACCCCGGTATCGCCTGCGCCAGCCCGATTGACAATCACTCCGCACGGGATCTCCATCCGCCGGCAGGTCTCCACCGAATCCTGCAAATTGGCCAACCCAAAGGGTGTGGGTTCTGTCACCAGGAGACAATAGTCGCTGTCCTCAATGGTCTCCTGCATCGGGCAGGCCGTGCCGGGTGGCGCATCCAGGATGGCGATCATATCCTCTGCGATCTGCTTCTTGACTGCCTTCGTCACCGGCGTGGCTCGCTGATCCCCCACCGTCAACCGTCCCTGCACGAAGGCGATGCCTTCTGCACTGTGCCCTCGAGACAGCTCCCCCACCGCTCGCTGGACCTCTGCAATTGCGTTCTGGGGGCAGACGTAACTGCACGCTCCACAGCCCGCGCACAGCTCCGGAAAGGTCAGCACTGCCTGTCGGATCACCGCAATGGCGCTGAACTGACACGCCTGGGCGCACTTCCCGCAGTAGATGCACGCCTCCAGGTCCACTTGGGGCACCAGAACATGCACCGGTTCCGCACTGGTGATCTCGGGTTGGAGCAGAATGCTGGCATTGGGCTCCTCCACATCACAGTCCAGAAGTTGCACCTTACCGGGATGCAGTTCATGTAGTGCCAGAGCCAGGCTCGTGGCCACCAGGGTCTTGCCCGTGCCGCCCTTGCCCGCGGCGACTGCGACCGTCAACTCATGAGGCTTTTCTGAAGACTTTGACATAGCTCTCTGCTCTCTGGCTCGGCGCCCCGTCTCCTCAGTCGGGCCGCCCGCCCTTATGCCTTTCCCTGAACGGTCTGCTGGATGGGTTCGGGATGGGCGGGACAGGCGTCTCGCCTGTCCTGCCCCTCGTAAGACACCCTACTGCCCGCCCTCCTCCAGCCACTTGATCTGGTCGTTGATCCAGTCCAGTTGCGCCTGAATCATCTGCGCCTGCGCCTGCAGCATCTGAATCTGCCGCTCCGGACTCGGCTCAGCTTGCGGCCCCCACATGGACGGCATCCCCATCTCCGGCGGCATGCCCGTCTGAGGCGGCATGCCCGTCTGAGGCGGCGTGTTCATCGGAGGCGAGGCCGGGGGCGGCTGTGTCTGTCGCGCACCACCACCGCCACCACCACGACCACCACCAACCCCCCTGCCGCCTCCTCCACCTCGACCCGCGCCACCACCACTCCCTTGGCCCTGCCCCATGCCGGCCTTCGCCGGCGCGTTAGGACCACCGAGCAACTCCAGTTGCCCCGCCCGGAAGGCCTCCACCGCCTCGCGCACCGTTCCGCTGGCTCCCCCATAGGTCTGGATGCCCCCGGCGCCCAGGGTCTGATGGGCATTGGGGCCAAAGTTACCTGCGATTACGGCCTCCGCCCCCGCGTCCGCCACCAGTTGGGCCGCGGCGATCCCCGCGCCGCTGCCATGCGCAGCAGCGTTATTGGGAATGGCCGTGAAATCCATGCTCTCACTATCCACCAGGAGGAAGTACGCGCACCGCCCAAATCGCGGATCACACGGCGCCTCCAGGTTATCACCCGTAGCAGCTACAGCAATCTTCATCTTCGCTCCTCCTCGTCTTCCTTACCGCTTCATGCCGGCCTTGGCCGGCGCGTTAGGGCCTGCGAGCAACTCCAGTTGTCCCGCCCGGAAGGCCTCCACCGCCTCGCGTAC
>JAAYIR010000109.1 GCA_012523355.1 candidate division WS1 bacterium
CCTGGGACAGTTATCACGTCGGCTACAGTCTCAACGACTACGGCGACGGCCAGACTTACACCTGGTTCACCAAGGGCGAGTCGGAGATCCCTGACCCGGCTAACGTCATCATGTGGGGTGACGGTGGGTGGAACCTGTACTTTAACAGCGCTAACGGCATCCCCAACAGCTGCAATACCCGCGTGCTGCAGGGCATCGGCGCCAGCACCGCGTGGATTGACGGGGGTCGCACCTACGATCCGCCCTTCTGGCCCATGCGTACAGCAGGGGTCACGAACATGCAGTTTGCCTTCATCGGGCGGCACAACGGCAAGTGCAACTTCAACTTCGTGGACGGTCATGCCAAGGCCATGGATCTGAAGGAGGTAGCGCACCGGATGCTGCCCGCGCCGCTGCAGGCCTACTTCTTCTACTTCACCTGGTACCGTCCGGCCACCACGTCGTAGCCGACCGGACCGAGAACGCGCACCCTCAGGCCGGAGGCGGCAACGCCTCCGGCCTCTTACTTTAACGGCAGTGGAGCAGGCAGGGAAATTTCCCCTGGCAGCGAACTGGAAAAAAGATAGATCAGAGACTACGGCTGTCCGTGCTGACGTCTACTCTAGAAGCTGTTTCAAGACCCCGGTACGACAGGCGTCCCGCCTGTCGCCAGTGCCACCCGGTTCTGAGACGGCATCTATGGCCCTGACCGGCCAGGAGGCATGAACGATGGAATGTGAAGAATGCGGACGTGAGATCCCTCCGAACAGTCAGTTCTGTCCCCATTGCGGCGCCGACGCTCCCCGTGCCGAGCAGCCGTCTGAGCCGGCCCCGGCCCCCACTCCTCCTCCGGCCCCCGCGGCGCCCACTCCTCCGCCACCGGCGGCCCCCACTCCGCCACCCTCCATACCCGCTGCTGCGTCTCCCTTGTCTCAACAGGCCGCGCAGGCCCCACGCCCCTCCGCCGCTCTCGCCCCGGGCGCCGATCCCGCCAGCGGAGCGCTGGTGCTTGATTTCGCGCATTTGCTGGGCGCAGCCCGGCTGATCCTCACTGATATTGGTAACTTCGTCGGTCTGGGCGTGGCCCTGCAGGTGGGTATGGGTGTCATCACCGCCCTTACCATGCTCGTGGCCGTGCTCCTCGCGATCGCCTTCCCTCCGGCCGGCATTCTGGTCGGGGCGGCGGCGATGGTTATCCTCCTGCCGGCCCTCCCCTTCAGCCTGTACGCGGTCCTCGTCCAGAAGCTCCGCGCGGGGAGCTTTGACTGGAGCATGTGGGGGCGCGGATTCAGTCGCTACTTCGCCGTCCTGGGCCGCATGATTGGCCTGCAGGTAGTAGCCCTGGCCCCCATGCTGGTCTACTTGCTGGTCGCCGGGGGCAGCGTGCTCGGTCTGCTGGCCATGCTGGTTAGAGCCTCACGGGACACGGCGCCCGGCCTGGCGGGAGGGTTGGGGCTTGCCGTCCTGGCGCCCCTGGGCCTGGCCGTATTCCTGGTGCAGATCTGGTGGCTGGCCCGCCTGATCTTTTCCAGCGGGCTGGTACTCATGCAGGATAAGACGATCGCCGAAGCCGTCGGCCAGTCCTTCGCCGCCACCAACCGCATGCAGTGGCAGGTGCTGCTGTACGGGCTGGCCATGGCCGGAGTGCTGTTCGGTGTGCAGATCGTCATGGGCCTCCTGGACAGCATCCCCGTGATAGGCTACGTACTCAGCCTGGTACACCTGGTCGTCGGGGGGTTGGTGGTGGTGTGGCAGTGGCTGGTAATCTGGATGATCTTCCGGGATAACTACGGCCTGGCGGAGGCCCGGGGGCTCGAGGAGTAGGACGGGCGTCCCGCCTGTCCCGGAAGGCAGGACCCAGGCCAGAGGTGCTGAGAAGCAGTCGGACGGGCGTCCCGCCTGTCCTGGGGGAGCTAGGGCGTGCGCCGCCCCCGCTCCTCTCCTCACATGTCTCTCTCGCCCATTTCTTCCTCCCACATGGGCCCGATCTGGAACTGGCGCTGATACATCTCGGCGTACAGCCCGCCGAGCGCCATCAGGTTGACGTGGTTATCCTCCTCCACGATCTCCCCTTCCTCCAGCACCAGGATCTTATCGGCCTTGCGCACCGTGGAGAGGCGATGGGCAATGACGAATACTGTGCGCCCCAGGGTGAGGTTATCCAGCGCCGCCTGTATCTTCTGCTCCGCCTCCGTGTCCACCAGTGAGGTGGCCTCATCCAGCATCAGGATGCGGGGGTCCGCCAGCACCGCGCGGGCGATGGCAATGCGCTGGCGCTGCCCCCCGGAGAGCTTCACGCCGCGCTCGCCGATGTGCGTGTCATAGCCGTCGGGCAGCTCCATGATGAACTCATGCGCGTAGGCGGCCTTGGCAGCGGCGACAATCTCCTCGTCGGTGGCGTCCAGACGACCGTAGGCGATGTTATCGCGCACCGAGCCATCAAACAGGAAGGTCTCCTGCAGCACCAGAGCGATATGGCGCCGGAGCGAGCGCTGCGTCACCTTGCGCACGTCCTGCCCGTCCACCAGTACCCGCCCGGCGAGCGGATCATAGAAGCGGGGGATGAGGTTAACCAGGGAGGTCTTGCCGGCCCCGGAGCGCCCCACCAGCGCCACCGTCTCACCGGGAGCGGCATGCACGGTGAGGTCGTGAAGTACCTCCTCGCCGGTCTTGTACTTGAAGCTCACGTTCTCCAGCAGCACCTCGCCGCGCACGTCAGTCAACTCGCGGGCCTCCGGCGCGTCCTCGATCTCTGGTGTCTCATCCAGGATCTGGAACAGCCGCGCCAGGGCCGCCAGGGCGCGGTTGAAGATGTCGTATACCCGGATCAGCATCCCCACCGGGCCGTAGAACATGCCCATGTAGAGCAGAAACATGGTGACATCGCCGGGGGTCAGGAGTGGCCCCGAGCCGGACTGCCGGGCTCCCGCCCACAGGATGGTGACGGTCCCCATCGAGGTCAGGAATCCCAGCACCGGGAAGAACGTGGACCACCAGCGGATGCCGCGGGCATTGGCCACATAGTATTCCCAGGACCGCTTGCGGAACCGCTCTAGCTCATGGTCCTCGCGCCCGAAGGCCTTGACTACCCGGACGCCGGCAATGCTCTCCTGCAGTTCGTTGTTGATATCACCCAGTTCATCGCGGATCTTGCGGTAGATGGGGCGGACGTAGCGCGAGAAGATGATAATCCCGGCCAGGAATAGGGGCACCGGCCACAGCCCGGCGGCGACCACAATCAGTCGCCCCTGGAAGTTAGCCACCAGGATGGCGATCACGCCCACCGCCAGCAGCAGGTTGGAGAGGACCTGGTCCACCCCATGCACCACCATGTCCTCCACCGCCGTCACGTCGTTGGAGAGACGCGACATGATGTCGCCGGTCGGGTGGTCGTCGAAGTAGGACAGCGAGAGCCGCTGCAGGTGCTGGTAACACTCCAACCGCAGGTTATAGACAAAGCGCTGGCCCAGGATGTGCATGACGGCCATGCGTACCGACATGAACAACTGGTGGGCCAGGTAAGCCAGGATCAGGATGGTGATCAGCCGGGGCAGGGAGGCGTAATCCTGTCCGGTGATCACCTCGTCCACGATGGGTTTGATGGTCCGCGGCGGCACCAGTTGCGCCCCGGTGGCCAGTAGCGTCGCCACCGTGCCGATCAGAACCTGCGGCCAATAGGGCCCCAACTGGCGATAGAACCACCCGATCATCCGGCGGTCGGTGATCCGTAGAGGCTTGACCTCGGCGTCCGCGCCGCCCTCCCGCATCATACGTCCCAAGCCGAATCCACGCATCATAGCACCAGCCTTGTTTCCCACTCAGAGCAGATCTCCCCGGCGCGTTGCTCCGCTCTTCCCGTATAGCGGCGCGGGTCCTCCAGCAGTTCGCGCTGCTCAGCCGAGAGACTCTGCCAGAACTCGGCCAGGTCCGGCGTCGCGGCCAGCACCTCGGTGAAGGGCCTCCCGCTCTTCTCCGCTTCCAGGGTCACCAGGCGCACCGCCTCATGCGCGTCGGGATGGCCAGAAGCCGCCAGCAGCAGATAGGCCGGCTCCGCGGCGATCAGCCCGGAGGTCAGGGCAAAGTTGCGCTCCATGTGCTCGCGGTCAACTACCAGCCGCCCCATGATTCGCTGCAGCCGCCGGAGGCTGGCGGTCAGCGCCACCACGATCTCCGGCAGGAACCGCTGCGAGGCCGAGTTGGTCAGGTCGCGCTGATGCTCAGAAATCTGATCGGCGTAAACCGTCGCTATCCGCGGGACGAACTCTTTCCACAGGCTTTTCACGTTCTCGAAGTTCCAGGGATTGCGCTTGTGAGGCATGGTCGAAGAGCCCACCTGCGCCGCCTCAAAGGCCTCCCCGACCTCGGAGATCTCCGTCCGCTGCAAGGCGCGCATGTCATCGGCGAGATTCGCCAGCACGCCGAAGGCGGAGATCAGCGCATGCACGTAATCGGTTAGCGGCTCCGCCTCCACCACCTGGGTGGAGTAACCCGCCACCGGCAGCCCCAGCCGCTCCAGCACCCGTCGCTCAAACTCGCGGGGGTCGGGGAAGAACAGCGCCGAGGCGTTATAGGCCCCCACCGCGCCGCTGACCTTCCCGGGCAGCGCCTGCGCCGCTCTCTCCAGCGCCAGGCAGCGATTCCCCAGCCGCGCTACATATTCCGCTATCGCAAAACCGAAGGTGATGGGTTCGGCATGCTGGCCATGCGTGCGGCCGATCTGAAGGCTGCCCTGCTCGCGCCGGGCCAGGGCGATGAGAATCCGCACCAGCTCCTTCATCTCCGGCAGCACGGCGGCCTGTGCGGCGTTCTTCATGCGCCAGGCGGTCGCGGTGTCAATCACATCGAAGCTGGTCAGGCACAGGTGCACGAAGGGCCGCGCCTCCGCGCCGACTCGTGCGCGCAGGGCGTTAACCAGAGCCCGGATGTTGTGCTTGATGCGCGCCTCCTCGGCGGCCACCTCTTCCGGCGTGACCTCCTCCGCGGCCCGCTCGACCTCTCGCGCGACCGCCTCGTTGCACCCGCCCAGCTCCGACAGCGCCCACACCGCCGCTGCCTCCACGCGCGCCTCGGAGCGTACCCGCGCGCGTTCGGTCACATACTCCCCCAGCAGCCTCTGCAGCGCCGGTTCCTGTCCATAGTAACGGAAGTCCAGCGGCGAGACGCAGTCAAATAGACTCAAGCGATAATCGTCGCTCATGGTTGTGTGCCTCCCGGTTCTACCATGACCTCGACCCATTCCGCGCCGGCCGGGTAGATCCACGGCGGGCCACTGAGAGGGTGCAGTGAATTCCCCGGCACGCTCGCCACCGGTGTCCCCATAGCGTCGGGCAAGTCAAACCGTACTCCCGGCGTATCACAGTACAGGCGGCGTTTCCCGTCAATCTGGTGGAGTTCCCAGGTCCCGCCGCGTAGCCACAACTGCAGCACGGGCTGGCCGTTTAACCTCAGGATGGTGGGCGTATCGCTGGGCTTGCCCCCGGTATGTACCGGCGCGGTTCCCGGCTCCAGCAGCCGAAAGAGGTTGACGGCATCTGTCCGATAGTGCGGCTCGGTCTGTTCGCCCGTGTTCCACGCTCCGGTCACCATCTTGGCGAACCAACTGCGCGCCGTGTCCGGGCCCCCGCCATCCCGACTCAACCAGACCAATGCCGCCCGCGGCGTGGCACTGGTCCAGGCGAGTCTGCCGTCGCTGCTCCGCACCTCCTGCTTCACCGAGCCGGCGAGGGCCTGCACCTGCGCGCCCTCGATGCGAATCAGGTCCCCACCGGATTCATACCTGACCGGGTTGTGGGGAGGCAGCCTCCCGTCCACGAGCGCGCGCAACTTGTCCAGCGCCGGGGCCTGCGAGTCCCGCGCGATGACTTTCACGGCCGGGGTGCCGGGGGGGAGCAGGTCCGTGGCGCCCGCCCCCAGCGCCGCGTACAGGTCCGCCGCCTGCTCGGTATGTCCCGGCAGCCAGTTCCGGACCGTCAGCTCGCGGGCCACATCATACAGCGGCCCGGCCATGGCTCCGCTGACGTAGTTGTACAGGCCGGTGCTGCCCCACAGTACTGCCAGGCGCGGCGCCGAGGCCCGCAGGCCGGCGTCCCGGAAGATCTCTCCCGCCAGCGCCATCACCCCCCAGGCCGAGGGGTCGTTGGAGACATCAAAGGGACTGACGATCGTGGCCTCCGGCTGGGCATAGAAGCTGAAGAGAATCATGGCATCGACATCCTGCCGGGCGGCCAGCGCCGCCACCTCCAGCAGGCCGGCGGCGCGGTTGGGATTGGGCCAGCACACGTTCCATTCGCGAATTACCAGTGGCTTGCCTGCCACTTTGGGCCCGGACAGGCGACGCACCGCCGTGTCTGGCCCGCTGGCGGCGAGCGCATCCCCCGCCTCATAGGTGAAGCGCACGCCGGGCGGGTAAGTGGTCTTGTAGATGGGATGGCCGAAGTAGTAGTTGGCGGCCAGGCAGTCCAGGGAGTCGGCGGCGGCCAGCACGGAGGCCGGTGAGTCGGGCTGCGTCACCGCGGTAAGCGGTACGCGCACTCCTAGCGAACGCAGATAGGCGACCATCTGGCCCAGGTAGTCCCGTTCGATACTGGCGCAGAAGCGGCGCAGATCAGGCTGGCGCACGCGCTCGTTCACTACGTCGGGAGAGATGCCCGGCAGCCCTACCGTGCCGTCCTCCAGGCGCTCGGTCGGTCCCAGAGCACTGCCTGCGCTGTTCTTCCAGGCCGCGGCCAGTGCCGTGGTAGTCCCATAGCGCCCCCGCAACCAGAAGTTCCAGCGGCGGATCAGCTCCTCGCGGTACGGGGAGGGGATGTCCCCCCACCGGTTGTGCGCCGCAAACATCCCGTGTTCATCGCAGATCTCAATCAGGCAGATGGCCGGGTCATCGCGGTAGCGCAAGCCGGTGTAGGGGTTGACATGGCGCGCCAGCAGGTCCCGCGCATAGTCCATCTGCAGGCTAATCAGTTTCTCGTTATAGACCGCCACCGGCTTGGCGGCCCGGCCCAGCTTGTCTGCAGCCTCCACGCCCTCCGCGGCGCTGAAGACGCGGTAGTCGAGCAGGTCAATGAACACGTAGAGGCCCCGGCGCTTGCAGGCGTAGATCCAGTAGTCCAATCGATCCAGCACCGTGGGGTCCATCCGCTCCGGCTGGCCGGCGCGGTCCGGCGGCAGCAGGGCCTCGTCGAAATGGTGCAGGCGCACCAGATTCAGGCCGGCCTGCGCAAACAGGTCCGCCACATGGTCTATCGTCTCATGCGGCTGCCATACCGAGTCCTTGGCGATGTTGACACCCCACAGGCGCAGGCGCGTCCCGTCCGCGCAGTAGAAGTGCCCATCAGAGCCCGCGAAAACAAAGCCCCGGTCCCCTGCCGGCGCTTCCAGCCGGTCACTGAAGTCCAGTCGGCAGGAAGGCTGGAACCGGTCCAGGGGTGAGGCCGCTCCTGCCTCTGCAAGGTGGATGCCCAGCACGACCATGAAGATGAATGTCAGGAACCGAACTGGCCGGACTTTCATTGCGGGGTTAGGTTCGCGGTTCGGGGTTGTCAGACCTTGCCGCCAGCAGCTCGGATACACTGCACATCTCGTACCCGTCGGTCCGAAGCCGCTGCAGCAGTTCCGGCAGGACGTCAAGCGTCAGGTCCTCGCCATTATGCAGCAGGATGATGCCCCCGGGGCTGATCTTCCGGGCCATGCCGTCCACCACCTTGGCCCGGGGGTTCTTGTAGTAGTCGCAGATATTGCAGGTCCAGAACACCGAAGTGAAACCCCACAGCGAGACGAGGCGTCCCACCCCGCCATCATAGTCCCCTCCCGGCGGCCGGAAGAGCGTGACTTGCGTTCCGGTAGCCTGCGCGATCACCATCCGGCTGGTGGTCAGTTCGCGCTCCACGTCCAGCGCGGTCAATTTGGTCAGTTGAGGGTGCGTGTAGGTATGCGAGCCAATCTCGTGGCCGCGGGCCAGGATCTGCCGCGCTAGCTCGGGGTACATCTCCACCTGCTTGCCCACCAGGAAGAAGGTGGCATGGGCCTTCGCCCGTTCTAGCAGGTCGAGAACCCAGGGCGTGACCTTGGGATGGGGGCCGTCGTCGAAGGTGAGTGCCACCAGGGGCCGGGAGGTCCGGACTTGCACCAGGCGCGGAGAGGACTGCATAACCGGCAGCCCCAGAGCCTCGCTGACCGCCAGCAGCTCCTCGCGGACGCGTGGCAGACTCGGATCGCTCTCAAAGGCCGCGGTCAGATACGCCTGCGCCTCGGCAAGGCGCCCCTGCTGCCAGGCGATCTCACCCCGGAGCTGTTCCCACACCCCGGGCAGCACCTCCGGGGTCAGTGTCTGCTCCAGCTGCCGCCGAACCCAGGCGGCGGCAGGCGAAGCCGGGGGTTCCGCCAGGGTCAGGTCTCCGGTCTGCACTGTGACCGTGGTAACACCCCGGCCGATCAGCCTCCCCTCGGAATCATAGGCGTCGACCTGGAGGGGCTGTGGCCCTGCGGGCCAGGTCGTGGCCTCCAGCGGCTCCGAGAAGTTCAGGCTGTGGCTCACCCCCACGAAGCGGCGCCCGACCGAGACCACCACATACGCGGCTGCGGTGTCCAA
>JAAYIR010000110.1 GCA_012523355.1 candidate division WS1 bacterium
ATGGCCTTGGCCGCCTCGATGCCGTTGTCGGTGAGTGGCGCCAGGCGAATCACCTGGCGGAAGGCCTCCACCGCCTCGGCGTTGCGGCCCAGGCTGATGCAGGACCAGGCCAGACCCCACCAGCCATCAGCGAATTGGGGGTCCGCCTGGGTGGCGGCGCGAAGCTGGTGAATGGCGGTGGGGTAGTCACCGGCACGCTTGGCGGCCATTCCGGCCTGGTAAGCCTGCAGGGCCTGGGAGTTGGTAGACTGCGCCCAGCCAGCCGTTCCCAGAATCAACCAGATGGCAAAGACCAGCGGTGAAGGAAGACTGCGCCGCAAAGCGGCGAAAAGGCGGCTAGGGAGGCTACGGCTCAAAGTGCGCCCTCCCCCGGCTAACGGCAACCGAGGGGATTGCGCCGCCCGCACTATTTCTTCCGCGCCGCCTCTCGTCTGCACGCTACCACTCCAGTCTGGGGCCGCCCAGTCGGGGGAGGATGCCCGGGCCGTCGTCGTCGTAGCTCAGCGGCAGCTCGATGGTGGCGCCGCCCTCGCGGCTGGAGAGGTAGATGGCCTTGATGATCTCCACCGCAGCGCGCGCCTCGCGGCCGTTGAGCAGCGGCTCCCGGTCCTCGCGGATAGCGGCGACCAGGTCCTCCACGTGGGCCTGATGGCCGGTGGCCTTGAGGCCGAGGGGATCAGAGGAGGTGTCACCGGCATCTTCAGACTCGGCCTCCACGGCTTCCTCGCCGGGGATCTCCCAGGCGGTGAGATTGCCGCCCTCCAGGCTGAGGGACCCCAGGTCACCGTTGACGGCAAGGTGCAGGCCGTAGCCAGGCAGGATGGAGGTGGTGCCCTCCAGGACACCGAGGGCGCCGCATTCCCACTCCAGGATGGCGACGGCGGTATCCTCCACCGGGATGTTGCGGGTGATATGCCGACAGTGGGCGCTGACCCGGGCCAGGGGACCCATGAGGAACTGGATCAGGTCAATGCCGTGGACGCCCTGGTTCATGAGGGCGCCGCCGCCGTCCAGCTCCCAGGTAGCCCGCCAGCCTGCAGAGGCGTAGTAGGTATGGGCGCGGTAGTATTTCTGGTAGCAGTCGCCGAGGGCCAGCTTGCCCAGCTTGCCCTCGCGGATGGCCTGCTTGGCCTTCAGGGTACCAGCCATGGTGCGATACTGGAACACCCCGCTCAGCCTGACGCTGCACTCCTCGGCGGCCTGGATCATCTCGTCAATGGCGGCCAGGGTGATGTCCAGCGGCTTCTCGCACAGGATGTGCTTGCCGGCCTCGGCGGCCTGGATGGCGTGGGTGTGGTGCATGCCGCTGGGGGTGCAGACGCTGACGGCTTGGATGTCGTCGCGGGCCAGCATGTCCTCCAGGCTGGTGGTATAGGGGACCTGGTGTTTCTCGGCCAGGGCTTGGGCCTTGTCCTCCAGGATATCACAGACACAGGCGACATGGGCGCCCTCGGCGGCGGTGATGGCGTCAGCGTGGACGGGCCCGATACTCCCGGCCCCAATAATCCCAAATCCAATGGAATCCTTGGTCACTTCTCTCAGCTCCTTGCTGGACGTCTGCACCGGGGCCTGCTTGGCGTGCCCGGTGGGGGTGATGTCCCGGCCACCCAAATTCCTCAGGAGGCTAGAAATACCTTCCCCTCCACCTGAAGGCTACTGGCTCCGGTGCGAGGCCTCCCTGGCCAGCGCGTCCGCCCGGGTATTGTGCTCGCGGGTGGCGTGACAGATCTCGAAGTGCTCGAACTTGGCGCTCAGTTCCCGCGCCTTCTCAAACAGCGGCTTGATGGCGGGGGTGCGCACGCGGTACTGGCCCAGGAGTTGGCGGCAGAGAAACTCGCTGTCGCTGATGGCGCGTAGCCGGGTGAGCTTGAGGTTGAGGGCTGCGCTGAGCCCGGCGATGAGCGCCCGGTACTCGGCCACGCCGTTGGTCGTGCGTCCCAGGGGGAGGGAGCCCTCGGCCAACAGCCGGCCTTGGGGGTCCAGTATCACGTATCCGGCGCCCGCCGGGCCGGGGTTCCCCCGGGAGGCCCCATCGGTGAAGAGTGTGACACAGTCCAAGCAGGAATCCTCAGATGACATCTAGTCCACTCCTTGACTGATACGTAGAATTGCGTAAATTGCCCTGGTGGGCTAAAGATATGGGCCCGAGGTGCCGATAGCAGGAACGAAGCGCCAATCCATGTCAGGGGGGAAAGCTGATGATCCACTGGTCGCACCTCGTCGTGGTAGGCCTGGTTTTCCTGCCGCTGGGACTGCTCTCGGTGGTGGCTGCCTTACGGAGCAGTCAGTGCACCGGTATCTTGGAGACGGCACCTCCCCGGAGCCGTGATCGCGAGGAAGCGGAGACGGTCCCGGTTCTCGACAAACGGCGCTGCGCCTGAAGGGTCAGTTCGCCGCTTCAGGACGTACCTCCTGCCACCCGCCGGGCCGGATGGGCATTCCGGGCTGTCTGGTCATACCAGGGAGCCGTCTGTCCGGCCCCCAACGGGTGTGGTGAATTCCAGACATTCCTTCCCGACCTCGCCGGCTCGCGTTGCGCCTGTGTGGGCCATATGCTATAATCGCTGCCGCTAAGCGGGCCGCGCGGCGTGTTGCCGGCCCTCTTCCTGTTCCGCGTTCCCAGATGCGGAACTGCTATCCATAGGAAGGACGTGACGCACATGGCCAACCCGGCCACTCTCTACGAAGCAATGTACATCCTGGACGTGGCCCTCTCCGAGGAGCAGGCCGCGGAAGTCAGCAAGACCCTGGCGGAGGCCGTAGCCGCAGCCGGGGGCGAGATTGTCAGTGATGAGCTCTTTGGGCGCCGTCGCCTGGCTTTCCCCATTAACGGGCATACCGAAGGCGTGTACCGGTTGCTCTATTTCCACGGCGTTGGCTCTCTGGTGCCGGAGGTCAAGCACCAGTTCACTCTGATTGAGGGCATCGTGCGCGGGATGGTGGTAGTCGCTGACCCCAAGGCGCTCTTCCCCTCGCCCGCTGAGAGGGAGAGAGCTGCGGCCGCGGAGGCCGCGGCAGAGGCGGAGGCAGCGACGGCCCCCGAGTCGGAGCCAACGGCTGCGCCCGTGGCCGAAGCTGCAGAGGCTGAGACGGAAACGGCCCCCGCCATCGAGGAGGCGGCCCAGCCGGAGGCCGAGATAGAGGAGGCGGCTGAGACCGAGAAACCCGCCGCCCCGGAAGCCTAACCCTGGACGCTTTCCGCACCCGGCACGAGACTTCCAGCTAAGGAGACTGGAGACCATGATCAACAGCGTTGTTCTGGTGGGCAGACTGGCGAACGAACCGGAGATGCGCTATACCCCCAGTGGCATGGCCATCACCAAGTTCCGGCTGGCGGTGACGCGTCGGCAGCGCCGCGCTAGCGAGGGCGAGGAGCGGCAGGAGGAGACGGACTGGCTCAACATCGTCACCTTTGGCGTGGTGGCGGAGAACTGCGGGCAGTACCTGGATAAGGGCGCGCTGGTGGGGATCGAGGGGCGCGTGCAGTCCCGCACCTGGGAGACCCAAGAAGGCCAGAAACGCTACGAGGTGGAGATCGTCGCCAACAACGTACAGTTCCTCGAGAGCAAGGCGGAGGCCGAGCGGCGCCGGGAAAGGGCCGCGGGGAAATCCGGAGGGCGCCCAGGCGGTGCGCCGCCTCCGGAGGCCGAACCCCTGGAGGACGTTCCCGAAGGCGAGGACTACTTCGGGTAGGCCCAGCACATCCGGGCTGTCATATGTTATTGCAGGCAGGAGGGGCCGGATAGGGGCCGTGCAGCGCCCGCGGGCGGGCGGAGCAGGGATGGTTCCTATCCGGCCCGTTCTGTCTGAGCGGGAGTGACGTACTACCATGAGCGAGCACGCCGTGGCGCTGGGGATTGACGTCGGAGGCACCGCCTTCAAGATCGGCTTGTTCGATCGCGAGGGCGCCAAGATCGCGGCGGACAAGCATCCGACACCCCGCAAAGGCGAGGCGGGGGCAGTCCTGGCCGCGATTGCGCAGGCCGCTGATGACCTCCTGCAGCACGCCGGCCTGCCACGCGAGTCTCTCGCCGGTGCCGGCCTGGGGGTCCCCGGACGGGTGGACCCCGACAGCGGTGTGGCGCTCAACTGCCCCAATCTGCAAGTTCTCGATGGGGTGAACGTGGTCCTCGGCCTCTCGCAGCGCATTGACACGCCCGTGCTGCTGGCCAACGATGCCTTCTGCGCCACCCTGGGGGAGCTGCGCTATGGCGCGGGGCAGGGAGCTAACAACCTGCTGCTACTCACCCTCGGCACCGGCGTGGGTGGGGGCGTTGTCATAAACAACAAGGCCGTGCGCGGACCGCGCCAGCTCATGGGAGAGATTGGGCACATGACCATCCTCCCCGGCGGCCGGCGATGTGGCTGTGGCAACTTCGGCTGCCTGGAGGCCATGGTCGCCAAGGAGGCCATGATTGAGCACGCCCTGCGCCGGCTCGCCGCCGGCCGTGAGAGCTTGATTGACACCCTCACCGGTGGCGAGGACGCGAAAATCAGCCCCAAGATCATCTCCCAGGCCGCGGGCGAGGGCGACGCGGTGGCCCTGGAGGTCATCGCGGAGACTGGCACGTACGTGGGGATCGCCATCTGCAACGCGGTGCTCATGGTGGACCCCGACCGGGTGTTGGTCGGTGGAGGTATCGCCGCCGCGGGCGAGCCGCTTTTTGGCGCTATCCGCCGCACGGTGAAGCATCGCGCCTGCATTAGCCAGTTCGATCCGGAGAAGATTCTTCCCACCAGCCTGGGGAACGAGGCGGGGGTGTACGGCGCCGCCGCGATGGTCTGGGAGGAGTAACGAGAGAGCGGCGGGTGAGGCGTGGCGCTGGCCCGCGATTCCCGGCGCGGGAGCATCAGGTGCGATCTCCGTCCAGCGGCAGCCGGTGGTAAGGCTTCCGACCCCGCGCGCTCTATTTTTGACTAGCCCGAGGTCTACGGACCCTCGGGCATGAGTTGCTTGTTGGCAAACTTGCAGGCTATGTCTGAGCCGTTGTGGAAGCAGATCCTGGAGCAGATCGCCAGCGCGCCAGAGGTGCGCGCGGTGGCCGAGCGCCTGGCCGCAGGCCCGGGCCGGTCGGAGGCGGGCGCCATCATGGTGGAGGGCCCCAGCGGCGCGGGCAAGAGCGCTCTGTTGGCGGCGCTGCTGACCGCTCCTGAGACCGCGGCCCTGATCCTGACCTACAACGACGAGCGGGCTGCCCAGCTCACCGAAGACCTCTCCGCCCTGCTGCAAGGGTCTGAAGGCGGTCCGCGCGTCCAGCTTTACCCCTCCATCGCTTCGGCACTATATGACGGCGTGGAACCGGAGCCGGCGGAAGTCGCCCAGCGACTGACGGTCCTGGGACGCCTGGCCGCCGGTGAGCCGACGGTGGTCGTGGCCCCCATCAAGTCCGCGCTGCACCTTACCCTGCCCCCGGAGGTCCTCAATCAGGCCCGGCGCGAATTGGTGCGGGGGGCCACAGAGGATCGCGAGGACCTCACCGGAGCCCTCATGGAGCTGGGATATGAGCGGGTGCCGCTGGTGGAGGAGGTCGGACAGTTCTCTCTCCGGGGGGGCATCCTTGACCTTTCGCCACCCACCGAGCCGCGCCCAGTGCGCGTGGAGTTCTTCGGCGATGAGATGGACAGTCTGCGGCACTTCGACCCGGTAACTCAACGCTCTCTGGAGCCGGTAGATCGCGTGCTGGTGGGGCCGGCCGGGGAGTTGCTGCTGCAGGAGGCTACGGTGCGCAAGGCGCTACCCACCATTCGAGGCGCCTTCCGCCGTGAACTGGACCTGCTCAACGAGCGGGGCAAGCAGCGCGAGGCCGAGCGCCTCAAGGAGCGTATGAGCGAGGACCTGCGGCTATTGGAGGGCTTGCAGCCGCGCCTGTCGCTCACCCACTACCTGCCCTACCTCTACGACCGCCCGGCCTCTGTGCTGGAATATCTCCCCCCCGAGGCCCTGCTGCTGGTGGATGAGCCGGTGCGGATCAAAAGCCATGCCGAGCAGTTTGAGTCCGAGGTGCAGCGAGCCTATGACAGCGCGGTCAAACTGGGGAGCCACCTGCGGCTTCCGGCTATCGCCTGTCTACCCTGGGAGAGCTTCGTCGCCGCGTACCTGGCACACAGCCGCTGGCAGCGCCCGATCCTGTATCTGACCATGCTGCAGCGGGAAATCCCCTGGGCTTCGGAGACACCGGCCACGCACCTGGCTACCCCCCCGGTGGATAGCTTCGGCGGGCGCTTTGAGCTATTGGTGGAGGGGCTGAGCGTCTGGCAAGAGGAGGGCCAGCGGCTGGTCCTGTGCACGCGCGAACCGGAACGCATGGTGGAGGTGTTCAGTGCTCGTGGCGTGAAGCAGCTCTCCCTGCCCGACGAGGAGCAGCTACTGGAGCCCGGACGGATCAATCTCACCGACCTCGACCTCTCCGGGGGTTTCATCTTCCCTGCCGCGAAGCTGGTGGTGCTCACCAGCCGGGAGGTCTTTGGCTGGCGCCGCCTGCGCCGTACCGAGGAGCCGGCGTACAAACGGGGTTTCTCGCTGACTTCCCTGCGTGAACTCCACGAAGGCGATCACGTGGTGCACATCAACCACGGCATCGCCCGCTACCGGGGCCTCACGCGCCAGACCGTGGGGGGGATCGAGCGCGAGTACCTGGTGCTGGAATATGCCGGGGAGGATCGGCTGTACGTCCCGGTCACCCAGCTGGATCGCGTGCAGAAGTACGTGGGGGTGGAGGGAAGCGCTCCGCAGGTAACCGCACTGAAGAGCACGCGCTGGAAGACGGCGCGGCAGGTGGCCCGCAAGTCCGCGCAGCTGCTGGCCCGCGAACTGATGAAGCTATATGCAGCCCGCGAGCGGGCGGAGGGGCACGCCTTCTCCGCCGACGGCCCCTGGATGACCGAGCTGGAGAATTCCTTCCGCTACGACGAGACGCCGGACCAACTCCGGGCCATTGCCGAGGTCAAGACGGACTTGGAGACGCCACGCCCCATGGATCGCCTGGTCTGCGGCGATGTGGGCTACGGCAAGACCGAGGTTGCCGTGCGCGCGGCCTTCAAGGCGGTGCTGGACAACCGCCAGGTCGCTGTGTTGGTGCCCACCACTGTCCTGGCGCAGCAGCACCTGAACACCTTCCGCCAGCGCCTCTCGCGCTACCCCGTGGAGATCGCGATGCTAAGTCGCTTCCGCACGCCGGAGCAGCAGCGGCAGGCGCTGGCCAGCCTCAAGCAGGGCACCCTGGACATTGTGATCGGCACCCACCGCCTGCTCAGCGCCGATGTTCAGTTCAAGGATCTGGGCCTGGTCATCATTGACGAGGAACAACGCTTTGGCGTCCGGCAGAAGGAGAAGCTCAAGAAGCTGCGGGAGTCCGTGGACGTGCTAGCCCTGAGCGCGACGCCGATTCCGCGCACGCTCAACATGGCGTTGTCCGGCATCCGTCAGGTCTCGCTGATCAATGACCCTCCGCAGGGACGCTTGCCCATCCGTACCTTCGTCCGGGAGCGCGATGACGAGCTGATCCGCCAGGCGGTTCTGCGCGAACTGGAGCGTGGGGGCCAGGTATACTTTGTCCATAACCGCGTGCAGTCCATCCGACATGTCGCCGCCCACGTGCAGAACCTGGTCCCCGAGGCCCGAGTGGCCGTAGCCCACGGACAGATGGAGGAGGAGGACCTGGAGCAGGTCATGCTGGCCTTCTATGGAGAGCAGGTGGACGTGTTGGTGTGCACCACCATCATCGAGAACGGCCTCGACGTGCCCAATGTGAACACCATCCTGGTGGACGACGCACATAAGCTGGGGCTGGCGCAGCTCTACCAGCTTCGCGGGCGGGTAGGGCGCTCGGTGCGCCAGGCATACGCTTACCTGCTCTATCGCTATCCGGAGCAGATGACGTCGGAGGCCGAGGAGCGGCTGCGAGCCATCGAGGAGTTCAGCGAGCTGGGCAGCGGCTTCCGCCTGGCGCTGCGCGACCTGGAGATCCGGGGGGCGGGGGAGGTGCTGGGGGCGGAGCAGAGCGGCCAGATGTCCTCGGTCGGCCTGGACCTGTACGTGCAGATGCTGGCGGATGCGGTGAAGACTCTCAAGGGAGAGCGGCCCAGCGACCTGGAGGGCCTGCCCACGCTGGATCTGCCCGTGGAGGCGGTGATTCCGGCCAGCTACGTCCCCGACGACCGCCAGCGCATTGAGCTGTACCGGCGGCTGGCGGAGGTGGAGCGGGAGGAGGAGACGGAGGCGATCGCTGCGGAGATGCGCGACCGCTACGGGGCGGCCCCGGCGGCAGTGGAGCGCCTGCTGCAGATCGCCCGGCTGAGGCTGCGGGCGGTGGCGGCGGGTGTGGCCGAGGTGGGCCCGGAGAATGGCCGTCTGGTGGTGCGGCTATTGCCCTCGGCGCGACTCTCTGAGCGTGAAGTGGGAGTCTTTCGCGGCCTGCTGCATCCTACCTTACGCCAGGCACGGCAAGGCTACCGCTCGCAACTCCCGCGTGCGGTCGTGCAGCCCCAGGCGCTGTCCTTCGCACCTGGCAGCCAGGACCAGGAGCCTATTCTCAAGGGAGTGGAGCACTTGATAAATCTTTTGCTGCAGCGCGCTGACTACAAGCGCCAGCCAAAGGAGGTCGAGGCGAAATGAGCTGGCTCAACTTGCGCTGGACCGGTGTTGCGTCTGTCCTGCCTGCCATGCTTGCGGAGCGGACTATTCCCGGAGGGGCTCTTGTGCCTCGTCGCCTGGCCCGGTCTGCGAAGCGCAGACGCGTGCCGCCGGCGGCTTGCGTGGGGCTGGTGATTCTGCTGGGAGCTTCCGGAGCCCTGGCCCAGGGCCCGGGTTTCTTCCCTCTCGGCATACGTCTGGGCAGCCTGAACGAACTCGCGACGCTCGGCTCGGAGATCAAGGCGGCCGGGTTCAACTGCGTGCTGGCCGACGGCCCGCTGGGAGCCGCAGTGATCCCCGGCCTCTGGCAGGCACGGGAACTGGGGCTGAGGGTGTTCCTCTCGAGTGAGAGGCTGGGCGACCTGGGCGGGGGCCCCGAAGCGCAACGCGACCACGTCCAGCGGCTGTTCGATCTCGTCTCCTGGACCCGGGACCACCCGGCATACGCCGGTCTGTGGCTCAACATCGAGGGGCTGCGACCCGAGGCAGCGCAGGCCTACCTACTTGCCGCCAGAGCCGGGAATCCCCACGCCGCCGTCATCGCCACTGCCGGGGACCGTGCCTGGTGGGACTACACCCCGGATCAAGCAGTCGTGGCGCCGATGTTGAAGCGCGCCTCCGCCCCCGCCGACGCCGTGGCTGCGGTCCTGCGGCCCGGAGGCAACAGCGAGGAGGGGGTGGGGCCACTGGGCATTCCGTCCCCGAAGGAAGTGGACTTGCGGCCGGTGTATGTAGCCTCCGCGGAGCATGGGGCGTCGGCGGCGTGGCTTGCGCACGTTCTCACCAGCTACCTCAACGACGGGGCCGGGGGCTTCTTCTTCGCCTATCCGCAGGAGACCCTGGACCGCGAAGCCTTGTGGGAGGCACTGAAGATGGTGCGGGCCAAGCTCCCGCCGGCGGCAGCGCAGTCGCTCGAAGGCGCGGAGCGCAGGGAAATCCTGGCTGCGGAGGCCGCCTCGCCACTGGTGTGGACGCTCAAGCGGTTTGGAGAAGCAGGGTTGCATGGGCTGGAGCCCTATCGCACGCCGGACGGCTCCGCTGGCTATGCCGTGACGGGCCGTGCGCTGCTGGATCTGCCCCTCCCCAGCCGCAGCGGTCTGGTGGACGCGAGCGAACTGCCCCGCTTCTCCATGCGCATGTACAGCGCAGTGGAGGGCCAGGGGGCACTTCTGGCGCTCTCCACCGGCGGAGACATCAGTTACCTGCGCCTGCCCCTCCAGGGCGGTTGGTCGGTGTATGAGGTTGACCTCTCGACTGCCGTCTGGGAATCTGCTCAGGCCGAGGGGCTCAAATGGGGTGGCGCCACCGGGGTGGTGCAAGCTCTGTCTTTCACTCCCAGCCCCCATCTCGGAGCCCAGATCGCCTTTGACTGGATACGTCTGGAGCCCTTCTCTGAGGGGGAAGTAGAGTGGAAGATGGATACACCCCACGAGGTTGTAAAGACTGAAGGGGTAGAAGGACTAGTGTTTGCTGAAGGTGAACTCAAAGGCAAGGCCACTGCGAGCCAGGTTTCGCTGGAGCTGGCGCTGCCGGCGGACGGTCTGGAGGTCAGGCGGTTGCCTTTCTTGTCTTTTCTCGGTTCGCTGCCGCCAGCGGGCACGGGCCAGGTAGAGTTTGAGGCCCTGGGGGCGAAGGAAGAGACGTCGGTACACGGCACAGCGGTCTTCTTCTGGTCGGGCCTGCAGGAGGCGCAGTGCCTTGATCTGCGCCACCTTTGTTTCCGTGGCGATTCTGGGGTATACTGGGAGACGGGGCATGGTCCCGTACGGCGCTTGCGCCTGACCCTACCGGCGCAAGTCGGGGAGGAGTTTGTGCTTGATGCGGTGCGCCTGGGGCCCAATTATGACCTGCGCGCGGTCCCCTCGCAAGCGCTGCCCAGGGAGGTCTCCGAACCGGAGCCTCCAACTCCTGACGCACAATGACGGTGTGAATATAGATGTCCGAAGATAGCTTCGCTGTGGACCAGACCATCGCGGCGGTTGGGTTGTGTTTCCGCAAGGGCGGAAAGGTGTATTACTTCCTGCCCGGTGACTTCCCCGTGGAGACCGGGGATTTTGTGGTGGTCGAGACTGATAAGGGCGTGGACATTGGCGAGGTGGTGGAGGTTCTCTCTGAGCGGGGAGCACGCAAGGAGAAGCCGACCCGTCACCTGCTGCGACCAGCCACCGGCGCCGATGTTAGGCGCAAGAAGCAGCTCTTCCGGAAGGAAGAGCGCGCGCTGGCAGTCTGTGCGGAGAAGGTGGAGGCGGCCAAGCTTCCGATGAAACTGATTGAGGCCAGCTATACGCTGGACGGCAAGCGGCTGACCTTCTCCTTTGTCTCGGAGTCGCGAGTGGATTTCCGGAACCTGGTGCGCGATCTGGCGCAGACCTTCCGCTGCCGAATCGAGCTGCGGCAGGTGGGCGTACGGGATCAGGCCAAGTCGCTGGGAGGGCTGGGGCCCTGCGGGCGCCCGCTGTGCTGCGCCACCTTCCTGCGCGATTTCGCGAGCGTGGGCATCCGCCTGGCCAAGGACCAGGGCCTGTCCATGAACCCAGCCAAACTGAGTGGGGCCTGCGACCGCCTGATGTGCTGTCTGCGCTACGAGCATGCGCAGTACGCCGAGATGAGCAAGCGTCTGCCCAAGCGCGGGGCTCACATCGAGACGCCGCGGGTGAGCGGTGAGGTGGTGGAGCGTAACCTGCTCCTGGGTACCGTGCGCCTCCGCACCGAGGAGGACAATGAGGTCGAGGTGGGTTTCGAGGAGCTAGAGGCGGCGGAGCAGCTGCGGGCCTTGGCTTCGTCCCAGGGCTCACCGACTTCCTCGCGCTTCCGACGCGAGGAGCGCTCGCAGGAGTCGCGACAGGAACAGGCCCCGGCCCCCACAGGCATCGGGGAGAAAGCTGAGGGCGAGGGATCGCAAACCAAGCAGACGGCCGGCGATTCATCCGCGCAACGGCGCCGCCGGGGCCGACGGGGGGGCCGCCGACGCAGCAGCAAGCGCGGGGGGACCGGAGCGCCTCCGCCAGAGAGCACAGAACAGGCTCCGCATACGACGGAGGCCACCGATGAGTCGTCCAACGGGTTGTCGGCCGCGCAATCCTGATCCGATTGGCCCTTTATCATCACAATGAGCTCTGAGAAATTTTACATTACCACACCGATCTACTACGTCAACGACAATCCGCACATTGGGCATGTTTACACCACCACGGCCGCGGATGTTCTGGCCCGCTTCCACCGCTTGCGTGGCGAACGGGTCTTTTTCTTGACCGGGACTGATGAGCACGCCACCAAGATCTTGCGCGCCGCGGAGGCCCAGAACCGCGAGCCGCGGGAGTTCGTGGACGCCATGGCCGCCAACTGGCGTAAGACCTGGGAGCGGATGCACATCAGTTATGACCATTTCATCCGCACCAGCGATCCGGAACACGTGGCCGCGGTTCAGACCCTGGTGGCACGTCTGCAAGAGCAGGGCGATATCTACCTGGACGAGTACGAGGGCTGGTACTGCGTGCCCTGTGAGACCTTCTTCCGCGAGGGGGAACTAGGTGAGGGCACCTGCCCAGATTGTGGGCGCCCAGTGGAGCAGGTTCGGCAGCCGGCATACTTCTTTCGCACCTCCGCCTATGCCGACCGGCTTCACTCCTACATTGAGGAGCATCCTGACTTCATCCAGCCTGAGGCGCGCCGGCGCGAGGTGCTGGCCTTCATCGAGAGCGGTCTGCGCGACGCCTGCGTGAGCCGCAAGCACCCGGGCTGGGGCATCACCATGCCCGGGGCTGCCGAGCACTCGGTGTACGTATGGCTCGACGCGCTCACCAACTACCTCACCGCGGCCGGGTACGCAGAGGGCGCACTGGTGCGCCGGGGCTGGTGGCCGCCGGACGTACAGCTCATGGGCAAGGACATCCTGGCCCGTTTCCATGCCACCATCTGGCCAGCCTTGCTCATGGCTCTGAACCTGCCGCTCCCCGAGCGTCTCTTCGCGCATGGTTGGTGGTTGACCGACGACGGCGACAAGATCAGCAAATCCCGCGGCAACGTGGTAGACCCCTGGGGGGCGGCTCGCGATCTGGCGGAGGTCTCGGGAGTTCCTACGCGGGTGGCAGTGGACGCCGTCCGCTACTTTCTCCTGCGCGAGGTGACCTTTGGGCTGGACGGCTCCTTCTCCTTTGGTGGGTTGCTGGGCCGCTTCAACGCGGATCTGGCCAATGACCTGGGCAACCTGCTGAACCGGACTTTGCCGCTGATCGAGCGCTACCGGGAGGGCCAGGTTCCCATGCCGGGGCCCGGCGCTGGAGGCCTGGAGGAGGCCATCAGTGCCTCCCGCGAGAAGTGGGCCCAGTGTCTGGAGACCATTGACTACCGGGGAGCTCTGGAGGCGATCTGGGAGCTGTTGGCCGCCGGGAACAAGTTCGTCCATGAGCGTGAGCCCTGGGCCCTGCACAAGGCCCAGAAGGAAGTCGAGCTCGACGCGGTGCTGTATGATCTGGCGGATTGTCTGCGCGTCGTGACCCTTCTGCTCTCGCCCTTCATGCCCGTGGTCGCGGAGGAGATCTGGGAACGGCTGGGGCTGACCGCCGCAGGGGTCCGCCCCGTCTGGAAGGACGCCGAGGCCGGGAAGCTGCCGACCGGCCTGCAGGTAACTGCCGGGCAGCCGCTGTTCCCACGCGTGGAGATTGATCGCGCCCTGCAGCGTCTCACCGCGGAGGCTGAGAAGGCCGCGGCTCCCCCGGAGCCTCAGGAGGCGGAAATGGAGACGATTTCTTACGAGGAGTTCCGGCGGCTGGACCTGCGCGCCGGACGGGTCTTGGAGGTTGAGAAGGTGGCCAAGGCCGACAAGCTGTATCGCCTGATTGTGGATCTGGGGGAGGAGGCCCCCCGGCAGGTGGTAGCGGGTCTGGCCCAGGATTTTGCGCCCGAGGAGCTGCTCAACCGCTGCGTGGTCGTCGTGGCCAATCTCGAGCCCGCGACCATCCGCGGTGTTCGATCGCATGGCATGATTCTGGCGGTGGGCGAGGAGAAACCGGTCGCTCTGGTGGTGGCCGACCGGGACTGCCCGCCGGGGAGTGTGGTGCGTTAGGTGCAACCCCCGACCTCTGATCCAGCGTCCGGGAGCAAGAGCTCGATGAAGCACAGAGCCTCGGTGGCGGCCTCCATCCTGGGGCTGGTCGTGGCTCTGGGCGTCGCGGCAGTACTGGTGCATCTGGGCGGCACCCAGAGTGTCGCCGTACATCTTTTCTATCTGCCCATCATCTATGGGACCTTCGTCTTCGGCGACTACGGCGACATTCTCGTGGCCCTCTTATCCGCACTCATCTGCAGCGTGTGGACCCCCGCGACCTACACAAACGCCATTCCCCCGGCCCCCGTGCCGCAGAGTCTCACCGATATCCTGGTGCGCGCCAGCGTGTACTACGTCGTCGCGATCGTCTCCTCCCGGGCTTTCACGGAGCTGCGCCGGCGCATCGCTGAGCAGCGAACCTTGTATGAAGTGGCCGCCAGCATCTCCTCCACTCTGCGCATTCGCACGGTTCTGGACCTCATCGCCCATCACGCTCTGGACGTCATGGATGTCAAGGGTTGCTCCATCCGTTTGCTCGACCAGCGCACTGATGAGTTGACGCTCGCCGCCACCGCGGGCCTGAGCGCGGACTACTGGGAGAAGGGGCCCGTCCGTAGCAGTGACAGCGGCGTAGACCAGGCCGTGCTGCATGGCGAGACGGTGCAGATCCACAATGCCGTCACCGACCCCCGCTTTGTCTACAAGGACGCGGCCCGGGAGGCGGGCATCAGCTCGGTGCTCGTTGTGCCCCTGCGGGCCAAAGAACGGGTGATCGGCCTGATCCGAGTGTATGCCAAGCGCATGCGACATTTTCGCCCGCGCGAGGTGGAGCTGCTGCATGCCTTTGCGGACCAGGCCTCGGTGGCCATCGAGAACGCTCAGCTTTATGAGGACATCCGGCGCAATTACTACGAGACGGTTCGAGCTCTGACCCGCGCCATCGAAGCCAAGGACCTGGCCACCTTCAGCCACTCCGAACGCGCGACCGAACTGGTGGACCATGTCGCGCGGGAGTTCGGCATGCCTGCCGAGCAGCGGGAGCTGCTCCGTTTCGGCACGATTCTCCACGACGTCGGCAAGATCGGGGTGGCTGAACAGAGTCTGGAGGCCCGCGACCCCCGGGATGCCGAGGCCATCTTCTACCAGATGCACCCGCTCATTGGCCAGAGCATCCTCAAGCCCATCTCCTTCCTCGAGCCGGTACTGCCGGTAGTTCTCTATCATCATGAACGCTGGGATGGGACTGGCTTTCCCGAAGGCCTGACGGGCAAGGAGATTCCCGAGATAGCGCGCATCGTCGCCATCGCCGATGTCTACGATCGGCTGAGACATACCCCCAACGGCGACAGCTCCCCCGGCCTCTCGAGCCGGGAGGCTCTTGAGCAGGTTACCAGCGAGGCCGGGAGCCGTTTTGACCCGGAGCTGGTGCGCGTCTTTCGGCGCGTGCTGTTGGCCCGCGCCAGCGCCGCGGAGGAACTAACCGAGCCCACCCAGCCGCCAGACCCACCCACCTCCGAGGAGAAGTCATGAAGCGAGCAGTGCTGCTCTCGCTGCTCGGGTCATGGGCTATGTTGAGTTTCGGTTCAGCTGCGCTGGCCGACGCCCTCGTGGATTGGCCTCTGACTCCCGGCGAGCCCTCCTGGTACCGCGTCTCCCTGCAGGGCCGCCCCGCGGGCTACCTGTACTCGACTCTACGTTTTGTCTCTGTGCAGGACGGGGGGCAGCTTCTTGAGGCTACCCAGCGCCTGAGGCTGAAGGTCACGGTGAGTGGCATACCGGTCACCATCGAGGCGGACACCAGCACCCGCTATGATCGCGAACTGCGGCCGCTGGCGATTCGCGCCCACATCAACAAGCTGGGCGTGATCGCCCAATCGAGCTGCCGGTGGGCAGGCGAGGCCCTGCACATGGTCACTACCGAGGGTAGCCAGCGCCGGGAGCAGACGATACCTGTCCCCGCAGACTACGGCAGTGACCTGCCGACGCTGCTGGCCATTGCCCGCGGCGAGGTCAAACCCGGCGAGAGCCGGAGCGTGACCATTTTTGACCCTCAGGTCGGCGCGCTCGACAAGCTGACCATCACCAACGTCTCCTCCGGCGAGCCGCGGACCTTCATGGTGGATGGCCGCCCGGTCGCGGCCAAGCCCGTTTGCGAGCGCAGCGAGAACCTGGGGGTTGGCTCTTTACTGTGGCTCACCGCTGAAGGAGAGATGGTGTGCCTGGAGATGCCGGAGCTCATGGAGGCGGTCGCTGAGAAGGTAACCGAGGCGGAGGCACTGGCAGAGCTTACGCCTCTGGTTCTGTCCAACAGCATCATTCTCGACCGTGAACTTCCCGCCTCCCGGACGCTGCAGAGTCTGACGCTGCAGGCCCAGGCGACCACGCAAGAGGTTACAGACCTCATCCCCACCACGGCGCGGCAACGGGTAGAGGGCAGTGGCCTGGAGGCCCGGATCCTCCTTCGTGCGCAGCCATCGCCAGGGCAGACGCTCCCACTGCCCCTGAAGCGGGAGGGCTTCGAGTCGGACTTGCAGTCCACGCCGCTGGCTCCGGTGGACAATCCTCGCCTGCGGGACCTGGCCGGGCAGATCACAGCGGGCCAGACCGATTCCTACCAGGCGGCTTTAGCCGTCAGTCACTGGGTCTACCAGAACCTGCAGAAGGTCGAAAGCCACCCCAGCCCCATCAATGCTTTGCAGATTCTCGATCAGATGCGAGGCGACTGCAGCGAGCATGCATTGCTGGCCGCGGCGCTGTGCCGCGCCGCCGGGATTCCCGCGCGCATGGTCACGGGCCTGGCCGCGCAGCGCAACAAGGTCTACTACCATGCCTGGCTGGAGGTCTACGTGGGAGAGTGGGTGGAGCTGGACCCCACCTGGAAGGAAAACCTGGTGGACGCCGGCCACCTGCGCCTGGCCGACTCCGACCTGGACCCACTCAGCTTCATGCGCATGAACCTGGAGACCGGTCGCACCCTGGGCGCCCTGCGGCTGCAAGTGCTGGACTTCCAGACTGTGGGTGGGTGAGAGGATGCGCCAGAGAGCCGGGCGACAGGGTGCCTCACGTTCCGCCGCGGACTATCTCTCCTCCGAGCGCTACCTCCAGGCTCTGACCGGCGGAGAAGTGGGTCGCGCCGCCGTGCTGTACCCCAACTCCTATGCCGTGGGCATGTCCAGCCTGGCCACGCACACCCTGTGGCGTCTACTGGCAGAGGCCGGCTGGCAGACCCACCGGGCCTTTTTGGACCCGGAGCCCGGCCATTCGCTGGAGACCGGTTGGCCCCTGAGTTCTTACCACCTCCTGGCCTGCACCTGCTCTTTCGAGCTAGACTACCTTCACCTGGCAGCCTTGCTGGAAGCGGGCGGAATCCCGCCTCTGAGGAGGGAGCGTTCTGCTGAGGCCCCGCTGTTGATTGCGGGTGGCCCCGGCGTTACGGCCAATCCCCTGCCCCTGGCGACGCTCTTCGATTTGATCTTTCTTGGCGAGGTCGAGGAGGTCTGGCCCCGACTGGCTGCGGCTCTGCGGCAGGCCCCTCACTCGCGAGTGGCGGCTCTGGAGGCGGCGGCGGAGGTGCCCGGCATCCTGCGGCCTGATCAGCTCCCTTCCGCACCTCTGCCGCGCCAGAGGCTGCGCGAGGTGGACGCCTATCCCACGGCCTCCGTGGCTCTTACCCCGAAGGCCCAGTTCAGCGATATGTTCCTGGTGGAGATAGGCCGCGGCTGCCCACACACCTGCCGCTTCTGCCTGGCCCGGGAGATCTTCAGTCCCTTCCGCCCCCGCTCGGAACCGGTGCTGTTGCGCACCATTCGCCCGGCGCTAGAGGCCACGCGGCGCGTGGGTCTGGTGGGGGCTGCTCTCTCCGACCATCCGCGTCTGCTGGAGTTGTGTGAGACCCTCGTCGCCGAGGGTGCCCAACTCTCCACCTCCTCGCTGCGCGTGGACAAGCTCCAGCCACAGCTGTTGGAGCTGCTGGCCTCGAGCGGGGCACGCAGTGTCACTCTAGCGCCGGAGGCCGGTACTGAGAAGCTTCGCGCCAGCCTGGGCAAGCGCTTCACCGACGAACAGGTGCTGGCGGCTGCGGAGGCGGCACAAGCTGTGGGTCTGCGTGGTTTGAAGCTGTACTTCATGCTCGGTCTCCCCGAGGAAACCGAGGCCGATCGAGCCGCCATTGGCCAACTGATGGCGGAGATTCACTGCCGCGCGCCGCGCCTGCGCCTGGAGGCGGCGCTCAGTCCGCTGGTGCCCAAGCCCCACACCCCCTGGGCGGAGCACCAGATGGCGCCGGTAGCGAAGATGCGGGCTTGGCAATCGGCGGTGCAGCGGGACCTTCGTCGCCAGGGGGTGCGCGTGACGGTGGGCTCGGCGCGCTGGGCGCTGGTGCAGGCGGCCTTCAGTCGCGGAGGCGAGGAGTTGGGGCCGGTGCTAGTGGCAGCCGCGCGGCGGGGGGGAAGTCTTCCGGCTGTGCGGGCAGCCCTCAAGGAAGCCGGGCTTCGTCTGGAAGATTACCTGGCGCCCCCCGCCGAGGCGCCGTGGAAGATAGTGGACCTCGGAGCGTGAGGGTCCGGCAAGCTGCGGGGTAGTCCGTCAAACGTGTGAGGTGATCTGAGCTCAGCCGAGCCGTCGCAGGGAGAAGCGATAGCCCAAGCCGTGGACCGTCTCGATCGCCGGGGCCAGGTTTCCCAGCTTGGCGCGCAGCCGGCGGACATGGACATCCACCGTGCGCTCACCCCCATAGTAGTCCCGTCCCCAGACCTCCGCCAGGATAGTCTCCCGGCTCAGTAGCTTATCCCGTGAGCTGACCAGCAGCAGGAGTAGATCGTACTCCTTGATGGTCAGGTCAATGGAGAGGTTGTCGGCGAGGACCTCGTGCCGGGCGGCGTCAATCACCAGCGGGCCGAGCTTAAGTAAGCTCTCGGCATGGAGGTCGCGGTCACGCCAGGCGAGTGCTGTCAAGCGGGCAGAGAGTTCCGCCGCCTGCACCGGGAAGAGGAGGAAGTCATCGAGGCCCCAAGCCGGGTGGTATTCGAGCAGGTGGCCAGGTTCCAGAACCCCCAGCAGACGCAGGCGCCGCCCAGGGACCTCCCCCCGAAAACGCCGGCAGGCAGCCCGCGTGTGTGTCAGAGGCAGGCCCGCGAAACAAGCCACGATGAGACCCGCCTCCGGATCCTCCGTCAGAGCTGCCAAGGTTTCGGTCACGCTGCGGCAGACCGCCACCTGCTCCCCGCGCTCCTGCAACAGGGGGAGCAGTTGCCGCTCAACACGCTCAATTTCACACCAGAGGATAAGCATGTGCAAAGGGTGAGCTACTGGTAAGAAGTTCGTGAGAACGGACCGGGACCCGGGGTGCTCGCATGAGAAAAGGCCATACAGAAGCCACGAGCGCGGCCCAGGCCGGTGAGTCCCTCCCCACGACAAGCTTGACAGTCACAAGACGCAACAATAGACTGAAGCATACACATTTGCAGGCCTTCCTGCAATCAACTTCTCCCTCTCAGGCGTTATCAAGCATGTGGAACAGAATCAGGGTCTCCGCCCCCGGGCGGTTATGTTTGTTCGGCGAGCACCAGGACTTCTTGCGTCTGTCAGTGATTGCCCAGGCAATTGACCTGGACATCACCATCGAGGCCGTTCCGCAGGCCGGGGGGCGAATCACCCTGGATCTGCCGGATATCTGCCAGCGGGATGAGTTTTCCGCCGTCACAGGACGGGAGTACCGGCATGACCGGGACTACCTGCCCTCCGTGGTACGGGTTCTGCAGCGGGAGGGCTACGAACTGCCGGGCCTGGCGGGGACGGTACGCGGGACGATTCCCATCAACTCAGGCACCTCCAGTTCCTCCGCGCTGGTGGTGGCCTGGACGGCGCTGCTCATGACCGCGGCCACCGGCGAGGCCCCTGACGGGGCGACCGTGGCGAAGCTGGCTCATCGCGCGGAGGTGCTGGAGTTCAACGAGCCTGGCGGCATGATGGATCATTACACCTCGGCGCTGGGGGGGTTGCTGTACATTGACTGTGCAGAGCCGATCCGGGTCGAGCCGTTGCCGGCGAAGCTGGAGGGGTTTGTGCTCGGCGACTCGCTGGTGCGCAAGCCGACCACGGCGACGCTGCTCAAGACGCGCGTGGCGGTGCGGGCGGCGGTGGAAACCCTAACGCGGGAGTATCCCGACTTCGACCTGCGTGCCACCCAATGGGCGGAGATTGCGGAGTTGGCCGAGCGGCTCCCGGTGGAGCAACTGAAGCCGCTGCAGGCGCAGTTCATTAACCGCGATCTGTGCCAGGAAGCGCGGAGAATGCTCAGCGCGGAAACCGAGTGGAATCCCGCTCGGCTGGGGGAGATGCTCCTGGAGCACCAGGCCCAGCTCCGGGATTGGGTGGAGGTATCACACCCTCGACTGGACGACCTCATCGAGGCTGCAGTCGAAGCGGGAGCGCTGGGGGGCAAGCTGAACGGCTCCGGCGGTGGGGGCGCTATGTTCGCCTACGCGCCGGGACGGCAGGAGGAAGTCAAGGCGGCGATTGACCATGCCGGCGGGAGGGGCATCATTGTCTCGCCCCGTGCCGGTGTGAGGGTGGAGATCGAGTAGACGGCCCCCACCCGGTCGCGCAGACGCGACCACCCTCCCCCGCAAGCGGGAGAGGGTGTGGCTATGGCGGCCCTCCTGGGCGCGCGGCGGCCCCTCCCCCGCAAGCGGGAGAGGGTGTGGGGATGAGCTAGTAACATACATAGCTGAAAGTGGGAGGAGGCGGCCAGGGAGGGCGGGAGAGGGTGTGGGGAACTGCGTAGGTGGATCATGCGAGTGCTGAAGATTTCGGTAGCCGGAGTTAGAGGGATTGTCGGGGAAACACTCAGTCCGCGTCTGCTGGTGGACTTCGGCGCTGCCTTTGGCACCTATCTGGAGGGCGGACGCGTGCTCATGAGCCGCGATACGCGGCGTTCCGGGCCGATGGTCTCTGCCTCGGTGCGCGCTGGGCTGATGAGCGCCGGCTGCCAGGTGGTGGAGCTAGGCCTGTGCCCCACGGCGGCGCTGCAGCTCGCCGTCAAGGAGTCGCCGGCCGCGGGTGGAATCGCCGTCACTGCCGGGCATAATGACCTCCGCTGGAACGCACTCAAGTTCATCCGTGAGGACGGCATCTTCCTCAACCCGCGCCAGAGTGAGGAGCTCCTGGACTTGTATCATCTGGGCCAGTTCCGGTCTGCAGCCTGGGACGAGCTGCGCCCGCTAGAGAGCGACCTCGAGGCTGGGGAGCGGCATCTGCAGGCAGTACTGGCGCAGGTGGACCGGGAGCGGATCGCGGCGCGGGGACTGACGGTAGCGGTAGACTGCGCCAACGGCGCGTGCTCGACTTTCTCGCCGCGTCTGTTGGAGGAGTTGGGGTGTCGGGTGGTGGCGATTAATACGGAACCGGATCAGCCCTTCCCCCATGCTCCGGAGCCAACCCCTGCGAACCTGAGTCAGTTGCGTGCGCTGGTCCAGGCGGCGGGCGCCGACGTGGGTTTCGCCCATGACGCGGATGGGGATCGTCTGGGTGTGGTGTGCGAGAACGGCGATCTCCCCGGTGAGGAAACTACCGTGGAGCTGTGCGCGGAGATGATCCTGCGCCGCGGCGATCCCGGCCCGGTGGTGACTAACCTCTCCACCACGCTGGGGCTGGAGGACATTGCGCGCAGACACGGACGCGAGCTGCATCGCACCGGGATCGGGCAGGCCTTCATCACTGAGGCAGCCCTCAACTACGGAGCGGCGATCGCCGGCGAAGGTAGTGGAGGGATCGTCTTCCCCCGGCTGAATTTTGCCCATGACGGCCTGGCCGCGATGGCGCATGTGCTGGACCTGCAGGCGCAACTGGAGAAGCCACTGAGCCAGTTCGTGCGCGAGGAGCTTCCGCACTATGTCATCCGCAAGGCGCAGGTGCCCTGCCCGACGGAGCGGGCCTACACGGTGCTGGAGGAGCTACGGGAGGCGGCGGCGCCGGCCTGGGTCACGGAGCGCAACCTGGAGGACGGCCTGCTGCTGCGCGGAGCGGAGCAGTGGGTCCACGTGCGGGTCTCGCAGACGGAGCCTATGATCCGCGTCATTGCGGAGGCGCGTGAGGCGGAGCAGGCCGAGGCGCTCACGCAGGAGTATACGACCAGGGTGAGGCGGGCAATATGAGCACGGGAGTGGTCAGTCTCAGCTCGCAGGTTGGAGGTCGTCTGGCGCGGCTCAAGGAGCGCATGCGGGCACGGCCCGTGGTGGATTCGTGGGGCTGGAACTGGATCCGCTGGCCTGCGATGGCGAGTTGTGGCGTGGGCGCCTGCCCCGCGACCCGCCACGCAAAGGCCTTTGCCCAGCTGCTGGCGCTCGCTGAGCCGGCAGTCTATCCCGAGGAATTGATCGTGGGGGCACTCAGGTTACCAGAGCCCACGAAGAAGCAGTTGGCCGCTCTCAAGCAGAGCGAGACGTGCAGCCTGATGCTGCCTCCCCAGACCATTGATGGGCACTATGGGATTGACCATGACCTCCTGCTGCGCGAGGGGCTCGAAGGTGTGCGAGCGCGGGTGGAGGCGCGCATGGCGGACTTTGACCCGGGGGTGGAGGACGGCGCGGTGTGCCAGGAGTACCTGCGGGCCATGCGGGACTGCCTGGACGCCGCGCTGGGCTTCTGTGACCGCCTGGCCGAGGCCGTAGAGAGAGAAGCCGTGCACGAGACACAACCGCGCCGGCGTGGGGAACTTCAGGAGATCGCGGAGGTCTGTCGGCGAGTGCCGCGAGGACCGGCGCAGAGCTTTCACGAGGCCCTGCAATCGGTGTGGCTGGTCCACATGCTGTGTCGCTGGGAGAACGGACAGTGCGCAGGGCGATTTGACCGCACTTTCATTGGTTTCTACCGCCGGGACCTCGCCGCTGGACGGCTGACCGAGGAGCGGGCGCGGGAGCTGATCGGGGCCTTTCTCGTCAAGTACAACGAGTTCGGGAACTGGCCGCAGGGGGCACTGCTGGGCGGTCTGGATGCGAATGGCCGGGACATGACCAACGAGCTGACCTACATGTTTCTGGAGGCGCAGGGCGAGCTGGCGTTGCTCAATCCCGCCACTTGCGTTGGCTGGAACTCCGAGACTCCGCCCGAACTGCTGGAGAAGGCGGTTGAGTATCTCTGCCGGGGCAACAGCGTGCCGGCGATCATGAATGATGAGGTCATCGTGCCTAGCCTGGTGGACGCGGGGGTGGCGCCGGAGGAAGCGGTCAACTACCTCAACAGCACCTGCGTGGAGATCACTGTACAAGGCGCTTCGGGCATCCGCGTGGTGGCGAACTACGTCAGCTTTCCGCAGATTCTCCTGCGGACCCTGCATAACGGGCAGGACGTGACTGAGGGCGGGTGCGACTCGGTGCAGACGGGCGGGCCGGAGGAACTCACCACCTTCGAGCAGCTCATGGAAGCGCTAAAGGAGCAGTTTGCCTGGGCGCTGGACGAAAACGCGCGCCGCACAATCCAAGGCCTCTATGGGCATCCCTTTGCCCGCAATTATCCCTTCTCCTCATGCTTCGTTCACGATTGTGTCGAGCGCGCGCGCGATTGGAGCGACGGCGGCCCGCGATACAACTTCTCCTACCCGCAACTGGTCGGTCTGCCCAACGTGGTGGACTCGCTGCTGGCGATCCGGGAACTGGTGTATGATAAGCAGGAGATGACGCTGGCGGAGTTTGTGAGCGTCGTGGAGGCGAACTTCGAGGGCCACGCGGCGCTGCGCCAGCGGATTCTCAATGCCCTGCCCAAGTGGGGTACCAATGATCCGCAGGCAGATGCGCTGGCACAGGAGCTGGTGGACTTCTACTATGACCAGGTTAGTCGCCAGCGCTCCAGTCTACCGAACGGGCAGTTCTACCCGGGATTCCTGTGCTGGGTGATGCACGCGCGCCTAGGCATGCTCACGCCGGCAACACCCGACGGTCGCCTGGCGGGGACCGCCTTTGCCGACTCACTGGCGGCCAATCAGGGGCGGGCCCGGGCCGGCCCCACGGGGGAGATCGCCAGTCTTAGCCAGCTGAGCTTTCACGGGGCCTTGGGGGGCATGGTCTATAACCTCATGCTCAACCGCACCATGTACAACAGCGCGGAGGGGCGCCGCAAGCTCGGGCAACTACTGGAGACCTATCTGCGCGGCGGTGGCTTCCAGGTTCAGGTCAGCGTTGTGGACCGGGAGACCCTGGAAGAGGCCCGGCGCGAGCCGGAGAAGTTCGCCGACCTCATGGTGAAGGTCGGGGGTTACAGTGACTACTTTGTGGCCCTGTCGCCGGAGCTGCAGGAGGCACTGATCGCGAAGGAAGTGGCGAGTGGATAGCCAGAGAGAAGACGAGGCAGATATGCCGAGTGTGCAAACGCTGAAAACCGGCATTTCCGGTGTGCGGGGCGTGGTGGGGCAGTCCTTCACACCGCAGCTTGTCTCGGACTTTGGACAAGCTTTCGGCACCTATCTGGGTGGCGGGCGGGTGGTCCTGGGCCGAGATACACGCCCTAGCGGAGAGATGGTCGGCGAGGCC
>JAAYIR010000111.1 GCA_012523355.1 candidate division WS1 bacterium
GCGTACGCGAGTACACCAAACAACGCCTGCAGAACGGAGAGTTAGAGGACCAGGAGATCGAGATTGAGGTGGAGGAGCAGGCGGTATCCAGCATGCAGATCTTCTCGCCCGCGGGGCTGGAGGAGATGGGCTTCAACATGCAGGACTTCCTGGGGAATATCTTCCCGGCCAAGAAGACCAAACGGCGGATGACGGTTGCCGAGGCGCGGCGGGTGCTGACCTATCAGGAGGCCGAGAAGTTGGTGGAGCCCAGCGACATTGCCCGCGAGGCCCTGGTCCGTGTGGAGGAGTCAGGCATCGTCTTCCTCGACGAGCTCGATAAGGTGGCCGGGCGGGAGGCGGGACATGGGCCGGAGGTCTCCCGCGAGGGCGTACAGCGCGACATCCTGCCCATCGTTGAAGGCAGCACGGTGATGACCAAGTACGGGCCGGTGGATACCTCCCATATCCTGTTCATCGCCGCCGGGGCCTTTCACGTCTCCAAGCCCTCCGACCTGATTCCCGAACTGCAGGGACGCTTTCCGCTGCGCGTCGAGCTGAACAACCTCAACGAGGACGACTTCGCGCGCATCCTGGTGGAGCCGCAGAACTCCCTGGTCAAGCAGTACACGGCGCTGCTGGCCACGGAGGGTGTGGAGTTGAGCTTCACCAAAGAGGCGGTGCGAGAGATCGCTATGCTGGCTAGGCAGGTCAACGAGCGATCGGAGAATATCGGTGCCCGGAGGCTCTATACGCTCATGGAGCGGCTGCTGGAGGAGTTGTCCTTCCACGCTCCCGACCTGGGCGAGCAGAAGGTGAAGATTGACGTGGAGTACGTGCGGAAGCAGCTCAAGGATGTGGTGGAAGACCAGGATCTGAGCAGGTATATGCTGTAGAGGGTGAGCGAGTTGCAGGGGTGGGCGGGTGGCTATCGTTGCCCTATGCGCCTCCAGGGTGGTATGCTTGAGGACCCGTGATAACAGGGACGGAGACCGCGGGGGACGCCGCGGCGCGCACCAACTGGATCACGCTCACTAAGGGCTGGTGACACCAGCAGGGAAGGATTCGTAGTGGATACCTCCGAGATGAAATTCGATGAGCAGGGCTTGATACCGGCAGTCATTTGTGATGCCGAGACTAATGAGGTGCTCATGGTCGGGTACATGAATGCCGAGTCCTTCCAGAGGACGCTGGACACGGGGCTGGCCACCTTCTGGAGCCGGTCACGGCAGAAGTACTGGGTCAAGGGCGAGACCAGTGGCCACGTGCAGCAGGTGAAGTGGGTACGGCTGGATTGCGACGGTGACTGCCTGCTGCTGGGCGTCAAGCAGACCGGCGCGGCCTGTCACCTGGGCTACCGGAGTTGCTTCTTCCGGCAGGAGCAGGAGGGGGAATGGGTGGTTTGCCAGGAGAAGGTCTTTGACCCGGAGGAGAAGTACGGGAGGTAGGCGCGAGACGCGAAACACAAGACGCCAGTTGCGGATTGGAGGGGGGCAAGGCACGGTGGCCCTCCTCGCTCTGCTTCTCTGGGCTGCGGCACAACCGGTGCGAGGCGCGGAGGCCGGAGAAGCGTGGCTGGCCGCCGCCCATCGCCACGCCGCCGCGCAGCAGTATGCCCAGGCGCTGGCGGCCTATCAGCAGGCCGCGCGGCTGGCCCCCGGCTCCGCCCTGGCCTGGTATGGCATGGGCTGGAGCCATTATCACCTGCAGCAATACCGGCAGGCCGTCGCTCCTCTGCGACAAGCGTTGCGCCTGGCCCCCGGGCATCGTGAGGCGGCGGCGACCCTGGGTGAGGCCTACCTGGAGTTGAGAGAGTATGGCTCGGCGGAGAAGACCTTCCGCGACCTGTACCGCAGCGGGGAGGATTACCCGGCCGTATTCGGGCTGGCGCGGGTGCTGGCTTATCAGCAGCGCTACGCGGAGGCCCTGCCACATGCGGAGAAAGCAGTCGCCCTGCGGCCGGATCTCCCGCGCCCACGGGTAGTGCTGGCCCGCATCTACCGTTCCCTGAACCGGCTGGCGGAGGCCGAAGAGGCGCTGTCGGCGGCGTATGCTCTGGACCCGGCGTTTGAGCCCACGTTGCGCGAGCAGCTCAGTCTGTACCTGGCGACGAAACGTCCGGCGCTGGCCCAGACCCCGCTGTATGCACTCCTGGTCCGTTACCCACGCGATCCCGGCTTGCTGCAGGCGCAGGTGATTTTTTGCCAGCAGGCGGGGCTGCAAGACCGGCTGCCAGTGGCACTGGAGCAGTTGATCGCCGTGCTGCCGGCGGAGGCTGCGGCCCCCTATCGGCGAGACTTGGGAGCGTTGCTCCTGGCCGAGCAGAAGTACGGGGAGGCGGAGGCACAACTGCGGCTGGCACTGGAGCGTCAGCCGAGAGACTCCGCCAGCGCGCTGCTGCTGGCCCAGGCGTTATTGGGACAGGGACGGCCGCCGGCGGCGGCGGGCCTGCTGTCTGCCCTCAGCCGGCGAGAGCCGCCGCAGGCGGAGGAGCTCGTCACTCTGGCGCAGGCCCAGATGGCCGCGGGGCAGGCGGGCGCGGCGCTGAGCACAGCAGAGCGCGCGCTGGCGCTGGAGGCCGGCTCAGAGGTGGCACTGACTGTGGCGGAGACCGCGGCCCGGAAGCTGGGGCGCCTCGCCACTGCGCGGGGGTACCTGCGACGGCTGCTGGCCGCGCATCCGGGCGAGGCGACGTTGCGCTTGCGACTGGCTCAGACGCTGGAAGAGACCGGGGACCTGCCGGAGGCGTTGGTACAGTACCACATGCTGGCCACCGGGAGCGGCGGGACAGCAACGACAGCCCGGGTACGTCTGGCGACCCTGGCGCTGATGTCCGGGAACAAGGAGTGGGAGCTGACCCTGGCGCGGAAGACGCCACGGCGAGCTGAACTGGCCGGAGTGCTGCTGCAGCACAACCGCCTGCGGGAGGCGGAGAGGGTGCTGGGGGAGAGCCTGCGTCAGGAGGCAGACAATCCTGAGCTGGTGACAGTGCAGACTGAGCTGCTGCGGAGAACGGGACGCGAAGCGGAGGCGGGGTCGCTGCTGCGAGAGGCAATCCGGCGGTACCCGCAGCACACCGGACTGAACCGGGAGCTGGGACGGTGGCTCTGTGCACAGGGGGAGGTGGAGGAGGGGGTGAGTATGCTGCGGCAGGCGCTGCGCTCCGATCCGCTGTCGCTGGCCTCCTACGAGGCGCTGGCAGAGTGTGCGCCGGCGAGTAGGGATTTCCAGGCGCTCACCGGTTTCCTGTGGAAACTGGCCGAGCCGACTGCGACGGGGCCGGCGCAGGCGGAGGGGATGGCGCTGGACTGCCTGGCCCGGGCCTGGGAGAGACGCGCCGGTCCGGCCGAGGCGGCCCGGGAGCTGCGGCGGCTGTCAGACACGCGGTCCGAGTGGGCGGAACTGGCCTGGCGGGCCGGGCAGGAGTCTGAGCGAGCGAGAGAGTACGGGCTGGCGGCACAGTATTACCAGCGGGCAGCACAGGACCCAGGGTACAGGGCACGGGCACTGAGACTGGCGGTGATGGCCCAGGCCCAGGCTGGAGACACCGCGGCGGTGTTGAGAACTGCGGGCGACTACCTGAGCCGGGTGGCCAAAGATCCGGGGGCTTTGGCGCTGGTGACCGAGATGGGAGCCGCTCCTGGCTCACCTCCAGAGTTGCAGCCCGCAGGCGAGAGGGAGGAGAAGGGAAACACTAGTGGGGCATCAGTGTCGCCGTCGGTGGCCCTGCTGGTGGGGCTGGTAGGAGCGGAGCCAGGGTCCTTTGATTACCATCGCTATCGGCTGGGACTCTTCGCCGAGCGCGAGCGGCTGGCGGAGGTGCTGGTGGAATATGCTGTACGGGCGCGGGAGACGGGGGCGCCCGCAGATCAGTTGGCCCTGGCTCTGGCGCAGGAACTGGAGGGTGAGCTCTCGACGGCCCTGGAGATAGTGGAGCGCCAGCCGCAGGCGGTACAGGCCGAACCGGCGGCACGGGTCTTCCATGTCCGTTTGCTGCGTCGGCTTGGAAGGACGGAGCGGGCGCTGGCTCTCCTGGAACCGGCGCAGGGGGCACGGGACCCGGAGTTGTCACGGCTGCGGGCGGAGCTGCTGGCGGAAAGTGGGAGGTCGGAGGAGGCGCTGGCGGAATATGCACGCGCGCTGGTGCTGGGCGCGGACCTGCAGGCCTGTGGCACGGGCATGAAAGCGTTACAGGAGGGTAAGCTGGTATCAAATGAGGCATGGAGGGCAGCTCTGGAGACGGTGATGAGGTCCCTCGCGGACCCGGAGCCGGTGCGAGCCTGGGAGTCAGGAAAGTGGTGAGTGAAGACACGTGCGGGGCAGAGCAGCAAAACGGACAGGCCGGAGGGAGACATGGCCAAGACCGATAACTCTACGAGGTACCGAGTCAAGCCGGGGAGCAAAGTTGAGCTGCAACAGCATGATCCAGGCTACGACAACGGCTACACAAAAGGCAGCCCGGAGGTCGAGGAGAAGCTCGCCAGGGACCTGGATCGCATTTGCGAGTGGCAGGAGAAGCTGTATGCAGAGAGCAAGCAGGCGCTGTTGATTGTCCTGCAGGGCATGGACGCCTCCGGCAAGGACGGCACCATCAGCCATGTCATGCGCGGGCTCAATCCGCAAGGCTGCGCGGTGGCCTCCTTCAAGGTGCCCACGCCCCAGGAGCTGGCGCACGACTTCCTGTGGCGGATTCATCAGAAGACACCGGCCCGCGGGCAGATTGCCGTCTTCAACCGTTCACATTATGAAGATGTGTTGGCGGTGCGGGTGCGCAAGCTGGTGCCACAGGCGGTATGGAAGGCACGATATGATCAGATTAATGATTTTGAATCCATGCTGACGCAGAACGGCACCCGGATTGTGAAGTTATTCCTTCATATCTCGCGAGAGGAGCAGAAGAAACGGCTGCAGAAGCGGTTGGAGGATCCGAAGAAGCACTGGAAGTACTCGCCCGTGGACGATCAGGACAGCCGGCTCTGGAACCGATATGTGACGGCGTATGAGGAAGCCCTGAGCCGCTGCAGCATGGAGGCGGCTCCCTGGTACGTGATCCCGGCAGATCGCAAGTGGTACCGGAATCTGGCCGTGGCTGAGATCGTTGAGCAGACCCTGGCGGAGATGAAGCCCCAGTGGCCCCAGCGGCCGGAAGCGCCCGCTGAGGGAGGAGAGCATGTTTGAGGAAAGCCGGGAGATGAAGAAGAAGCGGGCTGGGGAGATACTCAAGCGGCTCAGGAAGAAGTATCCGGAGGTGCGCACCGCGCTCCGCCATGACTCGCCGCTGCAGATGCTGGTGGCGACCATCCTCTCCGCCCAGTGCCTCGACCAGACCGTCAATGAGGTCACTCCAGCTCTGTTCGATAAATACCCCACTGCAGAGGCCTACGCGAAGGCCAAGCCGGGCGAGCTGGAGGCCCTCATTCGCCCCACGGGGTTCTTCCGCAACAAGACCAAGAGCCTGATCGGCATGGGGCAGGCCCTGGTGGAGAAACACGGGGGGAAGGTGCCGGAGACGATGGAGGAACTGGTGCAGATTCCCGGCGTGGCTCGCAAGACCGCTAACGTCGTGCTGCAGGAGGCGATCCGGCCCCAGGGGCCCCACGAGGGCGTGGTGGTGGATACCCACGTGCGCCGGGTCGCGTATCGCCTGGGATTGACCGCGGAGACTGTCCCTGAGAAGATCGAGCAGGACCTGATGGCCCTGACACCCCGCAAGTACTGGCGCGAACTAGGGATGACCATGATCTGGCATGGACGGGATACCTGCGTGGCGCGCCGCCCCAAGTGCTCGCAGTGCGTGTTGGAGGAAGTGTGCCCCAAGATCGGAGTCTGAGCGTATCCGGCGAGGCCGCCGCGCCGGCCTCCTCCTAGAGTCTGTAACGCATGTTCACTACCGCCACGCCGGGTTCGCTGCGGAGCTGGAATTGCAGCCACAGCGCGCTGTGGTTGTGAAGCAGTGACTCCCACCAGGTGTCCACTATGAACTCCGGCAGGACCACTGTCTCGGTATCATAGTGCTCCTGGCTCCTGACCTGGCGAATATACTCAGCCAAGGGGACAGCTAGGTTGCGGTAGGGAGAGGGGATGATAATGAGCGGCATCTCCTTCTCGTAGGCGTCCCAGAGACGCTGGATGCGGGGCTCCGTCTCCCCCTCGGCCTCGATGTGAATGGCCCGCACCGGCCCACCCAGGGCACGGACGTACTCCAGAGCCTCCAATGTTCCTCGATGCATGCCTCCTACCAATAGAAGGTTCAGATTCCGCCGGCGACGGACCTCTCCGGCTCTCTCCAGACTCAGGCGGGAAGCGACATAGCGGTAATGCCGGGCGATGGCTTGGAAGGCCAGGACCATTAGCGGGATCAGAATGCAGACGATCCAGGCGCCATACACGAACTTGGTCACCGTCACTACAATCAGTACGACCCTGGTGCAGCAGGCTTCGAACCCATTGAGGATAGCCTTGTATTTCCAGCCAGGCGCACCGTTACGGTTCCAGTGGATGACCATCCCCGCCTGGGAGGCGGTAAAGGCGGTGAACACGCCGACCGCGTACAGCGGGATGAGCCGGGTAACGTCGCCCTGGAAGGCGACAATCAGAGCGATGGCCAGCGCGGCCAGGGTGAGAATGCCGTTGGAGAAGACCAGGCGATCGCCGAGATTGGTCATCTGGCGGGGCAGGAAACCGTCGCGCGCCATGAACGCCGACAGACGAGGGAAGCCGGAGAAGCTGGTGTTGGCGGCAAAGATCAGGATCAGCGCCGTGAGGGTCTGCAGAACATAATACATCGCGTGGCGGCCAA
>JAAYIR010000112.1 GCA_012523355.1 candidate division WS1 bacterium
AGCTGCTGTGGCCCCACCCCGCGCAGGAGAGGATGCGGATCCACTTCCCGTCCCGCCCGACTGGTCTGGATCTCCGAGGCCTTCAATTTGCCCTGGAAGAGTGGGTCGCGCAGAAGCTCCGGACCAGCAGCCAGAAAGAGGACCTTGCCCCCTGCCCGGGCAAAGCCGTCGATTTCCCTGCGCCACATGCTTAGAGCCTCCTCCTCTTCCCTACCCACGACGAGAACGTTTCGGCCAGGCTCAGGCCGCCCGGAGCGCCAGGACTGCGCGGCAAACCCCAGAGACTGGACTCGCTGCTCGGTCTCCGGCGTGAGGCAGACGGCAATCTGGTCCTGCACCCCGGGAAGAGGGGTGTCCAGGTAGCGAAGCAGGTTCTGCGCCACCAGAGTCGCTCCCGGTTCCACCCCGACGCGACCGGTCAGGTCCAGAGTACAATACACCAGCTCGCCTCTGCCCTGGCGATAGACGAGTAGGGGCGAGTAAGCCAGGTCAAACTCAGTGTCGAGCAGGGACCAGAAGGGGCCGAGGTGAGGCGTCTCCAGAATCGCGGAGGCTACGTTGCCCCGGTTGCTCCAATGGTACCAGTGGGTCGCCAGGTCCATGTCACGCTTGGGCCCCCAGGAGAAGAGCGTGGCGTCGCCCCGCCAGTCACGCAGAAGGTTTGAGGTGAGGCCCGCGGTCAGGGGACTGTCCGGCTGCCGGACAAAGGCCTGACGCGGGCAGCGGTCCTCCATACGAAACCCGAGCTGGGCCAGCTCCGCGCAGTGCTGCTCGAAGATGACCACCCGCAGGCCACGCTCGAGGTCCGCGGCCGTGAAGGGCAGCTTGTCGAGTCCCCGAAGCGCGCGGCGTCCGAGCAGAAGCACGGCGGGAGTCTTGCCGCCGGGTTGAAATGAGGGCACTTCCAAGCCGAGGTCCTGGAGCCAGGCAGCCGTGTCCCCCTCAGGATCCAGGAGAGCCCAGCCCGGTCTCGCTCTTGACGTCACGGGTGCGGGGCGAGGGAAGACCGTGAAGGCAAGGGTGTCTCGCCCAATTTCAGTAACCCCCTGATTGGCGGTGATGACAAATGACACTTCGGCTGAGGTGGGGGCAGTGACTGCTGGCGCGGTGAAGGTGAACGGCCAACGCTCGCGGGCATAGGTGCCCGCCACCTTCTCGAAACGGCCCTCAGCGAAGGGTTTCTCCTGCCCGCTCAAACGCGCCTCCCAGGAGATTTGCCAGGTCTCCGAGCCAGTGAGATCGCGGATGATCAGGGCACTCTTGGTGATCCGCTCGCCGCTGTAGTAATTGTGATCCTTCTCCGTCCAACGCTCCGGAGGCCCGCCGAGCCAGACCAGAACAGGCTGTATCAACTCGAGGCGCGTCTGCCACATCTCCGGGGTGCCGGCTACCTGCGTGGATGAGATCCCGGAATTGAAGATCCAGGAACGGCAGGGAACGCCCCGGAAACGCCAGGCGCGAGTGGTTCGGGTATCGCCCTCGATGGTTTGTCTGGCCAACAGAGGGTTCAACGTGAAAGGCCGGTACGCCCAGATCGAGCCTTTGTCTCGCATCTTGCGCAGCCAGGTATCCCCGGAATAGAGGACCGACTCGTCACTCTCCTCAGCGTAGGCCCGATCTCCGGCGTGCAAGGCCGCGTACTCGGTGGCGTATGATCGGCCCCCCTTCAAGTAGTCAACGCTAAGAGCAGTACCGCAGTACTCGACCCCGCTGACGGGGCGATCGCCGCTTTCGGACCACAGACTCAGCCAGTCCTCCACCTCCTGCCAGGGGGTATGGTTGAAGTACATGTTGCCGGTGGAGACCTCACTGAAGGAAGGGCCGCTGTGCACCCAATAAGCACGCGTCGGGTCCATGCTCTTCTGTACCTGGTAGGCAATACTGATCGCCGGGGAGCGCCAGTTGAGCCGGGAGGTGCGGCCCAACTGCGTGGGGTCGTAATAGGCCGGCTCGACATAAGCGGTCATCACATAGAAGAATAGCGAGGGGTGATTGCGCAGACGGCGCTGGTGGTGCGCTACCCAGTTGGTGAAGCCACGAAGTACCTCAGGATCAGTGAGATCGGGCATGCGGTTGCGGCCGACGGCGTCGGTGCAAATGACCCCATGGGTCTTGCAGGCCAGACCCGCGGCGTCACACGCCTCAAGCCGGGGAATCGGGTTACTGAAGAGGAAGCCAATAGTGGTGGCGATGTCGGTCTCCGTCAGCGTGACGCCAGCCTCTACCATCTCCGAAAAGGTGCGCCACTTGAGATAGGTCTCGTCCAAGACAAAATGCACGCGGTGGTTGTTAAGATAAAAGTCTTTGCCCTGGATCCAGAACTCGCGGATACCAAAACGCACGGGATGGCTGCGGTCCAGCTCGCGACCAGCGCTGTCGTAGAGGGCAACCTGGCCGTAGTAGAGGTTCGGCTCACGAAGGTCCCAGAGGTCCAGGCCCTGGGCTTTCACGGGCAGGACCAGTGTGTTGAGGCCCGGGGACAGAGGACGGAGAGCAAACTCGGCCTCGCGCGCAGTCTCGCCGGTGGTTACGTCCGTGATGATCAGCTTGGCCTTCAGCCCCTCAAAACGCCGGGTGGCCTGAATCTCAACCTGGGGCTCGATCCGAACGACTCCGCGCGTGTAGGTGCGGTACCAGACGTCGGTGACGGCGATCTCAGCCGGCCGAGATTCAAGGTAGCACCCTTCGGGGGTTGCGTTGATGCCGAACCCGGCGCCCGTGCGGTTACTCCAGTCGCTATCGGCGATCACTGCGGTGAAGGCGTCGAGGTCCAGCCCTCTGCCTCCGCGAGGAAAGAGAAAGCGAAGCGTATTCTCCTCACCATAGCGGAGGGGGGAAGAAATATCCAGTTCATCGCCGTAAGCCATTAACTGGCCAACCTCCACTCCGTTGACGAAGACTTTCGCCGCGGTGAGGAGATGGTCCACATACAGGATTGTCCGCCGCCCCTGCCAGTCAGCCGGGACCTGCACCGTACGCTCCAGCCACACGGCGTTCTGGTCATGGGGCAAGCGCACCGTCAGGCGCCGGGGCTTCTCCCACTTCTCACCAGGTGGATCAGTCAGGCCGGCCACGGTCTGCGCCCGCCACTCACCCTCGGTGAGCAGCAGGCGAGGCCGACCGGCGGGTGGAGGGGGATTGAGATACAGCCGGCGGAGGGCCTCATCAGAAAGGGCCCGATTATACAGACGCACATCATCGAGGAGACCGTTAAGAGATCCGGAATTGCCCGGCCCTTGGCCCAGGTATAGCTCCCTCTGGCCCGTAAGCGGAGTCTTGTAGAAAGGGGTGGCTCCCAGGCGCTGGCCGTTGAGGTAGAAGGTCACCGTATGGTCTTGGGCGGAGCGCGCAATTGCGAGATGATTCCAGGCACCAGTGCGAAAGGTCATTTTCTGGTTGCGGCAAGATACGCCCTCAGCCCGGCCATCCCCCTGGTAGAAGGTGAGGCCGCCATTAGGCTCCAAGACCATCTCGAACTCGTGGTTGTAGTGCTTCCACACCAGGCCTTGACGCTTCGGATTCTGGAAGTCATAGGGAAGAACCCAGAAGGCGATGGTCAGGTCCCCGGTAAGCTGCAATTCAGGACTATCCGGCACCACAACGGCGGTGTCCTGGCCGTTGAATTTGAGTGCTCCGCCAATCTTGCCTGGCACCCACTCGCCTGTCCCGCGAAGCTCACCGTCATGGCCGTGACCGGAGGCATCCCTGGCAACGGTCCCCTGCTCCTCGTCCAGGGGCCAGTGCGCCACCAGGGAAGGATCGTCCGGAGCAGTTTGAGCATGGGCCGCAAGCATACAGGAGGCAAGCCAAAAGGTAAGAGCAACAATGGAACACCGGCAGAAAGAGCCTGGGCGGACTCTCATCGTGGATACAACTCCCCTCAGAGAAAGGATTGACTGCCGAGATAGGCGCACTTCCTGAAATCTAATTCAACGAGGCACGCCCTGTACCCTGCTAGAAAATCAGCCTCAAAAAAGCATAAACGCGCACAGAGGAGCTTGCGGGGCTTAAATGCATCCCCTGTGGACTTTGCCCCCCAAAAAAGAAGTGATTGGGGCCCGTGTGGAGAACTCCATAAGAGACACAGGAGGCAGCTACCATGGCTGATAGCAACCGCCTGCAGGCCACTTCTCTGGCACCGGCCCCGGCCCGGATTACGCCCCGGTCGGTGGTGCTGGGACTGCTCATGAGTGCTGTCGCCATCGGCATCATCGCCTGGGCGGAATGGGTGGAAGGCGCCATCCAGATTGGATACCTGCAGATTCCGCCAGTGGCCGTGGCGTTGATCTTCGTGGTGGTGCTCCTCAACCGGCTGGCGGGAGCACTCTGGCCGCGCGTACGCCTGCGCCCGACGGAGTTGGGCGTCATCTATGTGATGATGCTCTTCGCCTCGATGATCGCCTCCCGCGGACTGACCGAGCGTGTGTACTCCTCGATGGTGGGCGTGAACTACGCGGCGACACCAGCCAACCATTGGCAGAAGCTTTTCTTCCCCTACATCAAGCAAGGGCTGGTGCCCTGGAGTACTGAGGGCGGGATCGCCCAACCCGTGGCCAAGTATTACTATGAGGGCCTGCCCACGGGCGGGCATCTGCCCTGGTTATCCTGGGCAATACCTACTGCGATGTGGCTGCTCCTCTATGCGTTGGTATACATGGCTTTCATGGGGCTGGCGGCCATGGTGTACAAGCTCTGGGCTGACGAGGAGCATTTGGCCTTCCCGCTTACCAAGCTGCCCCTGGAGTTGGCCAGCGGTGATTATTCCTCCCAGGACTTTCTACGCAACCGGCTCATGTGGCTGGGCTTTGCCGCCGCGATGATTCTGTTCGGGGTCAACGGCCTGCACGCAATCTGGCCCAACATTCCCGGCATAAAGACCCTGATTCCGGTCTCGTTCCAGGCGTACCCCTGGAG
>JAAYIR010000113.1 GCA_012523355.1 candidate division WS1 bacterium
GGGGTGGTCACACCGGTGGTGAGGAACGCGGACGGGACGGTGCAGCCCACCGTGCGCCGCTTCCCGAATCTGAAGCAAGCGGTGGCCCAGTCGCTCGACCTGCACCGGCTGCGGCCCGGAAACAAGCTGACGGGCCACTACTATGGGCTGGATTTTGACTACTCGCAGACTCAGCCAGTGCCCTCGGTAGGCACCACCTGCTATTTCCTGCGCCGGCAGGCTTACGACCAGGTGGGGGTCTTTGATGAGGGCTTCCCGCCCAACTTCTAGGACCTGGAGTTCAACTGGCGCTTGCAGGAAGCTGACTGGGAGATCTGGGTGCTGGCCGAAGCCAGCGTGATCCACTACGGCGGCGGCACCATGGGCCTGCTGAACCTGCGCCAGCTCAACCAGTTCCACCGGGGAATGCTCCGCATGTACCGCAAGCACTACGCGCCGCGGCAGTGTCCGGCGGTCAACGGGGTGGTCTACGCGGGAATTGGCGCGCGCTACCTGTACAAGGTCTGCCTGCGGGTAACCTGCACGGACCGGCTCCTCAACCGCCTTCCCCAGCCGCATCGAAGGCTGGAGGACGACAGCCGTAACCTGTGAACCGGAATTACTTTTGAACACATGTTTCACGTGAAACCTCTAGCCTGCTCGAAGGAATGACCGACTTGAACTATCGGCGTACGGATTTCGCGCCCTTACGTGAGACTCGATATGGTATCGGGGTCCATTGGACCACCTGGACCTTGCCCCGCGAGGGCGAGCCGGTGCCCTTCCCGGAGGCCGTGGAAGCTTTCGACGTCCCGGCCTTCGTGGAGGCAGCCCGATGCGCCGGGGCTGGGCATGTCCTGTTCACCTCCACGCATGCCAAGCAATGGCTGCCGGGGCCCAATCCAGTAGTGGACGAAATCCTGCCCGGGCGAACCTGCGAGCGGGACCTGCTCATGGAACTCGCCGACGGCCTGGCGGCCGAGGGGATCAAGCTGATCGTCTATTATCACCACGGCACGGATCTGAAGCAGCGTGGCGCCGAGGATGACGAGGAATGGGTGGAGGCGGTCGGAGCCTACGAGGCGGACCAGACGCGGTTCTACGACAACTACTGCCGCCTCGTAAGCTGGATGGGTGAGCACTACGGGCCCAAGATGATTGCCTGGTGGTTTGATGCGGGCTATGGCCTGAACCGGCGACCGCCCACACCGTGGGACCGCATGACCGCTGCAGCCAAGGCGGGCTTTTCGGAGCGGCTGGTCTGCTACAACTCCGGCATTGAGAAACATACGCTTTACACTCCCTATCAGGACTACTGGGCGGGAGAAATGATCGGGCTGAAATTCCGTCCCGCAGGCCCCCTGACGCCGTCGGGGCTGCCCTGGTACTCCTTCGACTGCTGGACCCCGCTCCCGGGCGGCGGTGGCGGGGTGTGGGGGATTGACCGCGCCTCGCGGGAGGTACACTGGCCCGCGCCGGATCCGGACGAGGTGGCGGCGTACCTGGAGGGCTTCTGGACGTGTGGCGGCGCCGTGACCTTCAATCTGCTCTGCTACCAGGACGGGAGCATAAACGAGGAGCATCTCGCGGTGCTGGAGGAGATGAGGCGGAGGTACCGGTAGCCTGCCCTGCGCCTCCCTGCGCTCCGGAAAGAGCGTACACGAGACAATACTTGCATATTTCGCAACCCCAGGGGGACCGAACCCCCTCCGGCAAGCCATCGGCTGAGAAGCCCGTGCTGCCGGTACTGACAGGAGATCGAGATGGCTGACGAAGGCACTAATGGATCAGGAAGAGTAGAGCCGATTTCCCTGCACGAGGAAATGGCGAATTCGTATATGCAGTTTGCCATGAGCACCATCATGGCCCGGGCGCTGCCCGATGTACGCGACGGGCTGAAGCCCTCGCAGCGCCGCGTGCTCGTGGCCATGCACGCCGAGGGGCTCACCCCCGACCGGCCTCATGCCAAGTCTGCGGCCATCGTCGGTGAGACGATGAAGACCTACCATCCTCACGGGGACATGCCGATCTATGACACGCTGGTGCGCATGGGGCAGGACTTCGCCGCGCGCTATCCCCAGGTGGACCCCCAGGGCAACTTCGGCTCGGTGGACGGCGATCCCGCGGGCGCGGCCCGGTATACCGAGGCCCGCCTCTCCGAGGTCGCCATGGCCATGCTGGCGGACCTCGACAAGGACACCGTAGACTTCCAGCCGACCTATGACGAGAAGACCACCGAGCCAGTGGTGCTGCCGGGGGCCTTCCCCAACCTCGTCTGCAACGGCGCCGCGGGCATCGCGGTCGGATATGCCACTAACATCCCCCCACATAACCTGGGGGAGGTCATTGACGCCTGCGTGGCCCTGGTGGACAACCCTGACCTGGAGGCCGAGGAGCTCCTGCGCTATGTCCAGGGCCCCGACTTCCCCACCGCCGGGCTGATCCTCGGCACCAAGGGCATCCGCGACTACATGACCACCGGACGCGGGTCCATCATCATGCAGGCCCGGGCAGTGATCGAGCCGCTCGACCGCGGCAGGACTGCCATCATCGTCTCCCAGCTTCCCTACCAGGTCTCCAAGGCCGCGCTGCTCAAGCAGATCGCCGCCCTGGTGGACCGCGATAAGCTGGAGGGCATCTCGGATCTGCGCGATGAGTCGGACCGCAAGGGCATGCGCATCCTCATTGAGCTCAAGCGCGATGCCGTCCCCCGCGTGGTCCTCAACCAGCTCTACAAGCATACCCTGATGCGCAACAGCTTCGGTGCCAACATGCTGGCCCTGGTGCCGGGGCCAGAGGGCGTGATCGTGCCGCGCATGTGCGGCCTGCGGGACCTGCTGGAGGAGTTCCTGCGCCACAAGCGCAACGTCGTGACCCGCCGCACACAGTACCTGCTGCGCGAGGCCCAGGAGCGGCTGCACATCGTGGAGGGTCTGCTGCGAGCGCTGGACATCATTGACGAGATCATCGCGCTGATCCGCGGCAGCCAGACCCGTAACGAGGCCAAGCAGGGCCTGGTGGAAACGCTGGGCTTCAGCGAGTTGCAGGCCGAGCACATCCTCAACCTGCAACTGGGGCGCCTGACGCGGCTCTCGCGGCAGGAGCTGGACAAGGAACGCCAGCAGCTGCTGGCCGACATCGCCGAATATGAGCGCATCCTGGGCGATGAGACTTACAAGTCGAAGGTCATCAAGGACGAGCTGCGAGCGGTCGCCAAGCACCTGGGCGACCAGCGCCGCACTACCGTCATCACCGAGGAAGCTGACAACATCAGTACTGAGGACCTCATCGCCCGGGAGGCCATGACCATCACCGTCACCCGCGACGGGTACATCAAGCGCATGCCGATTGACACCTACCGCGTGCAGCGTCGCGGGGGCCGGGGCATCCTGGCCCTCAACAAGAAGGAAGAGGACGACGTGCAGGACCTGTTCGTGGCCAGCACGCACGACCTGATCATCTGCCTGACCGACCGGGGCCGGGCTTACCAGCTCAAGGCCTGGCAGGTGCCCATGGCCAGCCGCACGGCTCGCGGGACCCCCCTCATCAATCTGGTGCCCACGGAGCAGGGCGAGCAGATCACGGCCCAGATTCCGGTCAAGGACTTCTCGCAGGGCGGCTACCTGATCATGGCTACCGAGCAGGGCATGATCAAGAAGACCCCTCTGGAAGAATACGATACGGCGCTCCGAACCAAGGGCCTGATTGCCATCAGCCTAAAAGAGAACGACCGTCTCAAGTGGGTGGCCTGGACCGACGGGACCAAGGATATCATGATGGTGACCCGGCAGGGCAAGGCGGCGCGCTTCAGTGAGGAGGCGGTGCGCCCCATGGGCCGCACCGCGGCGGGGGTCATCGCCCTGCGCCTGCGGCCGGGGGACGCCATCGTCGGCATGGTAGTGGTTGACGAGGACGATCCCCGCGACCTGCTATGCATCAGCGGCAAGGGCCTGGGCAAGCGGACGCCGCTGGCCGAGTACCCCCGCAAGGGCCGGCCCACGCAGGGCGTCATCTGCATGGACGTGACTGAGCGCACGGGGCCGGTCACGGGCGTGCAGGTGGTGGAGCCGGAAGACGAGTTCATGTGCCTGACCAGTAGCGGAGTCCTGATCCGGGTCCCGGTACGGGGTATCCGCCAGACGGGCCGCTCTGCCCAGGGTGTGTTCGTGGTGCGCCCAGCGCAGGGAGAAAGCTGCGTGGCGGTGGCCAAGGTGGTCAGGCCCACGGAGGAAGAAGAAGAGGCGGACGAGAAGCTCTCCTAGTGTGGCGCCCCGGCGCCGCCGATCCTGACTACCTCACAGGTGCGCTTTGAGCGGCGGGCGCAAGGGGGCCCTGCGCTCCGCTGCCAAACCTCTCTGATAAGGCGGTGTAGGTTAGATGAACTGGACCTCTCGACTGCTCTTGACGGTTCTGGTGAGCTGCTTCGTCGTCGGGTGCAAACCGACAGCCCGCGCGGAGACGCCCGGAGAGATTCCGGTCCAGGCACTGGCGGAGGTGGAGCGCCTCCAGAGGGTCTTCGGCGTGCCGCTCACGACCTATCCGGCTCAGGCCGGCGAGTTTACCGTCCCGGCGGCCAGCGCTTTGACGGCGGCGAAACTGCCGGGCAAGCCGCTGCAGGACGATCCGCCGCAGCTCGGGCAGGTCCCGGTCTACCCCGAGCAGCAGCAAGACCTCGTGGACCCGCCGACCTACCAGGTCCCCGGCCTGGGCACTTTTCGTTTCCGCTACTTCAACAACGAGATGGCCTTCGGGCGCGACCATACCTGGCCGATGAACGACTACAGCTCGGTCCACGGCTTCAATCTCATTGCCCCGAACGAACGGGATCCACAGACCATCACCTGGATGCCCCCGGGCACCCGATTCCCCCGTGGCTTCGGTATTGGCCGGGCAGGTATGGTCAAGTCCCTGGGTATCGAGGACCCGGAGCGGCTGGACCTGCTGGTGGACCTGGGCGAGGAAGCGGTGATTGAGGGACTCATCAAGGCCGGAACCTTCAAGAACCATGACCCCGAGAAGTACGACGAATGGTATCTGGACATGGAGGAGGGGTGTCCGAACCGGGGCACGCTGCGCGCCAAGGCCTTCTTCCCCAAGGAGGGCACCCCTGAAGAGCAGGCCGCCTTCGAGAAGAAATGGTACACCGGCCTGGCCATGATCCTCTACTGCCCCATCGAGGCGGCGCGCCGACTGGGCTTCAAAGACCTCTGCATCTACGGCTGGAACCCCGACTGGTGGGAGGCCGACGGCGACCCGGAGCAGGACTACTACTGGCAGAATATCGGCAAGCTGATCCTACCGCACCTGGACTGGGTCTGCTGCTGCAACTACTACACGCGCCCCTCCATCGCCAACGTGGCGGCGCGGCTGTGTGACACCGACTCCAACCTGAGGTACCTCAACACTCTCCCCCCGGAGCAACGCAAGCCGCTGCGGCCCTTCTTCTCCAACCAGTTCATCCACTATGTCCCGTGGTGCTACTTGGCCCCCGCGACTAACGAGGAGATGCAAGCCACGACGGCCTTGCAGGCCTTCACCCAGTATGACGGCTACCTGCTGTGGTGCAACGCGGTGCTGGCCAACGATCAATCCTGCAACGACAATCTGCCCCCGCCGCTCACCAAGGACGTCAAGGTCCGGTTCCGGGAGACTTACACGGCCGAGCAGGAGGGGGGCGGCGCGCGGGAGTTCAGACGCTATGACCTGATCAGCGTGCTGAGCGTGGAGGGCCCGCAGGTGCGCTTTCAGTTCGTGGACGCAGACAACCAGAAGGACCACGGCCTGGGGGCGGACTATCCGGTGTACCTAGCCACGGCAGAGGACCTCACCCCGCACCTGCTCAGCCCCTTCGAGTGCCTGCAGGGGATGTACGAGGGCCTGGCGATGGCCAAGCAGGTGGAGTGGACGCTGCGCCACGGGACCATCGTCTGGGACTTTGACTCCCAGGAGGTCCACCGCAAGCTCCTGCCCATCGAGCGGCACCTCCAGGCCGGCAACCTGCATGTAGTGGCGACGTATGACCCGCAAGTGGTATATGGGAAGCCCGCTCGAGACGTGTTAGTCAGGGACTTCGCCGGCGTCGAGGGCTTGAACCTGACCTTCCCGACCGACTCGCAGGTGAGGATCTACCTGGTGAAGGTGCAATAAGGCCTTTAGAGAGGCTTGAAATTTGGCCCAAAAACGTGTCTTGACAAGCCCAGGTCAATTCACTATAGTATAGCCCCGTGTAGGTTAGGGAGGGGAAACTTATACAAACTGCGCCGTATTTCCACTTGCGCATGGGGTAAAAGTCACTCTCTTCTCGCCCCACGGGTAAACCCACAGCCCCCGGGGTGGAGACCATGCGTGCCGATTCAAGCCGGACCTTGCCCGACGAGACACTCCAACTTACACCCAACGCCCTGACGGTCCTCGAACACCGCTACCTGAAGAAGGACGACTCCGGCCGCCCCATCGAACAGCCGGAGGACATGTTCCGGCGCGTGGCGGCCAACATTGCCTCCGCCGAGGCGGCCTACGGCGCCGGCCCGGAACAGGTCCAGGAGGTCGAGAAGGCCTTCTACGGAGCCATGACTCGTCTGGAGTTTGTCCCCAACAGCCCCACGCTGATGAACGCCGGCCGTACCTTCCAGCAGCTCTCCGCCTGCTTCGTCCTCCCGGTGGAGGACTCGATTGACCGCATCTTCGAGGCGGTGCGCAACACCGCGTTGATCCACAAGAGCGGGGGCGGCACCGGCTTTTCCTTCTCCCGCCTGCGCCCCAAGGATGACCTGGTCAGCAGCACCAAGGGCATCTCCTCGGGCCCGGTCTCCTTCATGAAGGTCTTTGATTCGGCCACGGAAGCCATCAAGCAGGGAGGGACGCGACGGGGGGCCAACATGGCCATCCTGCGCGTGGACCATCCCGATATCCTGGAGTTCATTGACTGCAAGCAGGACCTTACCACCCTCAACAACTTCAACATCTCGGTGGCTCTGACCGAGACTTTCATGACCGCCCTGCGCGAGGACACCCACTATGACCTCATCAACCCCCGCAGCGGTCAGGTGGTGGAAAGCCTGTCCGCGCGGGAAGTGTTTGACAAGATTGTCCACGCCGCCTGGTCCACGGGCGAGCCGGGAATCATCTTCCTCGACCGCATGAACGCCTCCAATCCCACTCCCCAGGTCGGGGAGATTGAGGCCACCAACCCTTGTGGCGAGCAGCCCCTCCTCCCTTACGAGTCCTGCAACCTGGGCTCGATCAACCTGGCAAAGATGGTCAAGGGGCCCATCCTGTCGGCCGAGGTGGACTGGGACAAGCTGGCCGCCGTCACCCATCTCGCGGTTCGGTTTCTCGACGACGTCATTGACATGAACGCCTTCCCGCTGCCCGAGATCGAGCAGATGACCCAGGCTAATCGCAAGATCGGCCTGGGAGTCATGGGCTTCGCGGACATGCTGGTGCAACTCGGCCTGCCCTACAACTCGCAAGAGGCCGTGGAGCTGGCGCAGAAGTTAATGTGCTTCGTTCGGGAGGAGGCGCGCACGGCCTCCGAGGAGCTGGCCAGGGAGCGCGGGAACTTCCCCAACTGGGAGGAAAGCCTCTTCGGCCCGGAAGGCCTGAACCGTCCGCAGCGTAACGCGACGGTCACCACGATCGCGCCGACGGGCACCATCAGCATGATCGCCGGCGCCTCCAGCGGTGTGGAGCCGCTGTTCGCCCTGGCCTTCTCCCGGCACGTCCTCGATGGCGAAGCGCTCAAGGAGGTCAACCCGCTGTTCGAGGCGGCGCTACGCGAACGCAATCTGTACGACCCGGATCTGGTGACCGAGGTCTGCGCCCGTGGGTCAGTAGCGGAGATGGCCACCGTGCCCGCCGACCTGCGCCAGGTGTTCGTCACCGCGCACGACATCACGCCGGCGGACCATATCCGCGTGCAGGCGGCCTTCCAGGAGTGCACGGACAACGCCGTCTCCAAGACGGTGAACTTCCCCCAGCAGGCGACCGAGGCCGAGGTGGCGGAGGTCTACCTGCTGGCCTACGAGCTGGGCTGCAAGGGCGTGACCATCTACCGCGACGGGTCCCGGGAGGGCCAGGTTCTGCGCAAGGGCAAGGAGGAGCCGGAGTCCGCACCGGCGCCGGCCAGCCCCGAGCCCCGCTCACGCCCGCCAATGGTGCAGGGCACGACTCTGGCGATGAACACGGGCTGCGGCAAACTGTACATCACCATCAACCAGGATGAGCGCGGACCGTTTGAGATCTTCGGGAACATGGGCAAGGCGGGGGGCTGCGCCTCCTCCCAGACGGAGGCGGTGGCGCGGCTGATCTCGCTGGCCTTCCGGCTGGGGCTGAAGCCGGAGCACATCATCAAGCAGCTGAAGGGGATTAGCTGCCACAAGCCGATGTGGGAGCGCGGGGGCGGCAAGATCCTGTCTTGCGCCGATGCCTTCGCGCAGGCCATCGAGCGGGTATTAATTCCCCGGGACCAGCAGCTTCAGATTGACTTCAACGGCACGAGCTTCGGCCACGTGGGCGCCTGCCCGGAGTGCGGAGGGCACCTCTACGCGGAGGGCGGCTGCGTGGTCTGCCACGACTGCGGCTACAGCCAGTGCGAGTAGGGATAGGAGCGGGGCGGGTTAGCTCGTGGCCGTCAATTCCAGCCCCAGGTCAAAGTCCAGCTCCACCTCGAACAACCTGCGCCAGGGCAAGCGCACCTGCGTGTCCTGCAGCTCTGCCAGCGTGAGTCCGCTCCGGTGCTCCGGCGGGCCGATGTCCCCGGCCCGGCCTCCCATGAACTCCTCTACCCACAGGTTGGAGATGGCTTCCACCAGCATCTCGCGGACCATGCCCTCCGCCCGTCCATACGCCGCGGTCAGCTCAAAGCCGGAGTTGGTCATCAGGTCCGCCATCCGCTCCCGCACCGCGGTACGCACGCACGTCTGATACAGCCAGTCGTCGGCCAGGCGGGTCAGCAGAAGCTGGAGGTGCGCTTTCTCGGCGCCGATCAGCGAGTTGAGCAGCTCGAAGTAGCGCATGGGCGAGATGCTGGTCACCAACTGTGCCAGGTCGAAGGCCGCCTTGTCGCGCAGACCAATGAGCCGCACGGTGCCGTGAGCAAGGGCCGTGCCCAGGGAATTGCCGGCGGTGTTCCAGGCGGCGAAACTCAGCAGCCGCGGCCAGGGCAGCCCTGCGGCCTGCAACGCCGTCATAAAGGCCTCCTCCGCGCCGTTGGGGAAGGCGGCGTCGCAGATGGCTACCCCGCGCCGCTCCGCGAGTTCGGCAATCTGCTGTGCAAACTTCTCCAGGCGCTGACACCGCTTGGCGTACTGGCGACTGTTAATGAGCGCGGTGGAGAGGTTCCCCGCCGGCGGAGAGACCGCCAGAATCATGTCCGCCTCGTTCTGATCGTCTACCAGCTCCACCCCGGCCGCCGCAGCTTGCAGGCGCAGATTCTCGATGAAAGGCCGATCCTCGTACGGAGCCACCTCCGCCTCCGGCGGCTCCAGATACAGCACCGCCACCTTCGGGGTCTCTTCCATGTGCTGGTGAACAAAGCGGGCGAAGAGAAGAGCGCCGATCTCATCAGCGCCGGCGTACAAGGTGGCGCGCTGGGTCAGCTTGTGCTTTCGCAGACGCGTCTTGAGCGCCTTCTGCTCGGAGAGATGGAAGCCCTGGCAGTCGGCGTCGTCCTGCCCCAGGACCAGAAAGTCCAGGTTCCCCGCCGCCACCTGATCCAGCGCGGCCAGGCTGAGCTCGTGATTCCGCTGCCGCACGCGGGTGTAGGTCTCCAGCAGCCCCTTGGGCAGGTTCCGCGCGATCTCCCCTGCTTCTTCCCGCCGGGTCCGGTCACCCGCCAGGCGTACGTAGCGATGGAGGTTATCACCGTAGCGCTGAGCGTCCTCCTCGCTCAGACCGAAGTCGAGCCGGGTAAGTATGCTGAAGGCGTAGATCTGGGCCTCCGGGAAGGTCTGGCGCAGCCGAGCCAGCGCCTCCAGGCTCTCGCGGGCCATCTCCGGGGAGACCGCCGGCATGCGCGAGGCCACCAGCCCCCCGTACAGCAGCATGTCCAGACTCAGCACCAGGCAATCCGGCTGCTGTACCGGCTGATGCAGCAGCCAGTCCACGATCGCCTCCGGCTGGCCCGGCGTGTGGTACGAGCCCAGCAGCTCCCGCGGGGGCGTGGTCATCTCGTAGTCCACAATGCCCGCCAGCAGCGCCGGCAAGCTGAGATTCACGGGCCGGTCATCCAGCGGGACGTAGAGCACGCGATGGACGCGATGTCTCAAAGTCATGGACAGCTTCCCCTCCGTTGCCCCCTCAGCATGATGATATCACGCGGCGTGCATTGCCGCCGCAAACTCCCTCGTCACCCGTTCCACACTCTCCGGCGTCTTGCCGGTCACTATAGCGCCGATTAGCACCCCCCGCACCCCGGTCGCGAGCAGCGCCTGAACCTGCTCCGGACGTATGGCGCGTTGCGTGGGCACGATCGCCAGCAGGCCGGGATAGCGCTCCACGATATCCCGATAGGTCGCCAGATCCGCTTCCTCCAGGGGGCTACCGTAGGCCTCCGCAGGCACGATGGATAATTCCAGGAGCTGACAGTGCCCGGCGAGGGCCCCCAGGTTCCACCCACGGGCGGCGTCTCCCGTTCCGAAGGCCGCCATGATGGAGACCTCGGGCGTCTCCTCGGGGAGCCACGCAGGCATATCTTGCAGGTAAGCGTCGAAGAAGTCAATCCCTGCGTCCGCCAGTTCATGCGCTTCCGCCGGGGTCAGGGTCCGCTCCGCCGTGCCCGGCACCATCCCCACAGGGGCTCCTCCTGCCAGGATGGCCCGGATGGTGGAGGCCTCCTCCGACCAGGACCCAAAGTACGTCCCCGAGGCATGGTGCGCCACGTTGAGGTGTACCTTCAGCCCATCGGCGCCGCCCTCCAGCGCCGCTTCCGCCAGACGAATATCATTGCGGGGCAGGCTCACAAACAGCGCGGGCCGCTCCCGCAGCAGCCTCTCAGTCCTCCGCCGCTCCATCCGATTCTCCCTCCTCCGGCCAGAACCCGGTCAGCGGCAGACTGAAGCGAAAAGCACGAATATCGGCCAGCGCCGAGCCCGCCGCGGGTGGCAGGGGCTGGTACACGCTGGGCGGCTCGTGGATGAGCCACACCCCCGCCTGGGGACGCGGAGAATCCACCGGGGCTTGCCGGGAAAAGGCGATCCGGGGCATTGGCTCCCAGTCCCCCTGACCGCGGCGAACCAGGACCAGAGCCCGTGACAACAAGCGTTGCGCCCAGTCGTCGTACTCCAGGTCGCTGGCCCGATAGCTGGGGTAGAAGGTGCCCCAGAACAGCGGCGGCTGGCTAGCCCAGGAGCCTTCGCGCATATCCACCGGACCCACTACCATCCATTGTCGGTTGGTGCGAACATAATACATCTCCGAGTCGTTGGCGTGATCCCAGGGAATGATCTGGAAGCCCCCCACCAGCCCCTCCGGTGCCGTGGAGACATCCAGCACCCCAGCGTGATTCGCTCGCAACCTCCCCGGTCCCGCTCCCCGCGTGCCCGCAAAGCGCCCGATCCCGGTCACCGGCGTCAGTACGTGTCCCACAACTTCCTGCTCGCCGTCGGCGTAGGTTACCGTAATGCGGCCGCCGAAAACATTCTCCAGGTCCACGTAGCGCACCGCGCGGTCCGGCACCATGCGCACGATCAGCCAGCGGTCGCCCTCCCGGGGCACATAATCTGCCGGCAGCGCTGTCCAGGCCCCCTCCTGCCACAACCGCACCGGCGAGCCTACCGTCGGCCCCAGCCCGCCGAACAAACCCGCCCCGGGGTTGAAGTCCGTGACCAGTGAGGCGCTCAGTTCCGCGTCTCCCGCTATAGCTCCACGCGGTATCAGGCTAAAGGCGAGGGCCCGGCCGGTTTCCGGGTGGTTCGTGATCTTGAGATGGATAGCATTGACCGCCGTGGCCGCCACCGTGCTGGCGGGCACCCAGGAGGCCGCGCGATAGGCCTGCCGGTTCACGGCCTGCGCCGGGCGCAGAGTACGCCCCACGACGCGCCAGCTTTCCCCCCCGTCGCGGCTGGCCCGGATCGGCGCCGCCACCGAGTTGGTCACCTCTACTCGCAGGTCCTCATGGTACCCGGTGGGCAGCTCCCGACTACCGGCCACCCCGGCGGCCAGCGTCAGGAGGCAGACTACCGTCACGGTCGCCCGCATTATGGACCCCGAGTACCTTCTCTGCACTCTTCACTCTCCACTCATCAGCGGGGTGGCCTAGGCCCCGAACTTGTGTATCGTCCCGGCCAGGTTACCCAGCAGATACATCACGTCGTTGCGACCGATCTTCCCCAGAGAACCCGTCGCGCAGGGGCGCTCACCGTAGGTCTGGACGTAGTCCGGCCGCGTCCCGTAGCCATAGAAAGCCACCGGCACCCCGTCTCCGCTGTGGTCACCCAACGCGCAGGGGGTGCAGTGATCGGCCCCCAGCATCATCACGTGCTGCTTCCAGTCCAGGTGGTCCAGCAGGTAGCCCACCGCGCGGTCCACCTTGGCCACCGCCTCGCACTTGGCCCGGGGGCTATAGTCATGCCCGGCCAGGTCCGGAGCCTTGATGTTGCACAAGACGAAGTCGTGGGACTCCAGCGCGCTCACCACGGCCTCGGCGATGGCCAACTCATCAGTGTCAGCGCCACCGGTGGCCTGGGGTACGTTGACGAGGTTCATGCCCAGGTACATGCCCAGGCCACGCACCAGGTCCACCTCGACGATCAGGGCCCCGTTCAAACCCCATTCCTCGGAAAAGGGCTTCAGGTTGGGGGCTGTACCCACGCCGCGCGGCAGCAGCACGTTGGCCACCGGCAGACCCTGCTGCGCCCGTTCCGCATTCACCGGAGCCTTGGCCAGCACTTCATGCCCTCGCCGCACGAACTCGTTCACGATACGCGCGGTCCGTTGCGCCGCCGGGTCCTCCTCGGCCCCCGGCAGCGGTTTAACCTCCAGCGGCGGCACCCCAACCTCATGCGGATCCGCGTCCCCGATCTCCGCGCTCAGCCCCTCGCCGCGCAGCACCAGGGCCGCGCGGTGCTCCACCGACTCCTTGACGATGACCTTGACGCCCTCCAGGCCCTCGACGAAGGCCTCATTCAGCAGTTGCGCCAACTGGTCCGTGCCCTGCTTGATGCGTCCCGCGCGCCGGTCGCTGATCACTCCGTCGGTGAGAGTGGAGAAGTTGCAGCGGAAGGCCAGGTCCCCCGCCTGCACGTCCAACCCCACGCCCTTAGCCTCAAAGGGCCCCCGCCCCATGTAGTACTTGAAGGGGTCATAGCCCAGAATCGCCATGTGAGCGGTATCGCTGCCCGCGGGCATCCCGGGCCGGATGGGATACATCAGACCGCATTCGCCACCTGCGGCGAGAAAGTCCAGCGCCGGCGTCCGTTGGTATTCCAGGGGCGTCAGGCCGCCGAGCGAGTCAACGGGCCGGTCGCCCATGCCGTCGCCCAGGAAGATGAGTTGCTTGCAGTGCTGTGCCATGAAGAGCCGCCTCCTGATCAGGCCGAGTAAGGTTCCGAGTGCCCATTTTAGGCTAAATCCTCCCCGAAGGCAACTGCACCCGCCGGGGTTTGCGACCGGCGGCCCCCCCGGACAACAGGCCAGGACGGCGGGGGTCAATCTCTTGCAGAGGGAGGCGGCCAACGAGGATTTTCCTGCTCCGCGGTCAATTATCTCTTGTGTTCCACGGACGCTTGCTGGCCTCTGTGATGGCTTCTCTGTTGCTCACGGCCTGCCCCTTGCGGGCCGAAGGGCCTGCCCTCACGCCTATGGCCACCCTGACCCTTGACAGCCCCCGGCTCGAGTACCATGAGGAGGGCCAGGTCGTGGAGGCCCAGGGCCCGACCACCATCCGTGCCGAAGTACAGGGCGAGCCCCAGCAACGCCTGCTAATCGAGACCTCTCAGGCCCGTGCCGACCTGGAGACCCAGCGTATCCAGGCCGGGCCTCCGGTGGAGTTCATCGTGCCTCGCCTGGACCTCTCCGGTTCGACCCTGGACCTGGATCTCTCCCGCCGCGCCTATCGCCTCGAAGAGACTCAGGCCGTGGCCGACCTCGGCGCTCCCGAGGGCCCCCCAGTTCTGGTACAGTTGCAGGCCAAGGTCATCGGCAGCGAGAAGGACGTCGTCTTCCTGGAGAACGGCTACCTGGCCCCCTGTGTATGTGAAGACCCTGACCTGATAGTCCACGCCCGCCGGCTTGAATTCAACCGCACGCTGAACCGTTTCCGTATCGAGCATGGCAGCATAGAGCTTTACGGGGTGCGCATTCCTCTGCTGGCGCGCATGCGCAAGCGCCTGCGTACCGACAAGCCTGAATCCACCAACACCCTGATCCCCGAGGTGCGCTACAGCGATCGCGACGGCTTCAATATCCCGTACTTCTTTGACTTCTCCGGGGACAGTAACCCCACGCTCAATACCTTCGGTTTCACGGTCACCCAGAAACGCGGGATCACCTTCCTGGGAGAATCACGGCGCGAGGAGCCCGCCTGGTCACTCGTTGCCTCCGCCTCGCGCCTGGAGGACGTGCGCAACAAGCTCACTGGCAACCTGGTCTACAGCCGACTGCCCGAGGTCTACGCCGAGCGTTTCCAACATTCCCGCAATCAGGACCAGGGCTGGCATCTGCTGGGCAGCGCGGGCCATTTCCTCGAGCAGAATCGCAGCGTGGAAGGCTCACCCGAGGTGGAAGATCAGCGCTTTCTCCTGGGCCTGGGGTATGAATGGGGAAGCTTGCGGCGGCAGGCGAATCAGGGAAAATGGGCGCAGCTGTGGGCCAC
>JAAYIR010000114.1 GCA_012523355.1 candidate division WS1 bacterium
ACAACGGGGCGGAGAGCAGGGCAAACTCCCGTCCGACCTCGTAATGGAGTTCCCGGTCCACGGGCTCCCTCCCGTCCGCCCAGGTCCCCGGCAGCAAGGGATAGCCGCAGGGCCCATGGAAGTTGGCCGAGATTTGTGGCCGGAAGGCCCGCGCCATGCGTACTACCGCACGGGTTTCCGGTGCCGAGGCGGCCCTGGGGCCGGGATACGTACAACCGCTGGGATCATTAGGCTCCCCGGTATCCTCCCAGCCTGCGTCGAAGTTGCGGTTCGGATCCGTGCCCGGGGTGTTGTCCCACCGCCAGTAGTCCGTGATCTCCAGCGGGTCCAGCGGCGGCGACAAGGGTCGCCCCGCATGGTTCTTGCGTACGCCAAGTGGTGCCCCCCGCTCGCTGGCCTGTCGCCCGTGCGGGTTGTGCACCGGTATGATGCGCACCTGCACGTTCTCGAGCAGGTCCACCACGGCAGCCTCATGTGCGCGATAGCGGCGTACCAGCTCGCGTATAACCCCCATGCACGCATCCCCGCCCTCGACCTCCGACCCATGAGGATTGCCGGCATAGAACACCCCCGGCCGGTCTGGGTAGTCCGAGGTGTCGGTCCCCAGCACCATGCACCAGACGCGCAGCCCCTGGCCCGACGCTGGCCCCGCGTCCACCAGGCGACATATGTCTGGATTAGCCTCCGCCAGCGCCCGCAGCTCCTCCACCATCTCCGCGTATCGCATGAAAGCAAAGCCGTAGACCGCCGCGGGGAAGCTCGCGGGCCCCAGCACCTCCGGGAAGTGCCGGTTCACGGCTCGCACCCGGTATTCATTGATCTGATCCGCGACCGTGGTTTGGTCGCGGAAGGTGCATTCGCGCACCGGCTTCTCCGTAAGCCGCCTCTCTACGGGTGCGACGCCTGGCCACCAGGTCACCCGGTCCACGTGGTACCCGCCCACCGCCTCGGCGTTCTTCTTGGGCGGCTTCCAGCGTAGTTCCGTCGTCAGCTTGGGTCCCCGGCCGGTCAGCTCCACCTTCAATTCCTGCGGTGGCAGCAGGCAAATCCGCCGCTCTGCATCCGGCCGCGCCTTTCTCTTGCGCGTTTGATTCATGTCTTTCCCCTCTCCAGACTGTGGGATCGCTAATGCAATTTTCCGGGCACACACGCTCATCCTTCCCTCCCGCCCGGGGGGGGTTACCATTTCTCGCGTAGGGATGCTATTTGTCGCCCCCGGCGGTGGTTGTCTTGGTGGCCTCCGCCTGTCTAACCTCTTTACGCGAAATTCGGCGGCGCGGTGCTCCTCCTCACCACCAACTCCACCGGCAGGACAAGAGTGCAGTCTTCCTCAATCACTCCCGTGATCCGGTCAATCACCAGTTGCGCCGCCCGGTTGCCTATCGCTGCGAGCGGCACCCGGACCGTCGTGAGCATATTCTCTCCCTGCCGATCCGGCAGCGCCTGGGCATCATCAAACCCGACCAGGCTATAGTCCTCCGGCACGCGTTTCCCCACTGAGGTTAGCGCCTCATGAATCACGACTGCCCCAGCGTCGTTACTGGCAAAGATGGCTG
>JAAYIR010000115.1 GCA_012523355.1 candidate division WS1 bacterium
CCTTGAATAGGGCTTTAGCATACCTTGACCTATACCATAAACTCTGCGAGCTTGTCAAGGGGGTACCCCAGAGTTCTTGTGAGTACCCCTCTTCTGACTAAGTGTATTCGGAGCCCAACGTAAAAGACATCCAAGTCATCACATGGTCTCGCGAGCGACGACACGGCCACTCCGTTATCCAGGTTTGCCCCGCCTCCAAGCGCTGGCTCTCCAACGCATGCATGATACCCAGTACGGTCCCAAACTAATCATGCCCCGCGCCCTGGCTGGCCCCGAATCTCACGCCACACCACAGTGGAGGCGGTGTCTCGCCAGCGCCTAGCTCAGCTTGCTGGCCTCTCCCAGCGCCGTAGCGTAGACCTGCTTGACCGGCACTTGGGCTTCCGAGGCCAGGCGCACGCAGTCCTCATACTCCGGCGAGGCTGTCACGATCCTGCCGCCCAGCCGCCCCAGCTTGACCTGCACCGGCCCCCAGGGGGTCTGCACCTCCGCCATCTCTCGGGGTAAGCATCGCCGGGCACAGGGCATGATCCGCGCCCCGAGGCTGGTGCTGTTGCGCAGCAGCGCTTCCGCAATCGCCTCCACGTCTTCCGGCCCAGCCAGCGCCGAGACCAGCGTTGCCGGTCGGCCCTTCTTCATCTGAATCGGCGTCAGCCACACGTCCAGCGCCCCTGCCCTGAACAGGGCCTCCATCAGCGCAGGCAGGATCTCCGGGTTCATGTCATCCAGGTTGGTCTCAACGACCGACAGCGCTTCCGTCTGCAGGGCGGAGCCCTCCCCGGGCTCCTTCTCGCCTCCCTCCAGAGCCGCCCGGGAGTCCAAGCGATCCCCCAGCAGCACCCGCAGCACGTTCGCTGTTCCGGGGAATTCACGCTGCCCCGCACCCGCGGCCACCCGTCGCAGAATCATCTCCGGCGCTGCCCCGATACTCTCGGACAGCGTCACCGCCAGTGCCGCTCCGGTGGGCGTCACCGTCTCCCCCTCCACGTCCACGGGTCGCGTAGGCACGCCGCGGAGCAGTTCCATCACCGCTGGTGGCGGCACGGGGAGGAGCCCGTGCGCCGTCTGGATGCTCCCGTGCGAGAGCGGCAAGGGCGAACTGATCACCTGTTCCACCCCTAAGGCCTCCAGCCCGGCGCAGGCCCCCACGATGTCCACCAGCGTATCCAGCCCAGCCAGCTCGTGAAAATGGACCTCCTCAATCGGCACGCCATGTACTGCGGCCTCCGCGCCGGCAATGGCCCGGAGCACGCGCTCCGACTGCTCGCGTACTCGCGGCGAAAGTGTCAGGCCCGCCAGGATCTCCGCCAGTTCGCGATAGGAGCGGTGGGGAGGGTGGTGATGGTGGTGAGCGCCATGCTCCGGCTCGTGAGCGCTGACGGTGACCTGCGTCGCCCGTAAGCTCCCCCGATGAACCTCCTGTGACTCCAGGTGCAAATCGCCTGGCAGACCAGCCAGCGGAGCGGTCATGGCCTCCAGCGGACAGCCGGCATCTACCAGCGCCCCCAGTAGCATGTCTCCGCTGATTCCAACAAACACATCCAAGTAAGCAGTCGTCATAGTGACACCGTAATTCCCTGTGGGCTAGCGGTGCTCCTGCCCTTGCCCGGTTTGCCTGCTATCCGCCCGCCACCATTCCACTCACACCCGCTCCCCAGAGCCACAGAGGTAAAGCCCTGGCCGGACGCGAACAGGAATTTGATGAATCTTCGCACTCCTTGGGATGAGTATCTCTTCCGCATACTGCTGCACAAGTATACCCGTCTACTGGTAGTGCTTGTGGCGGTGGTACTGGTATACCGCTGGCTCGCCGGCAGCGGCTACCCCTGGTGGCTGTGGCTGCCAGCCTGCCTCCTCGCCGCCTTTTTTGCCGTCTGGGCCTGGTTACTCCTCAGCTATGCCTATCAGAAGGCCACCTATCCCCGCCGGGCGGCGCAACACAAACGCCGACGGCGTGAGTTACGGGGGGAGTAAGCGCTGTGCGCCGCGCCGGCTTTCATATCTCCATCGCCGGGGGCCTATCTAAGGTGCTCCCGCGCGCTCAACGCCGAAACTGTACGGCCCTGCAGATGTTCACTTCCTCCCCTGCACAGTGGGCCGTCAAGCCTCTCGACGCCGCGCAAGGGGCGGCTCTGGCCCAGAGCCTCGCTGCCGCCGACCTCCATCCCCACTTTGTCCACGCCGTGTATCTCCTGAACCTGGTCTCTCCCGACCGCGTCCTTCGAGGTAAGAGCGTGCGGCATCTGGCCCAGGAGTTGCGCCGGGCAGAGACGATCGGCGCCGCGGGAGTCATCTTTCACCTGGGATCGGTCGGCCCCCAGGGCAAGCTCGCCGCCGGTGTGCCCCGTCTGGCCCGCTCCCTGCAAGAGACTCGCGAACGGGCGGAGAATGTCGTACCTCTAATCTTGGAGAACAGTGCCGGCGGAGGCGGAAGCCTGGGCAATCAACTCGAACCGATTGCGGAAGCCGTAGCCGGAGCTGCTTCCGCGGAGCCCTTGAACTTCTGCCTGGACACCGCCCACGCCTTCGCCGCCGGTTGGCCCCTGCACACCGAGCAGGGCCTGGAAGGAACCCTGGAGCGGCTGGAGACCGCGTTGGGCCTGGAGCGACTGGCTCTTTTACACCTTAATGACTCACTGTTCGGCCTGGGCTCGCACCGCGATCGGCACTGGCACCTGGGCCGGGGCAAACTGGGAGGCAAGGCCCTGCGCCGGATCGTCAATCACCCGCGCCTGGCGCATCTGCCGCTCATCATGGAGACTCCCGGCACCGAGGCCGACGATCGCCGCAATATGAGGTTGTTGAGGAAGTGGTTGGGGGAAGGCGGAGCGAAGCCCGCGTAGTCCGGAGGCTCCGCCTGCCGTGGCCCGAGGTCCCATCCGTCCGACTCACTAAGCTCAAGGAGGCTGCCATGACTGTCTACGACCTGATTCTAAAGCGAAGGAGTATCCGCAAGTTCACCTCGACCCCCGTGCCCGAGGCGCTCCTGGACAAGCTCCTCGATGCCGGGCGGCTGGCTCCCGTCGCCGCCAACTTCCAGCCGCTGGAGTTCCTCGCCGTCAACGATCCCGAGCTCTGCGCGCAGGTCTTTCCCCACACCCGCTGGGCTGGATATCTGGAGGACGGCGCTCCCCACCCGGGCGAGGAGCCGACCGCCTACGTGCTGATTCTGGTCAACGATCACGTCAAGTCCCCGGTCCCTGACCAGGACGTGGGCTTCGCTGCTGAAAGTATCCTCCTGACGGCGCTGGACGAGGGCGTGGCCGGTTGCGCTATCGGCTCCCTGGACCGCAAGCCCCTTTTCGACCTGCTCGGCATACCCAATCACTACTCGATCAGCCTGGCGCTAGCCCGCGGCTATCCCGCCGAGATTGCGGTGGCGGAGGAGATGCAGGGGGAGGACGTGAAGTATTGGCGCGACGAGCAGGGCGTGCACCACGTCCCCAAGCGCCCCCGGGCCAAAGTTACGCACTGGAACAAGTTCCGCCAGCCCGAATAGCCTGATTCGTCAAGGGAGCGGCCGAAGGGGAGAGCGATCCGTATAATCGCAGGTTTTCCCCTTCGGCCCGCTCTCTCCCGCGAAGGATATTGCTCCTTACCTGTTCAACTTCCCCCTGGAGGTGCCCCATGACTACTACCGAGCTGTATGTCGCTCCCCAAGGCAACGACCAGAACCCCGGTACAGGGACTAGCCCCTTCGCCACGCTGGAGCGCGCCCGTGACGCCCTCCGGGAGCTGAAGGCTCAGGACGGCCTGCCCCCCGGCGGCGTAACGGTGTGGCTCCAGGGCGGCATCTACCACCGCACCGAGAGCTTCTCTCTCAGCGAGGAGGACAGCGGCACCGCCGAGGCGCCGATTGTCTACCGCGGCTGCCCGGGCGAGGAGCCGCGGCTGGTGGGCGGCGTGGAGATTACGGATTTTCAGCCCGTCACCGACCCTGAGGTCCTGAAGCGACTCCGGGAGCATGTACACGGACAGGTATTACAGGCAGACCTCACCGCCCAGGGGATAACCGACCTGGGCGAGCTGCGCCCGCGCGGTTACACCCGTCCGACAGTGCCCTCCGCGCTGGAGGTCTTCTTCAACGGCCAACCCATGCGTCTGGCCCGCTGGCCGGGTCATCACTATACCTGGACTACCGGGCTTCCCGGCGACTCAGATATCCGCATCATAGGCCAGGGCGAGGACGGCTTCCTCTACCATGACGACATCCTTAAGGAATGGGGCCCGGTCGAAGACCTGTGGGTTTACGGCTACTGGGTCTACGACTGGGCCGACGGGCACGAGAAGGTCACCTCCTTTGATCCCGAAACCGGGCATATCCAGACCGAGCCACCCTATGCGATCTATGGCTACCGCACGGGAATGCGCTTTGAATTCTACAACCTGCTGGAGGAGCTTAACCTGCCCGGTGAGTATTACGTAGACCGCAAGCGCGGCCGGCTTTACTTCCTCCCGCCCGGGGAGATCACCCCCGGTTCAGTCTGGGTCTCGCTCCTGGAGCAGCCTTTGTTGAAGCTGGAAGGCGTCTCCCATGTTACCTTCCGCGAGCTGACGCTGGAGTGCGCGCGGGGCAACGGGGTGGAGATCAGCGAGGGGGAGCAGGTCACCCTCGCCGGTTGCACGCTCCGCAACCTGGGTGACTGGGGCGTCCGGGTGGAGGGCGGCCAGGGACATGCCGTGCAGAGCTGCGAGCTCCACGACCTCGGCGAGGGCGCCATCAGCCTCTCCGGCGGCGACCTCCAGACCCTGACCCCTTCGGCCCACCGCGCGGACAACAACCACATCCACCACCTGGGTCGCTGGTGCAAGTGCTACACGGAGGCCGTGTTCATGAGCGGCGTGGGCCAGCAGGTGACGCATAACTTCATCCACGACCTGCCACACATCGCCTTGCGCCTGACCGGCGCTGAGCACGTCATGGAGTTCAACGAAACCCGCGACGTCTGCCTCGATACCGGCGACGCGGGCTCCTTCTATCTGGGCCGCAACTGGGCGGAGCAGGGCAACGTGGTACGCTTCAACTTCTTCCACCACACCGCGGGCCTCAACTGGGGCACCAACGTGGTGTACCTCGATGACTACGCGGCCGGAGTGCTGGTCTACGGCAACATCATCTTCCGGGGCCAGCGGGGCCTGTTCATTAACGGCGGACGCGACCATCACATCGTAAACAACATTTTTATCATGTGCAACGAGGGCGCGGTCCGCATCAACACCCGCCCCCTGCCCTCCGACCACCCGACCTATGAGGATATGCGGCAGAAGATGGAGAAGGTCGGAGCCTTTGGCCCCCCCTATACCGACCGCTATCCGGACCTGCTCAAGATCAAACAACACTATGAAGCTAACGAGTCTATCCCTACCGAAGGCCATGTCGTGGCGCGCAATGTGGTGATAGACTCCGATTTCTTGCGCACGGGCACTCCCAATCTCCTGGAGGCTCTCGCAGCGCAGGACAACGTGGTGGGGGTCAGCCTGGAAGATATCGTCGAGGGGTGTTGCACCTTGCGCGCCGACTCCCCGGCATGGCCCCCGGGATGGGAACCGATCCCCTTTGACCAGATCGGCCTGTACGCCGACGAGTATCGCCCTGCAAATAGTCTTCCCAGGAGGACGTGTTTCTCATGAGTGAAACCCTTTCACCCGCAGAGGTCTACGTGTCCTCTAATGGTAATGATGCCAACCCTGGCACGGAGGCCCGACCCCTGGCCACGCTCGAAGGCGCCAGGGACGCCCTCCGCGCACTCAAGGCCCAGGCAGGCCTGCCCCCCGGCGGGGTGACGGTCTGGCTGCAGGGCGGCATCTACCACCGCACCGAGAGCTTCTCCCTCAGCGAACAGGACAGCGGCACCGCCGAGGCGCCGATTGTCTACCGCGCCTGCCCCGGCGAGGAACCGCGGCTGGTGGGCGGCGTGGAGATCAATGACTTCCAGCCGGTCACCGACCCGGCGGTACTCGAGCGCCTGCGGGAACACGCCCGCCCCCACGTCCAGGTGGCGGATCTGAGCGCCGCGGGCGTGACGGACCTCGGGCAGCTCCATACGCGCGGCTTCACCCAACCCTTGCGCCCGGCGCACCTGGAGCTCTTCTTTCAGGGGAAGCCCATGGCCCTGGCGAACTTCCCCGGCCAAGGCTGGCTACCGATGATGGGCGCGCCGGGCGGGAGCGACTGGGAGACCGCCTATCCGGCCGCCGAGGGGTTTTACTTCCGCAGCCAGGAGCTGGCCCGTCTGGCCTCCGTTCCGGACCTCTGGGTGCACGGCTACTGGGCCTATGACTGGGCCGACTCTCACCTGCGTGTGGAATCCCTCGACCCGGAGACCGGGCTGGTAAAGGTCAAGGAGCCGGAAGCGGTGTTTGCCGGCTACCGTACCGGCCAGAGGTTCTGCTTCCTGAACCTGCTGGAGGCACTAGACCTGGCAGGGGAGTATTACGTGGACCGCGACTCGGGTCTGCTATATTTCTACCCGCCCTCTCCCGTCACCCCCGGCTCTGCGTGGGTTTCCGTACTGGAGGAGACCCTGCTCACCCTTCAGGAGGTCTCCCATGTCACGCTCCAGGGCTTGACGCTCGAGTGCGCGCGGGGCAACGGGATCGAGATCACCGGAGGGGAGCAGGTCCTGGTCAGCGGCTGCACCCTGCGCAACCTGGGGAACTCCGCAGTGCTCGTGCACTCTGGGCGGGAGCATGGCGTGGAACGGTGTGAGATATACGGCATGGGCGACGGCGGGATCTCTGTCTCCGGCGGTGACCGGCCGACCCTCACCCCTGGCGGAAGCTATGCCGAGAACAATCACCTCCATCACCTGGGCCGCTGGAATCGCTGCTACTCCTCCGGCGCCCTCCGCCTGGAAGGCGTGGGCCTGCGCGCGCGGCACACTCTGCTCCACGACCTGCCCCGCCAGGCCATCATTATCGGGGGCAACGAGCACCTGGTGGAGTTCAATGAGATTCACCAGGTCTGCCTGGAGACCGGCGACGTGGGCGCCTTCTACATAGGCCGCGACTGGACCGCCCGGGGCAATGTGGTTCGCTACAACTTCTTCCATCACCTGGGCGGCTTCAATTATCAGGTGATGGGCATCTACCTGGACGACTGCGCCAGTGGGATCGAGGTGTACGGCAATGTCCTGTACCGGGCAGGCAGCGCCGTGCACCTGGGCGGCGGCCGCGAGGTGACGATTGCCAACAATGTCTTCGTGGACTGCTACTCGAGCGTGCATGTGGATGCGCGGGGGGCCAGTCCGCACCCCCAGTGGCGGAACATGGTCTACAACCTGATGGCTCCCAAGCTGGAGGCACTCCACGCCTTTGAGCCACCCTACAGTGAACGCTACCCGGAGCTCTTGGACCTGGAACCATACCATGCTCCGGGAGCGCCGCAGGAGGGAATACCCCCCGCCAACGACGTAGTAATTCACAACCTCTCCGTCGGGGGGCGTTGGCTAAGCGCTTCCTGGTTGCCCCCGGAGCCAGGAGCAGTAGAGTTCCGAGACAATCTGGTGGATGAGGACCCCCACTTCATCGCGCCCGAGCGGCTGGACTTCCGCCTGCGGGAGGATTCCCCGGCCTTTGCGCTGGGGTTCAAACCGATTCCCTTTGAGAAGATAGGTATCCAGCCACCCGCAGCAGACTAAGGAGACCCGCCTCATGGCCATGGACTCTAAGACGCGCCTCTTGACCGCGTGGAGCTTCCAGGAGCCGGACCGCGTGCCCATCGAGATGGCCCTGGCGCCGCAGGCGGAGGGCCTGCCGGGGGCTGAGGAGATCCGCCGGTTCGTGGAGACGGAGGCGGATAACTTCCGCTGGGTGCCCGGTTTCGACTGGGGCTTCCTCGGACTGGACAACACCTACTCCGAGGAGATCATTGAGGACGTGCCGGGGAAGTACAAGCGCATGCAGCGCACCCTGGAGACTCCCGTGGGCACCTTCACGGGCCTCACTCGCCACAATTATGATGATGCCGACCCCAACGATTTCCACTGGGAGAAGAGATATGTCGCCACCCTGGAGGATTTCCGCCGTCTGGCGGAGGCGCCCCGGGAGTTGCGCTCCTTCGACGCGACCCAGTACAATCGGGGTTGCGCTGAAGTCGGGAACCGGGGGCTACCCTGCACCGGCCTCCTCCACCCCCTGGGCGTCCTCGTCAGACAGAGCACGATGGACGAGGTCTACCTGTGGATGGTGGCCGAAAAGCGCCTGATGCTCAGGTTCCTGGAGCGCTGCACTGAGCAGATTTGCGCGAGCCTCCTGGCTATCCGTGGGAAGCCACTCGCCGACCCGCCAGTGTTCATGACCTATGCCTACGAGATGCTTATTCCGCCCTGGCTGGGCCAGGAGCAGTTCAACCAGCTGCTATTTCCCTTTGACCAACAAGTCAACGAGGCAGTCCATCAGCTCGGGGGCCGCCATCGGGCACACTGCCACGGCAACAGCGGACAGTTCCTGGAGTTATTCGCGGATATGGGGATTGACAGCGTCGAGCCGCTGGAGCCGCCTCCCTACGGGGACAACCTGCTGGCCGTGGCCAAGCGCCAGGTTGGAAAGCGCATGCTGCTGTCCGGCAACGGGCCCTCGCAAGTCTTCCATCTGGCCTCGTTTGAGCCCCGGGAGGCCCGCGAACTGGTCAAGCAGGCTATCGAGGAGGGCGCGCCCGGAGGGGGGTTCACTCTCCGCGAGGCTGGAGGGGGACCGGGAAACGGGAAGACGCGCGCACAGCAAATCAAGAGTATCGCCTGCAGCCTCGTGTTGATCGAGGCCTGGCGCGAATTCGGTTCGTATCGGTGACGCAGAGTAGACACTGCATGGTTCAGGGCCAGGCTTGGTCCTGACCTATCAACTACTGGAGGTCTTTCCATGAAAGTCGGTATGCTATCAGATGAACTCTCTCCCGCGCCGCGGACGGCGTGCGAGCTGGCGGCGCTGTATGGACTAAAATATCTGGAACTACGCATGTGGTACCGCAGCCGCGCACCCCAGGGCATGACTGAGCAGGACATGCAGGACGTGCGCACCAATGCAGATGACTGGGGGCTGCAGTTCACCTCCATCTCGCCGGGCCTGTTCAAGGTGGAGGCCGGCTCGCCGGAGTTGCAGAACCACGCTGGGGACCTGTTCGACAAGTGCCTGGACCTGTGCGAGGTGCTGGGGGCTAAGGTCATGGTCTCCTTCACGCCCATCGTGCCCGTCGAGGAGCGCGGGAACTGGGACACGTGGCTGGTGGAAAGCTTCCGGGCCCTCGGCGAGCAGGCCCAGGAGCGTGGGATCACCATCGCCATCGAGAATGAGCCGGTCTGCGTGGCCTCCAGCGCGCCGCTGGTGGCCAAGCTGGTGGAGGAGATCAAGCATCCCGCGGTGCGCATGAACTATGATCCGGGTAACGATGCCTTCTCCGCGCAGAGCAGCGGCCCTGAGGCCTGGGACGCAGTGCGCCCGGTTCTGGGGCACGTGCACGTGAAGGACTACGTGGCCGAGGAGGGCCGGGCCCGGCCCGTGGACTGCGGGCGTGGGGGCGCCAACTGGTGCTACATCATGTCCCAGCTCAAGGCGATCAACTACGGCGGCCTGCTGGTCCTGGAGCCGCACGACTCGCCGCTAATCGTGGCCAATCAGCGCTCCATCCTGGCCCTGCGCCGACTCATGGCCGAAGCGGGGGTCCCCTGGGCGTGATCTTCCGGCGTGGCCAGTCTGGACCCGGCTCCGACGCCCCCCCTCCGGGGGCGGGCAAGCCCGGCCGGCATGAGTTCGAGCAGGTCGCTCCCTACTACGACGCGCTGATGGCCGCAGTGCCGTACGGGTACTGGGTGGACTATGTGCAGCGCTTGCTGGCCATTTACCAGGCGCCAGCGCGGCAGGTGCTGGACCTGGCCTGCGGCACCGGGCAGGTGGGCGCAGAGCTGCGCCGGCGCGGCTACGAGGTGCTGGGCGCAGACCTCTCCGAGCCCATGGTGCGGGCCTGCGCGCGGCAGGTGCCGCCGCTGCGGGCCGTGGTAATGGATGCCAGCCGCCTGGGCCTGCAGGAGGCCTCGCTGGATCTGGTGGTCTGCCTGTTTGACAGCCTCAACTACCTGCTGGAGCCGGAGGACCTGCGGCAGTGCTTTGTTGGGGTTCACCGCGCGCTGCGCCCCGGCAAGCTGTTCATCTTTGACCTGAACACCCCGCGGGCGCTCCAGATCGGCCTCTTCTCCCAGCAGGACATGCGCGCCGAGCAGCTTCTGCAGTACCGCTGGGAGGCGCACTGGGAGACAGAACAGAAGCTGTGCCGGGTGGACATGTGGTTCCGCTGGAAGGGGTCGGGCGGGCCCCTGGAGTTTGAGGAGACGCACTACCAGCGGGCCTACCAGGAGACCGAGGTGCGGGACTGGCTCCAGGCGGCAGGGTTCAGCCGCGTGGACAGCTACGAGGCCTACAGCCTGCGCCCGGTCACCGAACTCACCGACCGGATGTACTTCGTGGCGCAGAAGGAGACGACGGGGCCCTAGGAGTCCGCCTCGGAGAGACTCGCCAGAACAAGTTGTTCTACGCCTCGCTCGTCCTGTCCTGGACGCCGGGGGTCACAGGCGCAGTAGCCGGCGGCCATTCTCGCCCAGTATCCCCCGTTCCACCTTCGCCTCCAACCCCAAACGCTTCAAGCCGGCCAGCGCATCCTGAGGCCGCTGCCAGGGGTAGTCCGAGGCAAACAGCACTCGATGCGCCCCATGCTGCTGGATGAGCCGTGCGATCTCCGCGTCGGCCAGCTTGCCGAAGGTATAGGCCAGGTCGAGGTACACTTCCTGGCCGAGGAGATACTGCTCAGCTTCCTCCCACATCTTATAGCCGCCCAGGTGCGCAATCACCAGCCGCTGGCGCGGGAAGCGGTCGTGCAGAGCCCGCAATTTCTCCGGCGTGGTCGGCACCACCGGGATGGGCTTGATCTCCTGCCCCGCGTGGAGCAGCACCACGAAGTCCTCCAGCAGCTCGAACATCTTCAGCGTCGCGGAGTCCTCCAGCGCATAGCTCTGGAAGTGCGGCTGCAACTTGATCCCCCGTATCCCCTGCTCCCGCAGGAAGTTCAACTCCTCCTCCGGGGTGGGGAAGCCGGGATGCATGGCGCCGAAGGGGATCAGCCGCTCGTTGCCCAGGCTGGTGATCCAGCGATTGATGGAGGGCACCTGTTCGGGCTTGGTCGCCACCGGGCAGAGCACGGCCTGGTCCACCCCGGCGTCATCCATCGC
>JAAYIR010000116.1 GCA_012523355.1 candidate division WS1 bacterium
GCACATGAGGGGAGAGGACGCCATCGGCATCCATGACGGTGTCCACTGCCTCGGCTGTGACCTGCACGTGAGCGTCCTCATGGTTCATGACCGTGACCCATCCGGTCCGGAACCCTCCCGGAGCGGCGCTAATCGCGGTCATTTCGTTGTTCACCGCCAGCGACAGCCCAATAGTGAGGCTCTGGAAGGGCCCGCTGAGCCTCGCATAGCCTTGCTGGGCCTGTTCCGGTGTGATTTCGAAGGTGGAGGTCCCCGAGGCGGCACGGTGCTTGTCGTAGTCAAGGCGGACCTGGGCCGTGTACTCTCCCGCCGGGAGTGGTCGGTCAAGGGGGAGATACAGCGCAATCCGCCGGCCCGGGTAGACCACTACCCGCTCCCCAAACTCCTTCTGACCGACGCGCCAACGCTGTACCAGGCCGCCAGAGCCTTTGTTGCGCAGGAGTGCCCATCCATAGCCGTAGATCATGCTGTTTCCCGTGTTGCGCAGGGGGACCACCAGCCAGCGCTTCGCCGGAGCAGTGGCCTCGGTCAAACCTGACGCGGGGTCGGGAGTGGGGGAGATATACATCGGGTCAATCTGCGCGTGAGGAAGCAGAGTGCCGGCCACGTTGAAGTGGACGATCACCCCGAAGGCCACGCGCATGTAACCGAAGGCCTGGTTCTCGGTTTCAGGGGCTACGTTCACTGATTCTGGCGGATGTCCGGACACGGCAATAATGGCATGAAAGGAGCCCCGGGTGTTGCCGCCGGGTACGGTCAACGTGACCGGGACCTCTACTTCCTGACCCGGTGGTATCAGTACCTCCCGCTTCCCCAGCTCCAGCCAGTCCACACAAGAGTACTCATAGCCCATCCGCTCGCGGAAGGTCACCGCACCGTTGGCTTGCTGGATGACATCGGCCGGCCACAACCGGGCCAGCAATGGTTTGAGCGGGTCATAGTTGCGGACTTTGATACCGAAGGTCTTGCGGGCTCCCGGCGACCCCACGAGGTCAATGAGGGGAGGGTTGACTCCCAGAGAGAAACCGCGGGCCGCGCTGCTGACGGGTGCACTGGGCGGCGGCCCTTGAGCCCCTGCCGCAACCGGCAGCAGTACCAGGAGCAGTAGCCCTCTCCCCCTCCAACTGGCAGCCCGACGTATGTTTCTCATTCGGCAAACACCAAGGTAATCAGGATATCCTGGCGGTAGTTCCCCGCCACGTCTTGCTCTCCGCGACGTTGCACTCGCTCCGTGAACCAGAACTCTGCCGCCGCGTTGCCCGTATTGGCGCCCTGGTTTCTCTCCACAAACAGGGAGAGCGAGGGCACGATGCTGCCGCTCATGATCCCCGTGCCGGTCCAGGCGTCAGTCGGACTGGGCCACAGCCAACCCGTCTCCGCTGGCGGGTCATCCGAGCTGGCGCCCCACTGCGTCCATGTGTTCAGCGCGGTCAACTGACCGCTGCTGGGGCTGGCGAAGGTCGTCCCCGCCGGGTTGTTCAGGAACAGACCCCGGAACTTTACCTTCCACTGGGTAGCCAGTTGATAGGGCCCTAGCGCCCCACCCCAGACCTCCGGCTTGCGGGTGTCGCCCCCCCCAAAGGCCGTACCGCCCGGCGTGACCCGGCTCATGTGCCCGCCAAGGTTCACTGTGAGCGCCAAGCGCTTGGTCGTATGTACCTGGAAACCAGCGAGGTCGCAGCCGTTGGCGTTGGGGACACCACTTTCCGGTCCCCAGGCGCTGGCGGGTGAGTACCGCGCCATAACCGGGACCGGCGTGCGGAAGGTCCCCTGGGCCGGTAGCAGGCCTTCATTCAGCCCCGTTCCCGGGTTGTCATTGAAGCTGATCCAGTTATCGTGTGCGCTGACCATGGCCTCGAAGACCAACTCGACCGGCCCCGTAGTGGTCCCGGAGGTAGGGGTGCCCAGACACTTGTCAGTAGTCCAGTTGACTGTTCCGGGCCCGTCAGGGCTGAAGATCTGGAAGGTGAGCAGATTCGTGACATCATCCACCCCTCCCCCGTGGGCACGATGGAACACGACCTCGTTCGCCGTGAAGCTCTGCACCTCCCACCTGTGCGGATTCGAGCTGGCCGGGGCCAGAACTGCAGCCCCGGTCACGCCCGTGAGCCCAGTGACCGTCACCGTAGCCCTGGGATTGGCTCTGGCCGTCAGGGAATAGCTATATACGTTACCCACCCGGCTGACAAAGTTGAGGGATTCCCCGGCAGCCGCCCCGGGAAGTATGAGCATCCCTGTCAGAAACAGCCACACCCAACCCCGAGAGGGACGCCTGGCGCAACAACTCGTGTGCGGCGCCCGGCCTCGCACAACGCGGCGAGGGGAGGGGCCGTCAGGCGCTGGGATGGGTTCGATGTGAGCCGGGATGGGAACTTCAACCACCAGCCTATCTGCGAGGTGGTGGCTGACGGGGGAGGTAGTCCTCCCGTCAGCCACCACTAGTAATGCAACCGAGCCCTCAGCAACCCTAGGGCCCGGTGAAGGTCCAGCTCGCGGGGACCCACTGCGTGTCGGCCTCGCGGTAGGTCATCGTGATCAGGACGTCGGACCGGTAGTTCCCGGCCACATCCTGCAGCCCGCGGCGCAGCACGCGACTGGCAATCCACATCTCCGGAGCTTCCGGACAGAGGTCCTCAGGGTCGTCGCCGCCGGGGGTTCCGGCGGCCTGACCACGCTCGACGACCAGGTTGATGAGAGCCAGCGGGGTCCCGTTCAGCGGTGCACTGGTGGCGGGGGTGCCCAGACCGGTCCAGGGGTCAACGTAGGTGGTCACCGGCTCGAGCCAGCCGCTGTCGTTAACGACGGTGTCGGCGGCGGCGCTCCAGTCCGTCCAGGCGTTGTACGCCGTGGCGGTGCCCGAGCTGGGCGAGGTGTAGGCGGTCCCCGCGGCATCTTGCGCCGGATCGGCCGCGCTCACGTATTGCAGGTACTTGCCCTTGAACTTCAGCTTGTACTGGTTGCGCAGTTGATAGGGCCCGGCCGCGCCGCTCCACACCTCCGCCTTGCGAGTATCAATCCCCGCGAACGGCGTACCGGTGGAGGTGACTCGGGTCATCCAGCCTCCGAGATCAATGGCCAGGTCGAGACGGGCGTTGGTGTGCACCCGGAAACCTGCCAGATCCATACTGGCACTATCCGTCCCGTCGATCGTGTACAGATTGTTCTGGCCGCCGACCTCGCCGGGGAGGGCCAGGGTTCCTGCGCCCGCCGCTGAGAAAGCATAGCGCGCATACGGTGCGCTGAAGGTCCCTGCCGGTGGCTGCATGATGTTGTAGTTGATCCAGTTGTCATGAGTGGTGACCACCGCATACGCGGCAATCCACCCGTTTACCAGCGTATTGTAGTTCGTCTGGCCGGCGCCCTGGCCCACCTCCGTGGTCCCCTGTCCCTGCCCCTGCACGTACCAGGGATCCGTCGCCACACCTACACTTCCCAGCGGAACCGGACTCCCAACCTGTGCCATTGCCATGGTGGCCATAGCCGCCAGGACCATAATGCACAGGCTGACCGAGATGAATCTGTGCCTGCTCATGCTGACATGCCTCCTGTTGGTCGCCCA
>JAAYIR010000117.1 GCA_012523355.1 candidate division WS1 bacterium
GAGTGGGTCGGTGGTGGTGCTGGGTTCGGTGACCCTGTTCGCGCTGCTGGGGGTATTGATGGCCTCAGCGGATCTGGGCCGCGTGGTAATGGCACAGCAGCGGGCCCAGGAGGTAGCCAACCTGGCAGCGCTGACGGCAGTAGAAAGCAGGCCCTCGCAAGACTATGGAAGGGCTTTCAGACGCATTGCCGCAGCAGTCGAACCTGATAGCAGTCTGGATCAGCCGGTCACCTTCGTCCCCCGCGAGACGATCTTCTATGTCGGGGGTAACGTAGTTCCCGGCTTGGGCCAGCTCCCAGCCAGGAGCGAGGCGGTCACAGCGAAGACCCATGTCGAGGTGAGACTCTGGTACCTGGGACGTCTCTTGGGGCGGCAGACGGCATCTATCACCCGGCAAGCGACCGCCTTACGGCACGCGAACGGATCACAACAACTAGTCGATTAGGCCGGTGGACTGGCGGGCGAGTCAGTGATTACCCCGAACAGTCTCGGCCCCCCCTCCCCGCCCGGTCCCCCCTCGTTCCGGGCGGGGAGGACTTTTTAAGCAGTGACTTGTGGAAGGATTAGACCACGCGCAGGAACTCGGACTCCTGCGGTTCTGCCTCCACCTCCGAAGCCGCCCCCGGCACCTGCAGTTAGGTGTAGCGATAGCGTCGCCCCCCGGGCGTAGGAGCCCCTACACGATTTCCAGAGCTTACTGAGGCATGTCTCGCGGTAGGCGCAGTCTTCCCGCCACCGCGCGGCGGTATGCAGTCGAGCAAGTCGTCAGGGTCCCCTCACGCGGCAGATCGTGGAGGCGAGAGGCCCCTGCACAGGTTAAGCAGTGGACATTTCCTGGCGGTCGAAGGCCACGGTTCAGAGCCGGGGGCCCACTTCCTGGCTGGGTACTCAGCCCTCCACAGTGGCCTGTATCTCAAACTCCAGGTCGCCAAGGAATAGGCCTTCATCGCCAGGCAAACTGTCGTGAGACATCTGACCTCGGACTTCTTCCCGCTATACTTGTCAGGCAACGGTCAGACTTGAGCCTGGAGCCGCCAGGGCGGGCCAGGGAGACTGCCGAGGGGCTCCTCGCAGAGCGCACACAGACCATCCGACGCACCCCCTTCCCACCGTGGGAATTCCTCCTTGGAACTACCACACCCCCAAGACGTGGAGCATGTCCGTGGGCGCGCATCGGAGGAGAGTGAGTTCGGAGCGCGTTGCACGCCTGTTCGGGCTAGAGGTAGTGAACCCTTCTGAGCTAGCCAACGTCAGCAGGGAGGATGTTGAGTGCCTTATTGGCAAGTGAGCGCATGGCGGATTGGGAGCGGCTTTGGGCATAAGCTTATAGCAATAGACTAATGTTTCGCGAGGATGCTTGACAGCATTGCGCTCATAGTCTATAATCTTCAGTAACGCAGGGGAGAAGCCTGCGGTGTATGAGGCAATGTGGACGGACTAGGGGCGTCCTGGAACAACGCGAGAGATAGTGAGGAAAGGTGACTTCAGATGGCAAGAGCAGTGGGTATTGACCTAGGTACCACCAATTCGTGTGTAGCGATCATGGAGGCGGGCCAGCCAAAGGTGATCATAAACCCGGACGGGGAACGGATCACGCCCTCCGTGGTGGCCTTCTCAAAAAGTGGAGAGCGTCTGGTGGGCCGCGCGGCCAAGCGCCAGGCGGTACTGAACCCCGAGCGGACAATGGCCTCCGTCAAGCGTAAGATGGGTACGCGTGATCGTATGACGATTGACGGTAAAGACTACACCCCGGAGCAGATCTCGGCCATGATCCTGCAGAAGCTCAAGGCGGATGCCGAGGCCTACCTGGGGGAGCCAGTGACGCAGGCAGTCATCACCGTGCCCGCGTATTTCGACGACACGCAACGGACGGCAACCAAGCAGGCCGGGGAGATAGCGGGGCTGGAGGTTCTGCGGATCATCAATGAGCCCACAGCGGCGGCGCTGGCGTACGGGTTTGGACAGGACAAGAAGGAAGCCACCATCCTGGTCTATGACCTGGGCGGCGGCACCTTCGATGTATCCGTGCTGGATGTGGAGATTGGTGGAGAGGACGAGCGTGACGCCTACCACGTGCTGTCTACTTCGGGGGACACACGCCTGGGAGGGGACGACTTTGATCAACGAATAGTTGATTGGGTAGCGGAGGAATTCAAGCGAGACGTAGGAGTGGATGTACGCAAGGATCGTCAGGCCCTCCAGCGGCTGCGGGAGGCCGCGGAGAAGGCGAAGATGGAGCTTTCCACGAGCACACAGACGACGATCTCGCTGCCCTTCATCACTTCGGTGGAAGGTGAAGGCCCCAAGCATCTGGAGATGGTCCTGACGCGCGCCAAGCTGCAGGAGTTGATCGGGGATCTGATCGCCAAGACCGAAGAAGCGGTCAAAGATGCCATGAAGGAAGCTTCGGTTACGGACCAGGACCTGGATGAGGTGGTCCTGGTGGGCGGCTCAACACGCATCCCGGCGGTACAGGAACTCGTAAAGCGCCTGACCGGCAAGGAGCCACGCAAGGACCTCAACCCGGACGAAGTAGTGGCCCTGGGGGCTTCCATCCAGGGGGCGGTGCTAGCGGGCGGTTCGCAGGAAATCGTGCTGATGGACGTGACGCCGCTGAGCCTGGGCGTGGAGACACTGGGCGATGTGATGGATGTAGTCATACCGCGCAATACCAACATCCCCACCCGGGAGCAGCGGGTGTACTCGACAGCCTCAGACTTCCAGACCACCGTGGAAGTGCATGTGCTGCAGGGCGAACGGGCGCGGGCTTCGCAGAACAAGTCTCTGGGCCGCTTTCATCTGGCGGGGATTCCGCCGGCGCCGCGAGGGGTTCCACAGATTGAGGTGACCTTTGACATCGACGCGAACGGGATCTTGCACGTTTCGGCCAAGGACCGGGCGACGAGTAAGGAACAGGACATAACGATCACCGGTTCTGGTCAGCTCTCGGACAACGATGTCTCGAGAATGGTGCAGGACGCCAAGCAGTATGAGGAAGAGGACCGCAAGTTCAAGGAGCTAGCCGAGGCGCGGAATCAGGGCGACTCGCTGGCCTACCAACTTGAGAAGACGCTGAACGAACTGGGCGATAAGGTGAGTGAGAGCGAGGCGACGCCACTGCGGGAGAAGATCGAGGCCATACGCAAGCTGACGCAGGGCGATGATGTGGCGGCCATCCGCGCAGCCATGGAAGACCTGCAGCAGCAGTTCTCGGCGATCTCGCAGCGGATGTACGAGCAAGCGGGCGCTGCGGCCGGGCCGCAGCCAGGCGCCGAGGGCGGATCGGCTGAGGAGGCTGGTGCTTCCGGCGCGCAGCAGGATGAGGTCATTGACGCCGAGTTCGAGGCGGAGGAGAAGTAGGACCGAGGCAGGGAACGCCTGTGCCCCCACGGCGGAGCGGACCAATCTGGCGCTGGAGAAGGGGCCGCACGAGACGTTTGCGGTCTGGTCTCAGCAGGCCCCTCTCCCGCGTCGCTAACGCCCTGCTGCACAGCGGGGGTATGTGTGGGTAGTCGTCCCACCGGGAGGACGTCATGAAGATCTGGGTCATGTGTGATCTAGAAGGCGTGGCGGGACTGTCGAGCTTCGAGCGGGAGGTGCAGAGCGACAGTCCCTACTATGAGCTGGCGAAGCGGCTGGCAACGCAGGAGTTGAACGCCCTCGTCGAGGGCGCTCTAGCTGGTGGGGCAACGGAGATCGTGGCCATTGACGGGCATGGGTGTGGTGGACTGGACATGGAGAACCTGCACCCCGAACTGAAGCTGGGGATGCGGTGGGCGATTGAGTTTCCCTGGGGCCTAGACGATTCCTGGGACGCGGGCATGCTCTTCGCTCATCACGCGATGGAGGGCACGCCCAACGCCATCCTGCGCCATAGCTGGTCGCACACCGCCTACGGCGGGGTCTGGCTGAATGACGAGCCGCTGGGCGAGATTGGCACAGGGATTCGTCTGGCCGGCCACTTCGGCTTCCCGGTGGTATTCATCACTGGTGACCGGGCAGCAGTGCGGGAGGCTCAAGCGCTGGTGCCGGAGATGGAAGGCGCGGTGGTGAAAGAGAAGCTGCCCACGGGCATTGGAGTGTCATTGTCGCCAACAAAGTCGCGGGAGGTCATCCGGGCCGGGGCTGAGCGGGCGATGGGGCTGGTGAGCGCGATTCCGCCCCTGGAGACGAACACCCCATGCGAGCTGAAGCTGAAATACTCTGATGCGGCGGCCACTGCAAGAGCGGTGGAGTATGGCTGGCAGCGGGTGGATGAGGATACGGTGGTCTGCCAGGGCGCAGATATTGTGGAGGTCATGCGGAAGTTCTATGGCGGCTAGGAGGCATAGATAGTGCGCGGGATGAGTCTGGAGACAACACAGGCCCTGGAGCTGCTCCGGCGGCGGCTGTATCCGTTGCTGGAGGGGAACCTGGGTGAAAGGCAAGCAGCTCCACGGGAGCGGCTATGGACGCCGCCGGCGGAGGTGCGGTTCACGGACAAAGAGGTCGTACTGAGCCTGGAGATACCAGGCGTGCCACGGGAGGCAGTGGAGGTGAACCTGCAGGGCACGACGCTGACGGTTGCCGGAACGCGCCACCGGCCAGCGGAGGATGATGAGCGGCAGGTGCATCAGGCGGAGAGGCCGATGGGGGATTTCAGTCGCTCCTTCACGGTGCCGTGGGCCCTGGAGGCAGAGAGCACAGCCGCAAAGCTGGAGAACGGGGTGCTCACTATCAGGGCAAAGCGTGTTGCGTAGAGGGGGTGCTTCGCGGGGCGCCGCGCCAACGGGCGGCAGCTTCGACGCAGAGGCCGAAAGAGCCGCCGGTGTAAGGAAACGACACAGGGGAATAACCATGAGACTACGCCCATCAATGGACCCGTGGCGAGAACTGGTGGACCTGCATGAGCGGGTCGAGCAGGCTTTCCGGGATCTCTCGGCGCCGGCGCAGGTTGAGCTGGCCTGGAGACCGCCAGCGGAATCGTTGGAGGACGAGCGTGGGTACGTTCTGCGCTTCGACCTGCCGGGCGTGCCGGTAGAGAACATCAAGCTCCAGGTGGAAGAGGGGAGCCTGTGGCTCAGCGGGCAGAAGCCGGAACCGCCAGCAGAGGGGCGGGTGGCGCGCAGGGAGCGGCGGTACGGGCGATTCAGTGTGGCGGCACCCCTGCCTCGGGACGCGGACTATGAGGCAGCAACCGCTGAACTGGAGCAGGGAGTCCTCACTGTCATCTTGCCGAGGCGAGCGGGGAGACGGACGCACCGCATTCCGGTACAGTGGAAGAAGACGAGCGAGTGACGACTGTGCGCCCTTCCGATCGGTATCGGCGGGCGGTCGCAGACCGTGTGTCGGTGGTGAATAGAGGCCTATCAGGATATGCAGAGATCAGCAGCGCCACCAACTGACTTCTACGAGATACTGGGAGTAGAACGGAACGCCTCGATGAATGACATTCGCAAGGCGTACCGTAAGCTGGCCCGCAAGTACCATCCCGACATCAATCCGGGGGATGCCGCAGCGGAGGAGAAGTACAAGCAGATCAGTCAGGCCTACGAGGTGCTCTCAGACACGGAGAAGCGCAAGAAGTATGATCAGTACGGTGCGGCCTTCCAGCAGGCGCAACAAGGGGGGCAGTGGCAAGGCGGAGACTTCGGCGACTTTGTCTATACGAACTTCGGGGCGGGGAGTTTCGCGGATCTCTTTGGAGACTTGTTTGGTGATCTGGGCGGGGTGCGTGTGGGGCGGAGCCGGGCGCGAGGAGCGGCTCGACAGGCTCAGCGAGGAGAGGACATCCATTACCGGTTGCAGGTGAGTTTCACCGACGCCGTGAAGGGCGCGCAGCGGACCATGAGCTTCACCATGGCCGATCGCTGCCCGGAATGTGATGGTCTGGGGGGCCAGACCGCGACGTGCCCGACCTGTGGCGGAACGGGGCAGTCAGGCCAGCGGGGTTTCCTGGGGATGGTCGCCGCCTGCCCACAGTGCCAAGGCTCGGGCGAGGTCATCACCGAACGCTGCTCGCGCTGCCGGGGAGGTGGTGAGGTAGCCCGCGAAGTAAAGCTGAACGTCAAGATCCCCGCCGGAGTACATACGGGCGCCAAGTTGCGACTGGCGGGGCAGGGAGGCCGAGGCTTCAAGGGGGCACCGAACGGAGACCTGATCCTGGAACTGGAGGTGGAAGAGCACCCCTTCTTCAAGCGCGATGAAAACGACAACATACGGATTGCGGTGCCGATCACAGTGATTGAGGCGCTGCAGGGAGCGAAGGTGTCAGTACCTACGGTGGAGGGTCAAGTCACGCTGACGGTGCCTGCGGGGACGTCCAGTGGGCAGACTTTTCGCCTCAAAGGGCAGGGGGCGCCCAAGCGAGGAGGTAAGGGACGCGGGGATGAGTACGTGACGGTACAGGTCACGACGCCCAAGCACCTGAGCCGTGCGCAGAAGGAACTGGTGGAGAAGCTGGCGGAGACCTGGACGGAGGATCCGCGGAAGGGCTTGCCCGGAGGGCTGTAGGAATTGACCGCCGCCGCCCCGGTGCCGTCCGGGGAGTCCGTTCCCAGGCGCTGAGTTGCGGGGTGTGGTAGCTCCCTGGGGGATGGAGGCACAGCAGATGAGACGAGAGATGGAACAGATCACATATCGTATCAGCATGGTGGCGCGGATGGTGGAATGTCATCCGCAGACGCTGCGCATGTATGAGCGGCTGGGTCTAGTGGAGCCACGACGCTCGCAGGCTAATATCCGGCTGTACTCGAGGGAGGATGTGGAGCGTGTGCGGCAGATCAAGCGACTGACCCAGGAGCTGGGGGTGAACCTGGCGGGCGTGGAGGTCATCCTGAGAATGTTGGACCACATGGACCGCCTTCAGGAGGAGATCAAGCGCCTGCAGGAGGCCCTCGCACATGGCCCCCCGGCGCTTGGCCCGGCGACGGAGAGAGCAGCGCGAGAAGTGGAGGTCATGTTCAAGGAGAAGAGCTAAAGCGCACTGTCTCGTGGAGTTGCCATTGAAGGCGTGAGGCTTACTCTCGTCCGCTAACAGGCGGAGAGGACGGAGTTGTACAGCGTATGGACTTTGACAGACTCACCAACCAGACCAAGCAGGCCCTGTCGCAGAGTCAGCAGATCCTGCAGCGCTACCACCACACCCAGCTAGATGTGGAGCACCTGCTGCTAGCTTTGCTCGAGCAGACAGGCGGGGTGATTCCGCGCGTATTGCAGGCGGCGGGGGCGCAGACCGAAGGGATCCAGCAACAGCTCGAACGAGAACTCGGCAAGCGTCCGCAGATTAGCGGTGGGAGTGGTGACACCAGTCAGATCTACATTACTCCGGCGCTGAACCGGGTGCTGGACCTGGCCCTGGAGATGGCACAGCGCTTCGGCGACCAGTTCGTGGCGGCGGAGCATGTGCTGCTGGCAGTGCTGGAGGATACCCAGACCCCGGGCGCACAGATTCTGAGCAGCGCGGGACTGACTGAGGAGAAGGTCCTGGCCGCGCTGCAGCAGATTCGCGGCTCGAAGCAAGTGGACTCGCCGGAGGCAGAATCAGCTTACGAAGCGCTCGAGAAGTACTCGCGAGACTTGACCGAAATGGCGCGCGAGGGGAAGCTGGACCCGGTTATTGGGCGTGAGCAGGAGATTCGGCGGACCATGCAGGTGCTCTCGCGGCGCACCAAGAACAACCCGGTGTTGATCGGCGACGCGGGCGTGGGTAAGACCGCGATCGTGGATGGTCTGGCACAGGCGATTGCTTCCGGGGAAGCGCCAGGGCCGCTGCAAGACTGCCGAATTCTGCAACTGGACCTGGCCGGGATGGTCGCCGGGAGCAAGTACCGCGGCGAGTTCGAGGAGCGGCTGAAGGCCGTCATCGAGGCTATCGAGGCCTCGGAGGGAAAGATTATCGTCTTTCTTGACGAGTTGCACACGCTGGTGGGAGCTGGCGCGGCGGAGGGAGCCATTGATGCCTCGAACATGCTGAAGCCAGCACTGGCGCGCGGACAACTCCGCTGCGTGGGAGCGACGACGCTGGACGAGTACCGCAAGTACATCGAGAAAGATCCCGCGCTCGAGCGACGGTTCCAGCCCGTGTTTGTGGAGGAACCAAGCGTGGAGACGACGGTGGAGATTCTCCGTGGGCTGCGGCCTCGGTATGAGGAGCACCACGGCGTACGCATCTCGGATGAGGCGCTGGAGGCGGCGGCCACGCTTTCGGACCGTTATTTGACGGAGCGGCATTTGCCGGACAAGGCGATTGACATCATTGACGAGGCGGCAAGCCGCCTGCGGCTGGAGACCTATGACCTGCCCCCAAGGCCGGAGGCGCTGCGCAAGCAGATTGTGGAGCTGACCGAGCAAGGGCAGGAGGCGGTGCAGAGGGAGCGCTACGACGAGGCAGAGCGGGTGAAGACCCAGATAGATGACCTGGAGAGGAAGCTGCCGTCAGCCGAGGAGAAGTGGGCGGATACACCGCAGCTTGATGACACAGTGGATGAGGAAGATGTGGCCGCGATCGTCTCCTCGTGGACCGGCATCCCGGTCTCCCGCATGTTCGAGGAAGAGGCGCAGAAGCTCCTGGAGATGGAGGACCGACTCCACCAGCGGGTCAAGGGGCAGGACGAGGCGCTGGTGGCGATTTCCGAGGCGATTCGGCGGGCGCGGGCCGGGTTGAAGGATCCCCGGCGGCCCATCGGGTCCTTCATCTTTCTAGGACCGACAGGAGTGGGCAAGACCGAGCTGGCCCGGGCGCTGGCGGAGTTCCTCTTCGATGATGAGGAGTCGATGGTCCGCATCGACATGTCCGAGTACATGGAGCGGCATGCGGTCAGCCGATTGATTGGCGCGCCGCCGGGATACGTGGGCTATGAGGAGGGGGGCCAACTCACCGAGGCGGTGCGGAGGCGGCCTTACCGGGTCATCCTGCTCGATGAGATTGAGAAGGCGCACCCGGACGTGTTCAACATCCTGCTACAGATTCTGGAGGACGGGCGCCTGACCGATAACGCGGGACGGATCGTGAACTTCAGCAACACCGTGGTGATCATGACCTCTAACATCGGCAGCGAGTACATCACGCCGGCGCCGGAGGCAGCCACGGAGGGGGAACGCCGCGATCAGTACGAGCAGATGCGCGAACAGGTCACGGAGGCGCTGCGGACGGTGTTCCGACCGGAACTGCTCAACCGCCTTGACGAGGTCATCGTTTTCCACTCGCTCACCTCGCGCGAGATTCTGGAGATTGTGGACCTGATGCTGAGCCGGGTGGCGAGGTCACTGGCCGACCGGAGAGTAAAGTTGGTGGCCACCGAGGCGGCGAAGAAATTGCTGGCCGAGGAGGGGTACGACCCGCGCTATGGCGCGCGGCCGCTGCGGCGGACGATCCAGAAGCTGGTGGAGAACCCGATCAGCAGTGCGCTTCTGCGCGGCGAGTTCGGGGAGGGGGACACCATACAGGTGGACGTGGAGGAGGGGGAGATCAGGCTAAGGCTGCTGATCGAGGAGTAGAAAGCGGCGGACTACCCGCCGCTTCCACACGTCTGCGCGACTCTTACCAGTCTTCGTCTCATTCGAGCCTTTTGGTCGGCGCTCTTAGCTCCACTTCTCCCACTTGACGATCTCCTCGGAGGACAGGCGGCGCTTGGGGGACCCGTCGGTAGCCGGGTAACCCAGCGGCATAAGCTCCACCACGCGCACGTCGGCGGGGATCCCCAGGATCTTGCGGACCTCGTCCTCCTTGAAGGCCCCGATCCAGCATGTGCCCAGGCCCTCCTCCGTGGCCTGGAGCGCGATATGCTCCAGGGCGATGGCGACGTCAATGGGGTAGCAGAGCTGGCCGCAGCTCATCACATGCTGCTCGCCGGCAGCACAGGCGGCGATCACCACCGGGGCCTGGCCGACAAAGGCCTGGCCGTTGGCAGCATCAGCCAGGAGCTTGCGGGTGGCGGCGTCACGGACCACCACGAAGCGCCACTCCTGACGATTGCCGGCGGAGGGCGCCAGGCGTGCCGCCTCCAGGACCCGCTCGAGCTTCTCCTGCTCGACGGGTTTGTCCAGGTACGACCGGGCGCTGAAACGCTTCTGAATGGCTTCGTGTACGGTCATGATGGCACCTCCAGTACCAGAATTTAGACCTGAGAAATCAAGAGTTCGAACAGCGTATACAATCCCCGCGTTCCAACTCCTAACTCCTGACTCCTAACTCCTGCATTCCGAGTGCTCCTTCTGGCCCCCACGTATCACCCGATAGCCTCCCTTGATTTGCACCGTCTCCACCTCTGCCAGTATCTCTCCCAAGTCCCTAGCCAGAGTCTTGGCTCCCTGCTTGGTCTGGATGACCAGCCAGAGGCTGCCCCCGGGACGGAGACGGCGAACAGCATCAGTGAGCAGACGCATGACCTCGGCCTTGCCGGCGCGGAGCGGCGGGTTGGTCACAATGGCGTCGAAGGTGCGATCGCTCAGGACCGAGGGCGCATCCCCGGCCAGCACCTCGGCATTGGTCACGCCGTTGAGCGTGAGGTTGCGGCGAGCCAGGTCGGCTGCACGTTCATTGAGCTCTACCAGGGTTACGTGGGCCGCTGGCGAGCGCAAGGCCGCGACCAGCCCCAAGGGGCCGTAGCCAGCTCCAAGATCCAGGATCGCACCCGTCTCCGGGAGCGCCATAGTCCGTGCCAGGAGCTCCGTGCCGCGATCTACCTTCCCGCGGGAAAAGACGCCGCGATCGGTCCAGAGGTTCAGACTCAGGCCGGGCAGGTCCCAGCGCACCTGCTCAGGCGCGGGTCGCGACAGAGGCCGCGCGGCAAAATACTGCTGGTGGGATGGCACGCCGTCTTCGTCCCTGGGCATGGAGATTGCAGAAGGTATTCGTGTTCGGGAGCCGGAAGACCTGCGTATGAAGACATGAGGCCGTGTCAGAAGGTGTGAAGTGGAGGTCGTCTGGCCCACTGTGTTCTGACGCTGTGTAAAGGACATGGCGGGATAGGCGAGGAACTGAGTAGTAGAGTGTGGCAGAGAGTAACTGGATGACAGGTGAGCCGCCTGTTCTACTGGACTTTAGGGAGGCACAATGGATTCTGACCTTCGTGTAAAGAGCATCACCGTAGATTTTGAGCCGTGTGTCGCGCGGACACCACTGAAGTTTGGTGGCGTGGTAATGGATAGCCTGGACTTCTGCCGTGTGCAAGCGACGGTGGAAAACCGCCGGGGTAAGACGGCCACCGGTTGGGGTGGCATCTTCATGGCTGACTCCTGGGCCTGGCCGACGGCGGAGGTAGACAACTCCACCAAGACGGCAGTGATGGAGCACATCGTGCAGGCCTATGCGGACTCCGTGCTGGACGTGAAGGAATTCGCGCATCCTATTGACACATTCATGACGCTGGAGACCCAATTAGCGGCGATCAACGACGAGGCGGTGGCCGAATTCCCGCCGCCGCTGAAGATGACCTTCCTGGGGGCGCTGGTCTGTGCCTCACCAGTCGATGCGGCCCTGCACGACGCCTTCGGCAACGTCAATGGCATTGACTCGTACGACGGCTACGGTCCCGATTTCATGAGCGACCTTAGCCGGTACCTCGGGCCGGAAGGGGCCGGGAAGTACGTGCAGGACTACCTGCGTCCGGAGTACCTGCCGGAGGTGCCGGTCTTCCACCTGGTCGGGGGGCTGGACAAACTGACGCGGGCCGAGAAGGACGGCAATGACCCGCAGGACGGTGGGCCGGTGAGCCTGGATGAGTGGATCGCGCAGGACGGTGTGTTTTGCCTGAAGGTGAAGCTACGTGGCGTGGACCTGCCCTGGGACATTGAGCGTGTGTTGGCGGTATATGAGGTGGGGCGGGAGGCACTGGCCAAGCAGGGGCAGGAGGAGCTTTGGCTAACCGCAGACACGAATGAGATGTGCGAGTCGCCCGACTATCTGGTCGAGATGCTGAAGCGCGTCCAGGAGAAGTCACCCGAGTGCTATGATCGTCTGCTGTACCTGGAGCAGCCGACGGAGCGCGACCTGGAGGCCCATCGGTTTGACATGCGTGAGTTGTCCAAGCTCAAGCCAGTGCTGCTGGACGAGAGCCTGACCAGCCTGGAGATGATGGACCTTGGCTTGGAGTTGGGCTGGTCAGGAATCGCGCTGAAGACCTGTAAGGGGCACTCGATGGATATGATCCTGGCGGCGAAAGCTCGCGAGCTGGGTGTGCCGTACGCGCTGCAGGACCTCACCAATCCCAGCCTGGCGCTGATTCATGCGGTAGGGATGGGCGCAAGGCTCTATACCATGATGGGGCTGGAGGCCAATTCACGGCAATTCTTCCCGGCGGCGACCCCACCCGGGGAGCAGGCGGTCCATGAGGGGCTGTTCCGGATACACCGGGGCATGGCCTCGACCGCCAGCCTGCAGGGCACGGGGCTCGGGTACCAGATGGACAAAGTGCTGTCGTACAAGGGGGATTAGAGATGCAGAAGACCCTGGAGCGGCGGGTGCTGGACGTCTTTGAGATGTGTGAGAAGTGTGAGTATGACAAGGGATTCCAGGTCGCGCTCTTGCGACGGCGGGCAGACGCGGGGACGACGGTGAGCAAGGAGCGGCTACGGCTGATCCTGATCTGCCCCCAGTGCGGGCAGCGGTATGACATTGGCTGGGCGGTGGAGGTGGAGTAGACCGCTCGGTGCGGCCGCATGAGACGTGGCCATCGGCGGTGACGGCCAATCATTTGGTCCATTCTCATGTCCTGGAGATGAAGGGGGCAGGATGAAGGTCCAGTCCGCCCCTGTCGTTGTACTGAGAGAGGCGAGTTGTGATGGTTATTTCCCTGAGCGTGGTGCCGATAGGCGCCGGGACGGAGTTGCGCGAGCATCTCGCGGAGGTGCTGCGCGTGATTGATGAGTCGGGATTGCCCTACCGCCTGAACGCGATGTCCACAGAGATTGAGGGTGAGTGGGATGAGGTGATGGCGGTGGTCAAAGCAGCCCATGAAGCGGGCCGGCGACCCGGGGGACGGGTGGTCACCCACATCGTGATTGACGACCGCGAGGGCGCAACCGGACGCCTGGAGGGGAAGGTCGCAGACGTGGAGCAGGTCCTGGGCAAGTCGCTGGGGCGGCCGAAGAAGACATGAGCGATCGTCCTCGGGTGGGCAAGATTGACTTGCCGGTATTTGAGTCGTTGCTACAGACCCGCCTGGGCCGGCCTGATCCGCGTGTGAAGGTAGGCCCGCTGACCGGAGTGGACGCTGCGGTTCTGGAGATCGGGGGGCAGGCGCTGGTCATCGCTGAGGATCCGATCTTCCCGGCCGCCGGGCTGCCGCTGGATACCTTCGGTTGGTTTACCATGCACATCGGAGCCAGTGACGTGGCGGTCATGGGGATTAGGCCGGAGTTTGCCACCTACTCCCTGTTGATGCCGCCAGGAACGTCGCCCGAGGACCTGGATTGCATCACCGCGTCCATTCATCAGGCTGCACTGGAGTTGGACATCGCCATTGTTGGCGGGCATACCGGCTACTACCCGGTGATCACGGTGCCTATCATCGGGGGGATCACGGTGATTGGGACGGGCGATCCAGCGCAGGTAGTCACACCAGGGGGAGTGCAGCCCGGTGACGCGATGCTGATGACGAAAGGACCGGCTATCGAGGCCACGGGGCTGTTGGCGGTGCTGTACGAGCAGGAACTCCGCGCGGCGCACGGAGAGGCAATTGCGGAGGCGGCGCGGGCGCGGTCCCGGGAGATTACGGTGGTCAAGGACGCGCTGACCGCGCGGGCCGCAGGGCTGGTCCATGCCATGCACGATGCTACTGAGGGCGGCGTGCTGGGCGGGCTATGGGAGATGGCGGAGGCCAGCGGCGTGGGGATGGAGATCGAGGAGGCGCTCATGCCCTGGCCGCCGGAGGTGGAGGCACTGTGCGGGCTGCTGGAGATAGACCCGCTGGCGGCGATTGCCGAAGGCACACTGCTGATTGCCGCCCCCGAGGAGACCGCGGAGACGATTATCGCGGCGCTGGGCGGTGAAGGGATCGCTTGCGCGCAGATTGGGCGGGCGCTTGACGACACCGGCCGGCGGGTGATTCAGCGGCGTGACGGACGTGTGCAGGAGCTGGCGGTGCCGGCAGAGGACCCCTTCTGGCCGGCGTTCTTCCGCGGCGTGGAGAGGCTGGGGTAGGGGATGGCGCTTGTCGCCGGCTGGCGGCTACGGCTGCGGTCATCAGTGATCTTCTGGCGATCCTCAGTGGGGACGTGTCTGCGGCGCGAGGGAAGAGAAGCGGCAGCTAGCCCCGGGCCGCCCAATACCAGAGACGCCCGGGCGCAAGGATCAATTGCGATTGAAGACGTTTGATGGCAGATTCTTCCAGTTCTTGCGGCTTGCCTGCGGCCTGGCGGCGGTGGCAAGCCTCGGTCTGTGGGGGACGCTAGCGCTTCTGCGGCTGCGCTTTACGCCAGCGATAGACTACGGGGAGGGCCTGCTGCTGCATGCCGCTCAGCAGTTCCAGGCGGGGGTATTTCCGTACTCCTGGGAAGCCAGCCTGCCGTACGTTCCCGTGGTGTATGGGCCGCTCTATCCCCTGGTGTGGGCACTAATTCTGCCCTGGACCGGCCCGGTCTTGTGGGGCGGGCGCCTGATTGCGGTGCTGGGGGCGCTGGCCTGCGCGGGTTGGCTTGCCTTCACTGTGCGGAGGCTTACAGGCCGGTGGTTAGAAGCTGCGGTGGCGGCTGGCCTCTTCCTATGGTCGGGACCCTCGGTAGCCTGGACGGCGCTAGCTCGGGTGGATTTCCCGGCCTTAGCGCTGGGCTTGGGGGGCTTGGCCCTCTTCCTGTTCGCTGCTCCGCGGTATCGCGTCGTGGGCACGGCACTCTTCTTCCTGGCGTTGCTGACCCGACAGACCATGTTGGCGGCGCCGCTGGTGGCGTATCTGCACCTCTATCGTGAGGGTGACCGTAAGACCGCAGCACTCCATGCGCTGGCCCTCTTCGGTCTGGTACTTGGGGCTCTTGCGGTTCTGCAGGTGGGAAGCCACGGGGGTTTTTGGCGGGAGGCGGTGGCGGGAAACGTGTGCCCATGGCAGTGGGAGAGGCTTCGGTGGCTAGGGGGATTCATGGTGCGTCGTTCCCCGCTGTTGCTGGTAGTAGGGGTAGTCGGTGTGCCTCTGCTCTGGCGTCGGACTCCTCAGATGTGGGCGCTGAGCGTGTATGCAGTCATAGCCCTGCTCTCCATGGTACTGGGAGCCAAACAAGGCGCTGGACGCAACTACCTGCTGGAAGCCGTCTGGGCTTGCGCGCTCATCATGGCGCTAGCCCTCTCGCCACGCTTGCTGTGGCGAGAGCCTCGGCGCTGGCAGTTGTGGTTGCCTGCGGTTCTGATTCTGCTGCAGTTTGGCCTGCTATATCGCGCTCCTGGGCTGTACACTGACCTCTCTCGCGGCTCGGATCCGATCATGGATGCCGCGCTGATCGAGGCTGTGCGCGCTGAGCCGGGCGAGGTGCTGAGCGAGAATCTGGGGGCGGCGGTGGCTGCGGGCAAGCGCGTCTGGGTGGAGCCGTCCACTACCACCCAGATGGCCTGGGCCGATCGCTGGGATCAGGAACCACTGCTGGAGATGATTCGGCAGCACCGATTTGGCCTGGTAGTCACGAGTACTCCTTTGGGTCCTCCACATGCCGGTTTCTGGGGTTACGCCGATCGTTGGACCGCGGAAGAGGGCCAGGCTCTGGAGGCCAACTACGCTCCCGGCGAACGGTTGGGAATCTGGCAGCTGTGGCGTCCGGTTCCTCAGGTTAGTCACTGAGCCTGGCAGGCGCGCGGAAGAGCTCCTCCTCCGCGTCGGGGCGCCAGGCGAGGAGGGGCGGGACTTTCCCGCCAGCAGTTCGCTGAATCCTCTCCACCAACGCTAGTTCCAGCGTCACCTCCGGGCCACAGAGTGCGGCTAGGCCGGCGGCTAGTCGCTTTCGGGTCTGTTCAAGATCACAGGTCGGCGGGACGACCAAAGCCAGGCGCAGGCGAGTCGGGGTTTCCTGAACGAGCTGGTACTGCCACACCTCCTGTCCCTCGCAGATGAGCCGGTCCAGCGCCCAGGGGTTGACTATGCGGCCCTCGCCGAACCGCAGGAAATCTCGCGCACGGCCGCGGAGGAAGGACAGCAACGGCAGCGTGCGACCACAGGGGCAAGGGTCGGGGAGCAAGGCTGCAAGGTCGCCCAGGTGGTAATTGAGGAGCACGGTTCCCCGATTCACGAGGTTGGACACCACCACCTCACCCGTCTCACCCCGTGGTAGGGTCTTACCGTCTGTGTCCACCACCCGCAGGGGGTACAGGTCAAGATTGAGGTGCAATCCTGAGTGTTGCTCGCACTCAAAACCCAGCTTGAAGGCCTCTGTGGCCTGATAGGCGCTGATGAGGGGAAGGCCGAAGTCCTCCAGGATCAGGCGGCGTACAGCCTCAGAGACACCCTCAGAGCCGTAGGTCACCACGCGTGGCAGGTGACAGGGGACGCCGGTGCGCTTGAGGTAGCCAAACAGTTCCGCGAGGTAACTGCCGATGCTGTGGATGACATCTGGCTGGAATCGGTTAAGCTCTCCGACGTTGTGTTCCAGGGAGTCAAACATAGAGAGGTATTGCCTCTGGATGCCGAGATACGGAGGGAACCAGGCATGCTGCCGGCAGAACTCCTGGACCTTGTGGGGGGTCGAGGTGAGGCCGTCGCGTGTCAGTACGGACTCCCGGTAGCGCAGCGGGTCTCCGAGGAATCTGGCCACAGCCATGCGGTCTCGTTCTGCGTGAGCGATGTTCTGCAGGCATCCTCGGGCATCGTGATAGATGATGCGCGCCAGGCCGGTGCTTCCGGAGGTGGGGAGCGCAAGATAGGTACCTCTCGGTTTTTCTGTCGAAAGGAATCGCTCAGGATCTCGGCAGTATTCTGCAGTCCTCAACAGCGGAAGCTGGGCCAGGTCGTCCGCGCTCTGGAAGTCGCACGGGCGGAGGCTCAATCGGTCGAGAGTTTCGCGGTAGTAGGGGACATAGCGGTAGGCGTAGGCCACCATCGCGCGAACGCGTCGGGACTGATCACGCATGACGGTAGCCAGCGGGCGGAACGGGTACCGCGCTTGTCCGCGGAGGTGATAGGCAAGGTAGCCGCTCCCGCGGAGACGACCCATGAACATGGCGAGGCTAACCTCCTGGGTCTGGAGAGGACGCGGTCTTCAGCACCTATCTGCCCCCCACGATGTCCCAGATCTTGCGGGCAGTGTCCACCACAGTGTGGAGGTTGGGTCCGCGGGCATCGGCGGGGACGGGTCCGGCGGTGGCCAAGATCATGCCGCCGCTCTTCATATGGCGCACCAGGCCGTCCACATAGGCGGCGACCTGGGAGGGCCAGGCACGAGTGAGCAGGATGGTAGGATCGAGGTTGCCCATGAGTGCAACCCGGCGGCCTAGAGCGGCCTGAGCCTGGGCCATTGGCAACGAGGGTCCCAGGCTAAGGACGTCCGGCGCAGCCTGGGCATGAAGAGCTAAGGCGTCTAGATCGTTCTCCGCGGTGTGATAGAAGCCCCAGACCTCCTCGGTGCGGGCGGCGTTGAGCAGGCGCTGGGTGGGAGCCAGCAGCAGGCTCTCATACTCCTCCGGCGGGAGCACGTCCGAGCAGGCCAAGCGGTCGTCTATCCATAGGGCGTGAGCGCCGGCAGCGGCCTGCGCCTCGAGGAGTAGCAGATCCACTTCCAGCGCGAACTCGATCGCCTCGCGGAGAAGCGGGAGACCCTCCTGGCGGGCGCTCTCCACTGCGGCAGGGCCAAAGAGCAGGGCAAGGAGGGTGAGGGGACCGGAGAGCCGACCGCAGATGCACTTGGTGTCACCAAAGATGGCGCGGAGGCGGCTGAGGCTTTCCAGTAGCACGCCGATGCGCTCGCCGCTGAGCGCTTCGGAGGGCTGGAGAGAGTTGAGCACCCGTCGGTCGAGCGGCAGGTGGGTGACGATGCGCCGGGGATCATCGGCCTTCGGGGAGGTAAGTACGCCGAAGGGCTCCAACTCGATCGCGTCATCCACATGGACCCAGGACCAATCCCAACCGAAACGACGAATGGTGTGGACCTGGCAATCCACCAAGGTCGCGGCGTCGCTGGAGTAACGGAGGTAGGGCAGATGGCAATAGGCCGCGTCAAAACGCTCCGAGTGGCAGAAGACCGGGAGCTGCTCCGGCACGCGTAGAGCCACACATTGAGCTACGCTATCCACCGCAGCCATTGGCAGGTCCGTCCTCCCTTTCCTGTGCCACACACCGGCAGAAAGGAGTTCTCTGAGGTGGAGCGAAACTCCTTCTTGCGTCGCATGCCGGGGACGGGGAGTTTTCGCACAGGGGACCTGGGCAACCGACGCGCTCTGGCAAATGAGAATATGAGACAATCCGCGAAAGAGCGGGGAACTGGTAAGCGGGCGACGCCGTCCTAAGAGAGGTCTGCGCCGGCAACGAAGACTGAACTCGAGGCTCTGTCCCGGCCCAATATAGTGCCAATCAGCAGGCCACCTCGCGTTGTGATACAATATGAGCGGCAGCCGCTGGGATAGCGGCACCCGATTGCTTTGCGGAGGACAAAACTGTGCGCACTATTCTCGCGTTCTCGATGATGGTTTCGCTGTCACTGTTGTGCCTGTACGGCTGTGGGGGGGGAGGCGGCAGCCCGGTCAGCATGTCGGTTGCCGGGTACCTGGTGGATGCCGGGACCCGGACCCCTCTGGGAGGGGCAACAGTCTCGGCCCAGGGCCAGACCATATACAGTGAGAGCAATGGGTACTTCACGTTGACGAGGTTGACCAGAAATCCGGTGGTGCTGACCATTCGGGCCGCCGGGCATGAGGATCTGAGCCACTCGGTCACAGTGGTGGGTGGGTCCATGAACGTCGGGACGCTGGCCCTGAGGCCCCTGCATACGCCGAATACCGGCAACGTGACAGGATATGTGACGCTGAATGGCGCCCCTGCGGCCAGCGCGTCAGTGGTGGCCGGGACACGCGAGGCGAGGACTAGTTCCGAGGGCGGTTTCACCCTCTTCAACGTACCTCCAGGAACGGTCACCCTGACCGCCGCCAGTGCTGATCGCGTCTTCATGGGCTCCGGGCAGGTGACGGTGGTTGCAGATACCACCGTGTCGGCAGGGACGATCCAGCTCATCTCGGGGCCACCTCCACCGCCGATCTAACTAAGGGCAGCGGGTAGACGGAGCGCGGCGGCGACTGGGCGCAGGCTTCTTCATGGCACAGCGGAAGCGGTTGATGATAGGTCTGGGAGTGCTCATCCTGGCCCTGGGCGGGGGTCTGGCGGCCTCCTGGCACTTCCGGCGCGCGGCTGAACCGTCGCCGACGGAGGCGCAGCAGACCAGCCCGGTGGTTTCGATCGAGCGTCCCGTCATCAAGCATACCGAGGGCGACCGGCTGGCCTGGCAGATTCGGTTGAAAGAGATCCAGATCACTCAGGGCACCGGCTTGCTCTCGGCGGAGGGGATCCAGGAAGCGCTGATCTATGGGGAAAGCGGCGCTCCGATGGTGCGCGTAACCGCGGAGAAGGTCACCGGGACAGCAGGCGGAAGCGATTTCTCGGTAACGGGCAAGGTGACCGTGGTCTCCTACCAGGGCGTGGTGCTCAACACCGACACCGTCCAGTGGAGGCAGTCTCAGGGGAAGATTCTCGCGCCGGGGCAAGTCACCGCGCGGAGCCGCGAGGCAATGTTCAGCGCCCGGGGGCTGAGCTACGACCTTAACAGCAGCAGTATCTCCGCACCGGGAACTGTGAGTCTGTATTCGGGGCAGAACAAGATCGTTGGCAGATCGTTAAGCTATGATGTGGGCAACGGGAACTTCACGGTGGACTCGGTACAGATGATCTTCAACGCTGAGGAGGCGCAGCGCATCCTGCAGGAGGTGCGCAGGCCATGAGCCGGCGCGTCTGGGAGCCAATGCTCCTGGCTGGATTGACCCTGGCCGCAGCGGTCGGGCTGACGGCAATTGTGGAGGCTCAGCAGGGGGCGACTCCGGCGGCAGCACCAGCCGCTAGCGAGGTCGCTTCCGATCAGTCGGAGACCGCGGCCAAGCCCAAACGAGTGCAGGTCAAACACGCTGACCGGCTGAGCTATGATTCCGCTGCCAAGGTCTACCACCTGACGGGCAACGTGGTCCTCACGCACGAGGATATGACGCTATCTGCCGACAAGTGTGACTACGACGACAAGGGCAACACGGCGGTGGCGACCGGGCATCTGAAGCTCACCGATCCAGACTCGACGCTAACCGGGGACCTCATCAAGGCGGATTTCAATCAGAAGCTGGCGCAGGTCATTGGCAATGTGACTATCGTTACCCAGAAGCAGAAGATCGAGGAGAATGGCAAGCCCGTCTCCGAGTACCGCCAGAAGAAGACGACCATCACCTGCCCCCAGATCGACTACTACTACGCTGACGACCGCAAACAGGGAACCGTCTCGGGGCCGCTAAAAGCCGTGCAGGAGGACAAGAGCGTGTGGGCTGACAAGGCCTTCTACGACGGCATCAAGGACACGGTCACGCTGGAGGGCAACATCCGTGTCCTGACGGAGGCGGGGAGCGAGTTCCGCTGTCCGAAGGCGACGATTTCCCTGAAAGATGATACCCTCGAGGCGGAGGATGTCACCGGCGTGGCGGTGGAGGAAGAAGAGACGGAAGAGCAACCCGCGACTCCGGAAGCCAGTGCCAGGCCGGCGACGTAGTTCCGCCCCTGCCGCTACCTGCGCGCTGCACCTCTAGTTCTTGGTCTTCTCCCACTTCCCTGCCAGGAGCCACTCGGCCGTCTCGAAGGCCACCCGCGCAGCCCCATCACGGAGAGGGTCTGGGAGGTGCCGCACGTAGTTGTGGATCTCGTAGGTGAAATCTCCAGCGTAGTCTATCGCCCACAGAGCCTCCATAACAGCTTTCCAGTCCACCTTCCCCAGGAAGGGCATGAGGTGTTGATCCCAGCGACCGTCATTATCGGCGATGTGAGTGCCCTTTAGCCGCGAACCGATGGCTCGCAGGGCCTGCCCCTGGTCAAGGCCCTGCAAATGCGCGTGCCCGGTGTCCCAGAGAATGCCGACCAGCGGATGGTCGAAGGCGTCCACCAGGTCGATCAACTCTCCGGGGGTGGCGGTGTAGGTCCGGCTACGCGCTCCCTCCGAGAAGGCGTCGGCCAGGTTCTCCATCGCCAGACCCACTCCGGCCTTTTCCGCCGTCTTCAGGAAGGGAGCGAAATATTCAAGATTCCGCTCGCGCAACTCGTCGAGGTGCCCCTGATCCCAGGCTCCGGCAAAGCTGAGAGCGTGACAGGCAATCCAGGGCACGCCCAGCATGCCTGCGGCCTCAATGGAGCGGTGGGCCAATTCATTCTCGAGTCGTCGCTTGCGGGTCTTCGTCTCGCGAGGGTCGGCCAGCGGCATATGTGCCTGGTTGAAGACTACGCCCACATCGCGGGCCGCCTTGCCCGCCCGGCGCACCCAGCGCTGCCAGTCGTCGCCCACGGCCGGCGACCCGTCAAAGAGCCAATCCTGAATGTTGAAGTCAAGCACCTGGAAGCCAACTGCCGCCAGGCGTTTCACCGCTTGCTCCATGGAAACATGCGGCGGGTCCCACATTACAGCACAGGAAGTTGAGATTCGCATAGTTATGTCCTTTCGAGGAGATGAGAATGTGTAGGCTGACTGCTCAATTCCCTCCTCTCTGCCGTCCTACCTTCTGCCCTCGGCTTCCACTGTTCACCTCGCAGTCGCTATGGTACAATGCCCCAAACTGTGCTGAGGAGTGAATCCTTTTGTCTGACCAGACCCTGAAAATCGGCCTGCCCAAAGGCAGCCTGCAAGAAGCCACACTGGCCATGTTTGCGAAGGCCGGCTACCGCATCAGTGTGGATGAGCGCCAATACAAGCCGCATTTTGACGACCCGGAGATCTCCGGAGTGCTGTTGCGCGCGCAGGAGATGCCGCTGTATGTGGCTCATGGCGAGTTGGACTGTGGGCTAACCGGCTGGGACTGGATACTCGAGCGCGGGGTGGAGGAGTTGGTGGTGGAGGTCACGGACCTGGTCTACGCCAAGCGCGGCATGCGGCCTTACAAATGGGTGCTGGCGGTGCACGAAAGCTCGGATATCCGGGGGCCCAAGGACCTGCAAGGGAAGAGGATAGCCACGGAGCTCGTGGAGGCCACGCGCAAGTACCTGGCCTCGCATGGGGTGGAGGCGGAGGTGGAGTTCTCCTGGGGCGCGACAGAGGCGAAATGCCCGCATCTCGTGGACGCGATCGTCGAGGGAACAGAAACCGGAAGCACGCTGCGGGCCAACAATCTGCGCGTCATTGACGAGTTGTTCGAATCCACCACCAAGCTGATTGCTAACCGCGCGGCCTGGGACGACGCATGGAAGCGGGCGAAGATCGAGAGCATGGCGCTGATGCTCAATGCGGCGCTGGCCGCCGAGAGCAAGGTAGGGCTGAAGATGAACGTGGCGCCGGAGAACCTGGAGTCGGTGCTGGCGACCCTGCCCGCGCTGAAGAACCCGACCGTCTCCCCGCTGGCGGACAATGGTTGGGTGGCGGTGGAGACGATTGTGGATACCGATCAAGTGGTGACTCTAATCCCGGCCCTCAAGGCGGCCGGGGCGCAGGGGATCATCGAGTACCCGCTGAATAAGGTGATATTGTAACGGCAGGTGTGAATGGGATGACGGCCCAGGGGCCCAGGTGCGTGGTCTAGATCCAAGGCAAGTCTGCCAGTTCCTCTGCGCTGAAGACCGGGCCGTGGAGGCAGACCAGCTTGGGGCCGCAGTTGCAGCGGCCGCACTTGCCGAGCCCGCACTTCATCTTGGCCTCCAGGCTGGCGAAGACCTGCTTGCGGGGCCAGCCGAGCTTGTCGAAGGTCTCCAGGACGAACTTTATCATGATGGGCGGGCCCACCGTGTAGGCGACCGCGTTCTCCGGCGAGGGGTTCAGCTCCTCCAGATACGAGGGCACGAAGCCCTCATGCCCCTCCCAAGTCTCGTCGCCTCGATCCACGGTCAGGCACAGATCCAGGTCCTCGCATTGGCCCCATTCCAGCAGGCATTCCTTGTACACCAGGAGTTGCGGGCTGCGTGCACCATAAATGACCGTAACCTCGCCATACTCGGCGCAGTGCTCTCGGAGGTAGTCAATCACCGAGCGCAGCGGCGGGAGGCCAATCCCTCCGCCGACCAGGAAGATGTTCTTCCCCCGGTGTTCCAGCACGGGGAAGCCGTTGCCGAAGGGGCCGCGGAGGCCGATGGTTGCGCCGACCGAGAGTCCGTGCAGGGCAGTGGTGACCAGGCCGACCTTCTGCACGGAGAAGCGAATCGGCCGGCCGGGCCCGGCGACGGAGGCCACGCCGAAGGGCGCCTCACCGACGCCGAAGACGCTGACCTCAATGAACTGGCCAGGCATGTAGGTGAAGGTCTGGGCGACCTCGGGGTCCTGGAACTGGGCCTCAAAGGTCATGAGGCCGGGCCCCTCCTCGCGGACGGTGGTGAGGGTCGCGAGGTGGGGGAGGTAGGGATTGCCCATTGGGGCACAAGGTTGTACGCGTTCGTCAGAGATGGTGTTCATGGAATTGCTCTCGTTATGATACAACATCTCGAGTATTCAAGTCGAGTCATGGCACACACATGTTCTTGCTGAGGCAGCAAGTTTCTGACAAACCTTGACAAAGGTGCCCGGAAGGTGTATGCACGTTCCGCGTTGGGTCGTTACTTCGACGTCCGAAGGATGTGAAGCTCATGTCCTGCGGTCACCCCGTCGTTGTAGCTGTGCTGTCTCTCTTGACCCTGGCTTGTCTTCCGGCCTTGGCAATCACCGCCACCCCTTCGGTGACTCTGACCTCCGACCCCTACGGCGGCGACCCGTTGCCTGTCTGGCCCGCCGAGGAATTCACGCTGGTCGCCGAGGGCTCCTGCACGTATGACACCGCAACCCAGGATCGGATCACCTCCGGCGAGCTCATCGTCAGCGCGGAGTACCAGTGGGATGAGTTCCCGGCGGTCTGCGATACTTCTCCTGCCGAGAGCGACACTGAGACCTTCCACTACATGCTCCAGGACTGCGGCAAGAGCCAGCAGGTGTCGGTGACCTACGTCGTAACTCTCACCGAATCCTCTACTGAATATGCATGGAGCTTCTCCGCCACAGCCGCTCTGGACATCACCGCCCAGAAGCTGGTTGTCGAGATTATCCAACCCACGAGCGTGACCTTCGATGCCGAAGCGGGAGAGGAAATCACCTTCGAGGCCAAGGCGACCGTCCTGCCCGGCGAGGAAGAGGTGACCGAGGAATGTGACTGGGAATGGGACTTCGGGGACAACTCCAATCCGTCAACGGACAATCCGGCGGAGCATGGCTACGCGACGGGCGGCTTCTACGTTCTGTCGGTGACAGCGAGCTACGATGGGCAAGAAGGCTCGGCGGAGATGCGCGGGGCAATATCAGACCAGCCTCCCGCAGGGTGCAGCGCATCGCTCTACCTGAGCGATCCGGCCGGACAGAAGACGGCGAGTGATATCTCGATGGTGCATCTGGAACTCGGAGGCAATGTCAACGGGATGCGCACCTGGATGTACGACGTGCAGTACCGCCCGAAGAGAACGCCAGAGGTGCAGTGGGGGGGTGTTGGTTGGGCCTATGACGCCAATTGGAACGGCGTCTCCTTTCCGACAAGAGAATCCTGTGACATGATATGGAATACGCTGAACACGGGGTATTCCCAACACAATGAAGAATGGGAATGGCGTGCTATCTGCTTCCCCTGGTACTCGTGGCCGGACTATTATCAGGGTCCCAACCCGCCTGAGGGTTGCTTCGAAGTGAGGAAGGTCTTTCCGGTGAAGAACACCTCCGTTCACGGCGACGATCACGTCCTCAAGTTCGACCCGGATCATCACGGCGATTGTGAGCTAACCTACAGCATAAGCCATGCCGACCCGGTGCCCGCCTGTGCATGGGCCTGGCCGCCACCGCAACCGCGCCTGGAGTGGGAGGTCTGGGGGGGCCAGTTCATCGGCGGCCTGGGTGGCAATACCACCGACGTCTGGCAATACTACAAGGATGCCAGTATGCCGAAGGGGATATACACGTATCTGGTTACGGCCGAGCAGCGTGACAAGGACTTCTTCTACTCCTGGACCGGGCTGATGGAGGAGGGGATGTGCAAGGACACCGACAAAGCGCCGTGGGCCGGGGCGTCGGTGAGTCAGTTGCAGGTTGCCGTGATCAACGACGGGGTGGGCCCAGCTATTCAGGTGAGTGTCACCTATAGTGCTCCGGGCGATGCGGACCGGGTGAAGCTGTGTGTCTACAGTCCTGATCTCGTGTCGCGCAAGGCAGTATGGCTAGGGGCGGGTCACGACGGAACCGTACGGGGCGGGGACGGTGCGACACTAGTGTTCCCGATCAGGAGCGTGCCCTGGTCAGCGGCGGCGGGGACGTGGACCGCGGTGTTGTTTGGCAACGAGACTGCAGCCCAGGGACTAAGCCACCGGGACTACCTGCCCAAGCCCTACGTGCAGGCGAAGGGGACTGCGGAGCTGTGGCCCAAGGCCTACGACGTCGTTGGCGACGAAACACTGGACCACCTGAGCGATGTCATGACAGCTCAGGGAACACCTGATGCCAACGGTTCCTGCTACGAGACCAACAGGGGTAGCGTAGGCGCGGGAGCATTCAGAACGGCTATGTCTTCATACACAATCGTGTATGTCAATAGCCATGCGAATGCTGGCATCATGGACATGGGGGGAAGTGGGGACGACCATAAGCTCTACGGCTCCGGCGGGACGGACGATTCGACACATGACAGGTACTGGATCTGCAACGGCCGCTCAATGGGATCATGCTTGCTCGCATATTTCTCTGGATGCTTCACCGCTAACACAGGATTCCAGACCAACGGTAATCTTCTGGCCGCAGCAACGGATAGGGGTGTGAAGTGCGCGGTGGGGTTCACCGAGATGATCGGCGATCTCCCGTCGTGGTCGTTCGATGCCCAATGCTTCCGAGTGGCCTTGGGAGGCTACTCGCTGGGGACTGCCCTTGCCAATGCCAAGGTGTACATTCTGCAGCAGTACGGCAACTACTATGGGCTAGACAGCTACGCGTGCACTGACGATGCGGTCATGCTGAGCCCGGTACGTTTTGTGGACTAGCGTGTGCCAGGGCCATCCGGACTGGACATGCGGAAGAAAGGACTGGCCATGATGCTCAAAGGAATAGTGATGGGGCTACTCGTAGGATTGTTGAGCGCTTCTTCGTGCCCGCTCTCGCAGTCGCAACAACCCACCTATGCCGCCACCAGCGAAGAGGTCAAGTCTGTCATCGCCCGCGATCTGGGCCTCGACATCGCGCGCCTGACCGTGAAGGACATCCCGCCCCTCCCGAACGGCAGCACCGATCAGTTGCCGCTATACGCGATTTCACTGCAGCAAGCGGAAAGCGAGAAGACGGAACGCGGAGTCGTCAGCCTGGATAGAGAGCAGTCCCACGTCCAGACGATAGCCTGGGACCGCTATCCAGTTCATACCGCCGAGGACTGTGGTCTCACTCGGGCACAGGAGGTCGCAGAAGCCTACTGTCGTAAGCTGCTTGGGTCCTGGCCCCCCGGGATGGACCTTCAGACGTCAAGGATGACGAGAAAAGGAGTCTACACCTTTCGCTGGGTCGAGGTTACTGATTCAGGGGCTGAGACCGGTAAGGCCGCTTCATGCGACATATCTGCTGACGGGCTGGTTTTGACATGCGGAGTGACCGGGAGGGAAACCCCCCATTCGCAAGATGAGGTGCGTGTCACGAAGGAGGAGGCAATCGGGATAGCAGAGGGCCACATCGCCTCCAAATTCGCGGAAACCGTCTTCTCCAACGTCAACGCACGTCTGATTCTGAACTATGATTTCAAACCCGACAAGGGCCCGGTCTGGATCGTGGATTTCGACTCGGCACCGAGCCAAGAGGCCCAGCCGCGTTTGCGCGTGCTCCGAATTGATGCCGTCACTGGAAGCAGACTGGACGACAGCCAAGGTCCGAAGATGGAGCAAGACAAAGGCGTACCCGGCAACTAACACCAGCTATCAAGCCGAGACCTTATTCGTATGGGCAGAGTCCGGCTTCCTGCCAAGCGGGGAATTCGGGGGACACATTAATCATGGGTAATCATGGGGACACCTTACTTAACGCTCCCTGCCTCGGGGCCCCGGGCAAGGCTCCAACCGACGGTGGCCAGTGGGGATTAGGCGCTACAGATGCGAGCGATCCGGGGTGGAAGGACAAGCGCCGTTCGTTGCGTATGTGACCATTGATACGGACCGTCTATATCCCCTAATAGTTGTTTTCCAGAGGCCGGCCGAGGAAAGCCAACGGGAGCTTGCACTTCCGCAATTCTGTGCCCTGGCGCAAACCTGGTTGGATGCTCACTATCCACAGTTGAGGCGGCTTCATGGCCTGACGATCTTGAGACCCCAGCGGGTACCTACTGGTCTCTTCGTGACTTGGGAGACGGAGGCGGGTGTGCCTTCCAGTGGAGTGCGCGCAGGCGTATTGCTGTCGCTGTTCTCGGGCGTGGTCCAGTCGTGTGGGGTCTATGTCCCGCCGGTCAATTGTATACGTGCAACCCTCGAGCAATCGCAGGCGGAGCGAATAGTACTAGACGCGCTGGGGAATGAAGGGACGGACTTGTTGGCACTCGAGTCCCGGCTATTGGGGGCACACCCGGCCGCGCCTAATGAGGGACCGGTGTGGCTGGTCACGGTCCGGATCACGGACGCCGTAAACGCCGCACGGGAACGCCGAGACACGGTCATCGTTGATGCGGTTACCGGTCTCGTGCTCCGACCGACGCGGGATTATCGGGAGGCTCCTGATGAGTAGGCGTGCGTCACGCATCTTTCTCGCAGTGCTTCTGGCCTGTCCCATAATATGGATGGGCTGGTACTCATCCCAGACCTGGGCCCTGCGCCGCTGGGTGGCGCGGGGATTCAGAGTCCCCCCTCGTTGCGTGCAGCCTTCCTGGCTGCCCCCGGGAGTTACTGGCAAGCTGTTGGTAGATACTCCAGACGGGAGCCGTGTGGCTACGGTCTTCCTTGCTAGCGGAGGCCCAGGCGCTCCTCGAATTGCGGGGATTGGGTTTGCTGAGACTTTCGCATTGCACCAGGCCGATGAATGCACCGAGCAGCTGGGGCCGGAGCAATGCGCAACTTCCTTGCTGGAGCAATTGCTGGGCGTGCGACAGACGGAGATCGCATCTATCAAGACGACGCCGATGGCCTTGAAAGGACGAAAGGCGCTGGTCGTACATGTGAGCCTCTCGGGCCGCCACCGTTGGCTCTTCGGGAACTACCAAGTTTCCTTCGTTGATGGAAGACCTCTTGGCGTCTTCCGTTGAGCGGGGCACGGAGTTCTCAACTAGATTCGACAACCCGCCCCTGGGTTGCTTCGAAGTAAGAAGGGCCTTTCGCGTCAAGAACACCGTGGTCCGCGGAGACGATCACATCCTGCCATTTGGATCCGGGCCAGACCTCCTACCCGCACGCAACCAACATACAAGGGGGTAGGAAGCAGATTATCCCGTTTCTGCGGGCTTCTTGCGCAGGGCGTTGAGGGTCTCCACGATGTCGCTGGTGTACAGAACCTGGGAGACTCTTTCAACGCAGTCACTTCCGACGCGGGAACAGAGCAGGGGCATGGGCAGGGCGAGGAGTCCGGGCTGGTAACCTACCCGGCACCGCGTTACGATCCGGTGAATGTATGCCAGCCCGGGACGGCTGAGGGAATCTGGTCCGAGTTACAGGCCGGAACTTCATCTGTAGTCTTCTACATGGGACATGCGAGCGTGAACGGTCTTTGGGTTTCAGGTGACGGAACCCAGATATTGTTCGGGGGCTATCCGTTTGGGACGCCTGAGCCCAATACTCCGGACGCGTGCTACCTTGAGAACCTGTCGTCTGGCGCGCTCTCTCGGTGTGCGTTAGTGGTTTTCGGCGGGTGTCTGACTGGAGTGGTAGACTGCGGTGGCAGGAGCCTGCCCGGGTCGGCGATTGGCAAGGGCGCGGCAACCGCAGTCGGCTTTACCGGATCCCCAAGTGCCTATGTCACCTATTTTGGCGCCTTTGGGGAAAGCCTCATGAAATGGGGACATTACGTGGAGGTCGCTAATGTAGCTGGCAAGCAGGCCGTATTCGATGCGTATGGTCAGTATCATGGAACCGACACCTTGGTTATTTTCGGAAAGACTGGACAGGTCGTTCGACCGGCTCGCTTTGGGAGCTAAGAGACGACTGCACGCTGCAAAGTCTGCTACAACAAGGGGGAGAATTGTCTATGATCACCTGGAGAGCGGCGCGCCGCTGGCGGTCGGCACTCATCACTATCGCGGTGCTCTTGGGCATCGCCCTATCATGGTGGATTAGAACCATCGCACTGACGGAGGCTCTTGTGGGTCGGGAATTGCCCGCGCGCTTTCTAGGTCTGGACGAAGAAGATATTCTCCTGACACCCGTCGCGGAGAGGGATCCAGATCGCGAATCCTTCTTCGTCACCGTCCTCAAACGCCCGAACGAGACCTCGGAGTCTTTGACACCCTTTCTGTTCGGGGATACCGTTGAGACGACCATCGATGTGCGCAGAGGTTACGTATGCTATGCGCGAGCTCATTCGAGCGAGTACCTGCAACCAGCAAAGGCCTCCCTTGGCGTGGATGAGGCACGGGATATCGCCGCCGTGTTCTTTCGGTCACATTACCCTCTGCAAGCTGCCGTGCCCAATATGGTTATCAAGTATGCCGGACCGGACGTTAACTCGGACGGCGAGGTTTTTGAACATGTCTTTGGTTGGTGGGGAAGGCAGGGCCAGGCCCTGACCGGCAATAGCTGCATCATAGCCGTCGGCGTGGGGGGTAGGATCATCTCTTATACCGCCAGGGTCGCGCCGCAGCAAAGCCCGCCACAACCGAAGATCAGCAAAGAGGAGGCGCGCAAGATCGTCGAGCAAAAGACCACCCCGGTAGGTAGCACGAGGGTGCGTGTCGAAGTGCTCGAGCCCCAACTCACACTTAGCTCGCATTTGCACCCCTCGGGCGGGCCCGTGTGGAGCGTGCCTTTCAATACGTGGGCACGCGCTCCCCAGGGCTACCCGTATGAAACGAAGGACGGTTGGGTGCAGCTGACAGCCGGGATTCTGGAGATTGACGGCCTGAGCGGCAAGGTCTTGCGGTCTCCAGAAGACACTCGGTAGCCCTAGGATCGGGAAGCGGGGGGGAATCGGGTAGTCCGGGGGACACCATACCCGATCAAAGGCCCTAATCCGCCTGAGGGTTGCCTCGAAGTGCGGTGGGTCTGTCCCGCCAATCATACGGTGGTGGACGGCGACGAGCACGTGCTCAAGTTAGACCCGGACAATCACGGTGATTGTGAGCTAACCTACAGCATAAGCCCTGCCGACCCGGTGCCCGCCCTAGGCACGCGAACATGTCACCGCGCGGTCACACTATCCATCTCTCGAGCCGATCGGCTTCTTGCGCAGATCCTCCAGGGTGGCGACGATGTCCGTGTGCCCGGCGCAGCCACGGAGACAGCGCCCGCAGCCCACACAACTGATCGGCCCCCCGCGCTCCACCGAGTACCAGAACTTGTGGCTCAGGCGGTTGCGCTGGCGCATCCACTGCTGCGACTTCGGGTCGTGGCCGCTGGCCTCGCGGGAGAAATCTGCGAATTGGCAGGTGTCCCAACAGCGGTAGCGCAGGCCGCGCCCGCTGATGGCGTCGTCGCGTACGTCAAAGCAGGTGCAAGTGGGGCAGAGGAAGGTGCACACCCCGCAGCCTACGCACGCCTCGGTGTGCGCTTTCCAGAACTCTTCATCGTGATACGCCGCCCGGACGGCCTCGGTGAGGCCCTCGACGTCAATCTTGCGCGTCTGGGCGGCGGCAGTCTGTGCGGCGATCTCCGCCTTGCGCTCCAGGTCGGCCTCGGAGGCCTCTTTCCATCCCGTTAGGACAGGCGTCTCGCCCGTCTCTTCCGATTCTGACAGACGAGACGTCTGTCCCACCGTTGCCACGAGTAGCGCCTTGCCCTTGTCGGTCAGGGGCTCGACCAGGTAATCTCCATTGAGCTGGGTCAGGAGGACATCCGCGCCGGGGGCGGTGAGGAGCACGTCATTGAGGCAGGCGCAGAAGCACTCGGGCAGGGCGGAGGTGCAGTTGACGGCAATGATCGTGCCCGCGTCGCGGCGGGCCTGGTAGTAGGGATCGGGTACATCGGACAGGTATACCGTGTCCGCGATGGCCAGCGCGTAGGCGTCGCAAGGGCGCACGCCGAAGACCGCGAAGGGCTCGGAGACCGGAGGCGTCGGGACCACGCCGGCCCGGTCACCGCGATAGCCATAGCGCAGGAGCACCTCGGAGAGCGGGGTGAAGAGCTTCTTCAGCGGCATATCGGGGACGCCGGGCTCGAGGGCAATCTGCTCGGGGTCTTCGACCTCGCGCCAGTCCACGACACCGTCGGCATCCGGCAGCGGCGCCACGAGACGGCGATTCTGCTTGACCCGGAGGAGCCAAGGGTTCAGCTGGTCTTGCGACAAAAGGTAAGAGGCCATGGTATCAGTGATGCTCCGCAATGTCCTTATCCTGGCTCTCGAAGACGGAGAGCGGGGGCTGGGTCTCGGGGTCCAGACCCGCGACTTGCGCGAAAGCCTCCTGCGCCTCCTTCGCCATTTTCGCGTTCAGCAGGCGCAGGGGCAGGTTCATCGGGCAGGCGCGGTCGCAGGCCCCGCACTGCACGCAGCGCCCGGCCAGGTGCATGGCCCGGCCCAGCAGGAACATCTCGTTCTCGTCTGCGCCGACCGTGCGCGGTAGCCATTCCGGCTGGTTCGTTTGCGCGAAGCAGGTCGTGCAGAAGCACAGCGGGCAGTTCTTCACGCAGGCATAGCAACGGATACAGCGCTCGAAAGCCCGGCGGAAATACTCGCGGCGCTCCTCAGAGGTCATGGCCTCGAGGCGGGCGAGCTCGGCGTCTTCGCCCTCAGGGTTGCGAGAGGGGACCTCCGGGCCCAGGAGCTCGTCGAAAGTCACGGGATTCGGGTGCTGGCAGTGGAGGCAGGTGTCCTCCAGCAGGTCGGCCACGGGAAGGTGCCGCTCCATACCCCCTCTCCTGCCAGGAGAGGGGGCAGGGGGTGAGGC
>JAAYIR010000118.1 GCA_012523355.1 candidate division WS1 bacterium
CCACTTTATCAGAATGCCTGCGGGACTTCCTGGCACAAGCACAGCCAGGCGACTATGTGGCCCTGATGGCCTACCTGGCTCCTACCCCGGAGACGGATACAGTCCTGGAGGCTATGCGCACTATGCTTGGTGATCGTCTGCACTTGGCAGTGACCCTGGGCTACGGCCCGCGCTTTCTGCACTCCACTGGACAGCTCCACAAGGGCGGACCCAACACGGGCCTGTTCCTGCAGATAACGCAGTCTGCGCAACCAGAGCTGCCCATCCCCGGAGAGGCGTATGATTTCGGAACGCTCATCAGCGCGCAGGCCCTCGGCGACTACCAGGCGCTGAGTGAACACGGGCGGAGGGTAATGCGACTGAGTCTGAGGGAAGACAGCGAAATAGGTCTGAAAGCTCTGCGCACGGCGCTGGCGGAGGCGCTCGGCTAAGCCAGGCGTGCCTGCTACCAGGTGTGCGCTGGCTGCGGACGCGACAGGGAGCTAGATATGCAAATCGGGATGGTCGGCTTGGGACGCATGGGGATGAACATGGCCCGCCGCCTCTTGTGCGGAAGCCAAGGCGTGGTGGCCTACAACCGCACCTACGCCAAGACGGAGGCGCTGGCGCGGGAGGGAGCCACTGCAGCCCGCACGCTGGCTGAACTTGTCCAGCAACTTGCGCCACCCCGTGTAGTCTGGATGATGCTGCCTCAGGGACCGCCCACCGAGGAGCATTTCCAGGAACTGCTCAGCCTGCTCGGTTCCGGGGATGTACTGGTGGATGGCGGCAATACCCACTACCGGGACGATCAGCGGCGCGCGGCTCAGGCGCGGGAAACGGGCGTGTTGTATGTGGATGCGGGCGTATCCGGGGGCATCTGGGGTCTGGAGGAAGGCTACTGTTTAATGGTGGGAGGCCCCGAGGAAGCCTTCCGCCACCTGGAACCCGCCTTGACCGCGTTGGCACCAGCCGAGGGATACCTGTACTGCGGACGCAGCGGGGCCGGGCATTTCGTCAAGATGGTGCACAACGGCATCGAGTACGCCATGATGGAGGCCCTAGGCGAGGGCTTTGAGCTCCTCGCGGCCTCCGAGTACGCTGAGGGCCTCGACCTGCAGAAGGTTGCACACCTCTGGAACCAGGGCAGCGTGATACGCTCGTGGCTGTTGGAGTTGGCCGAGCGGGCCTTTGCCGAGGACCCTCGATTGGAGAAAATTGCCGGATACGTTGAAGACTCCGGGGAGGGGCGCTGGGCAGTGCAGGCCGCCACGGAGCTGGGGGTGGCTGCGCCCGGCCTGGCCGGGGCTCTCTTCAAGCGCTTCCTCTCACGCCAACAGGAGGCCTTCTCTAACCAGGTGATCGCTGCACTCCGTCTTCAGTTCGGTGGGCACATGGTCGCGGAGACCGGCGAGACTCATCATCGCGTATGCGGCGCCGGGGCGGGGCGCACGCAGCCAGCCACTCCCGAGACAGAAGGCGTCCCACCAGCCTCAGGGCCGGGAGGCGAACGGAGGGGGGAGGCAAGCGAGTAGATGCACGAATCTGCTGTTCCCATCCGAGGTGGATTCTGCACTGAGACGCGACCGGCGCCCTGCGGCGTCGTCATCTTCGGCGCCTCCGGGGACCTGGCTCACCGCAAGATCTTCCCGGCCTTGTTCGGCCTCTACCTCAGGCGCCTCATGCCCCACAGCTTCTACCTGCTCGGCTTCGCCCGTACCCAGCAGACCGAGAAGGAGTTCCGCCAAGACCTGGAGTCAAGCCTGGCGGACAAATTCCCACAGGCGGGGCGGTATATCCCGCAGTTCCTCGCGCACGTCAACTACATGAGCGGGGACTACCAGGACCCGCAGGCGTATCAGGAGTTGCGCCGGCGTATGCGCAAGCTGGACAAGCTCTGTGACCCGCCCGGCAACCACCTGTTCCACCTGGCTACACCGCCCTTCCTCTTCGCACCCATCACCGCGCATCTGCACCAGATCGGCCTGGCCACCCACATGATCGCGCCGGAGCCCTGGAGCCGCCTGCTGGTGGAAAAACCCTTTGGTCGCGATCTGGAGAGCGCTCGTGAAATCAATCGTCTCCTGCACCGGGCGGTGTACGAGTCTCAGATCTACCGCATTGACCACTATCTGGGCAAAGAGACCGTGCAGAACCTGCTCATGTTCCGCTTTGCCAACGCCCTTTTCGAGCCTCTCTGGAACCGGCGTTACGTGGAGCAGGTTCAAATTACCACCGCTGAGAGCGTGGGCATCGAGGGCCGCGCCGGGTACTTCGAGGACGCGGGCCTGCTGCGGGATATGTTCCAGAATCACATGTTGCAGATGCTCGCGCTGGTAGCCATGGAGCCACCGGTCTCCTTCCAGGCTGACCGCGTGCGCGATGAGAAAGTAAAGCTACTGCGCTCAATCCGCCCTTTCCCTGAGCAGGGCCTGGAGCAGGTGATTGTGCGAGGCCAATACACCGCAGGTAAACTGGGGAGCCAGAAGGTGCCCAGCTACCGGGAGGAGCCCGGGGTCGCGCCGGACTCCAACCGAGAAACCTTCGTCGCCGCGAGGCTCTTTGTGGACAACTGGCGCTGGCAAGGAGTACCATTCTACCTGCGCACCGGCAAGCGTCTGGCACGGCGAGTGAGCGAGATTTCGGTCGTGTTCCGGCCGACGCCCCACTCCATTTTCGCGCCGCTGGCACCAGGAGAGCTACAGCCCAACGTGCTCAGCTTGCGCGTGCAGCCAGACGAGGGCGTCAGCCTGGCACTCCAGGCGAAGGCGCCCGGGCCGAAGCTGTGCATGAGCTCCTTGACCATGGATTTTCGCTATCAGGAAGCCTTCGGCGTCGAGCCGCCCGAGGCCTACCAGCGTCTCTTGCTGGACTGCATGCTCGGCGACCAGACACTGTTTGTACGTGAAGACGATGCCGAGATCGCCTGGAGTCTGCTGGATCCGGTGTTGCAGGCTTGGGATGCCGGGCCACGGCAGGGCAGACCCCAACCATACCGGCCGGGAACCTGGGGGCCAGCGGGCAGCGACCGCCTGCTGAAGCGTGATGGACACACCTGGCTAGTTCCGGAGGAGTCAAGCGATGACGCGTGAGATCCTGCACTGCCCTAACCTGACCGAACTGAGCCGTGGCGCAGCGACTCTAGTCGTCAAACGGGCTCGCCAGTGCGTGGCCGAGCGGGGGCTTTTTACCCTGGTCCTCTCCGGCGGAAAGACGCCTCTGGGACTGTATGAGATGCTGGGCCAGCCCCCCTATCTGAGCCAGATGCCCTGGGCGGAGACCCACCTGTTCTGGGGCGATGAGCGTTGCGTGCCGCCGGACAGCCCGCACAGCAACTTCGGCGCCGCCCAGGCCACCATGTTGGTCAAAGCTCCCCTACCGCCGGAGAATATCCACCGCATGCAGGGGGAGCTGCCCCCACCCCAGGGCGCAGAGGCTTACCAAGTTGAATTGCAGCAGTTCTTCGGGGCGACCTCGGACTGCTTCCCGCCGTTTGACCTGGTCCTTCTGGGCATGGGAGCTAACGGACACACCGCCTCGCTGTTCCCCGGCAGCCCGCTTCTGGAGGAAACACAGCGCTGGGTGGTGTTCACTCCGCCGGGAGGCGAGCCACCGCTCTCGCGACTGACCCTGAGCTTCCCCGTCATCAATCAGGCGCGGGAGGTGTTGTTTCTGGTCTCGGGAGAGAACAAGCGGGAGGCAGTGCGCGCGATCTTGGCGAGCCCGGACAACGCCACACACCTGCCCGCGGCTCGGGTACATCCTCAGGAGCACTTGTGCTGGATGCTGGATGACTCAACGCTGAGCGACCGGCGAGGCTAGCCCGCCTAATCTTCTGGGCAGGAGGCGCGGCAGACATCCTGCACCACTCCCCTCCCCCACTTCACAGCTTCTGCCACTGCCTCGCAGCCTGCCAGACAAGGACTGCGTCTAGCATCCCCCAGAAGGCGGCCGGCCAGTAGAGGTAATGTGGCCCTTGCAGGTGCAGAATCGGGAGGTGCACCACCAGCAGCATCACCGCCAGCATCCACGCCAATGACTCGCGACCCCGCGCCAGCACGAAGAGGCCGCCAGAGAACAGGAAGGCCAAGCCCGCGTTGGCAGCCTGCGTGTTAACGATGGTCAGCCCCGGATTGCCTCCTACGAGGGAGGCCATGAGAACCGGCCAGACCAGGAGCGCCGGCACCGCGAACACAATACTAAGCCGAAAGCGACGTGCCAGGTACAGAAGGCTCACCATGCCCGCCCCGGCCCAGACATGCCACCACACCCCCGCGAGCGCGACCATCTGTAGGCGCCAGTGTAGATACCACAACACCTGCTGCGCAACATCCCAAAGGCTGCGGAACGAGGGATTTTGAGCGCCGGGTACCACCAGTTCCCGGATCAGCAGCAGAAGTAGCGCCAGACCCACGGTTAGCGCACCCAGCCGCCAGGGAATCCGCCGGCGCCGGTACCACACCACCAGCGGGCCCAACAGCGCCACCACCAGGGCCATCTCCTTGAACAGCAGCGCCAGGATGTAGACCAGCACTGCCCCGGCCAGGTGCCTGCAGCGGCCGCGCCGTGCATAGGAGTCAAACAGCAGCAGGCTCCCCAGGGAGCAGGCCAGCGAGAGGAGATCGGTTTGCGCCGGCCAGTACGGCAACTCAGCACGGGCAATGCGCATGGGGATCTCGAGTTGCTGCGGACCAACGCACTCCGGCAGCCAGCCGGGCCCAACCACCCCCCGCCGCAGGTTGAACAGCACCACCGCCAGAAGGCCTATCCCTAACGCCGACCAGTCTCCAGCCTGCCGGGTTAGCCTAAAAACCAACAGACACAACAGCGCCGCATTGAGCGCGTGCACCAGCCAGGAAACCACGCAGTATTTCTGGAACTCCGTTCCCCACAGACGATACTCGGTGTACATCAGCAGACTGGACAGAGGCCGATAGAAACGCGAGGTGGCCTGAATCCAGTTGCCTGTCCACCACCGCCCGACTCCGCGCGTCTCAGCCTCCTGAGCACCCTCGACGATCGCCAGGGCGTCAGGGTTGGAGGCATAGAGCTGCTGCGTGGCCGGGTCGAAGACGGGGAAGTAATTGCAGGCCGTGGGATTGTAGTAGTACAGTGTGGGGAAGCCAACCAGAGCGATGGCCACCGCCAAGGCCAAGGCTACCGGCAAGGCCCACCGTGGCAATCGCCTGATGGGCGCCGGTCCGGGGACGGACAGGTCCAGGGCATCGGCACGAGACATGCTGGAAGGCACATTCCCGCCACATCCCTTACAGACCTGCAAGCCCTCCACGCCGATTGGCTTGACAACGGGCTGTAACCACGGGTATTCTTGCTTCAGTAGAATTCCGGGTATAGGTCCGGCGCCGGCCCTCCGGCGCCGTACGAGCCTCACATCCATGAGGAAGCAGAAGAGTCTCATTGTACTGGGTTGCACTGGTTCTATCGGACGCCAGACCCTCGCCATGGTCGCACAGTTTGGCGAGCGGTTCCGCGTGGTGGGTCTGGCGGCTTACGCCAATGTGGGACTACTCGCCCAGCAGGCTCAGGAGTGGGAAGTCACCTCTCTCGCCGTGGCCGACCCCCGGGCCGGGGCCGGCCTGCACCTGCCGGGCACCCAGGTCTACCTCGGCGAGGATGGCCTGTGCGAGATGGTTCGGGAATTGCGGGCGGACGTCGTCGTGGCCGCCATCTCTGGAGGCGCAGGTCTGGTTTCCATGCTCGCGGCACTGGAGGTGGGCTCCGATGTGGCATTCGCCAATAAGGAGCCGATGGTGGCGGCTGGCAATCTGGTCACGGAGACAGCCCTGCGCCACGGCTCTCAACTTCTGCCTGTGGACAGTGAGATCTCGGCCATCTGGCAGTGCTTGCGCGGGGAGGACCGCACGGATATCGAGAAGATCCTGCTCACCGCCTCCGGAGGGCCGCTGGTGGACGCGGATGCCGCCACGATAGCAGCGGTGACGCCGGAACAGGCGCTGGCGCATCCCACCTGGACCATGGGCCCCAAGGTTACGGTGGACTCCGCTACCCTCATGAACAAGGGGTTCGAGATTTTCGAGATCAAGTGGCTATTCGGCGTATCCTGGGAGGAGATAGAGGTTGTCGTGCATCGCCAGAGCCTCGTGCACTCGGCGGTACAGATGCGGGATGGCTCCCTGCTAGCGCAGATGGGCCCGCCGGACATGCGTGGACCGATCCTGTTCGCCCTCAGCTATCCGGAACGCTGGGCCAGCGATCTGCCACGGTTGGACCTGCCAGCACGTGGGACGCTCACCTTTGAGTCGCCGGACGTGAAGCGCTTCCCGTGCCTGCGCCTGGCCAGAGAAGCGGGAGAGGCCGGAGCCAGCTACCCCGCAGCGTTAAGCGCTGCAGATGAGGTAGCCGTCTCGGCTTTTCTGGCAAACCAGTTGCCCTTCGCCGAGATTGGTTCCGTGATTGAGCGGACCCTGGAAGCGCATGAACCTTTCCCGATTCTCACCGCCGCCGATGCGGCCCGCGCTACGGACCAGGCCACAGCCTTCGCCCGGGGTCTGATGAAGTGAGCCTGAGACCATATGCAGGAGTTCTCAACCAGGCCACTTGCCTGTCGCCACGGAGACTGAGGCCGACTGGCAGGCTGGTCTTGCGAGTCGAGTCCGGAACGCGCCTTTTAGTAGAGAAATCATGGAAATCCTTCAAATCATAACCTCTTCCGCGGCCGGAATAGCGGCTGCGGTCGTTGTGTTCGGCCTGTGCATCTTCTTCCACGAGGCCGGGCACTTTCTGGCCGCGAAAGCTGCACGTATGCGAGTAGACGCCTTCGCCCTGGGGTTCGGCCCCCAGCTTCTCGCCCACAAGCGGGGGGAGACCACCTACTCGATACGTGTAATTCCCCTGGGTGGGTACGTGGCGATCGCCGGCATGGAGCCGGGCGAGACCCAGGTCCCCAACGGCTTCCATTCGCGGCCCCGCTGGATGGGAGCGCTGACCATCATCGCGGGCGTAGCCATGAACATGGTCCTCGCGGTGCTCCTGTACACCCTGGTAATCTACAGCCAGGGCCTACCCCGAGCAGATGCCGCCGGCACCAGGATCGGGGGCATCTACCCCGGCACCCCTGCAGCCGAGAGCGAACTGCGCGCCGGCGATGAGATAGTAGCCATTGACGGCAACCGCCTGGGCCTGGCGGTAGAGAAGGTGGCTCCCGGCTCGGTCGCCGACCGCCTGGGCATACAGGCCGGCGATCGGGTGATGCAGGTTCGCGACGACTCGGTATCGGCGCCTACAGATCTGCTGACTCGCCTGCGTGGATCCGCCCAGGGGCCGCAGCGTCTGGTCGTGCGCAGTGCACGGGCCAGTGCGACGAGCGCCTTTCAGAACCTCTCCCTGCCCCCCGTGCCCCAACTGGCCGAATCCTCCTCCTCCGAACCTTCCGAGGCGGCGGCCTGGCTGGAGCGCGAGTTGGGAATCACCTTCGCGCCCCTGTCCCAGACTGACATTGTGATGTACACCATCCTGCGCCCCGAGACTCAACTCATACTCACGGTCAGTCGCGAGGGGCAGGAGGTGCGGGTGCCTGTAACCACCTATGCGCTCCAGGAGCGTGTCCTGCACATCGACGCGGAGGGCCGCATCAACACTCCCTACGCCACCATCGGTCGTGTCGGCCTCAAGCTGCAGGCTCTCACGGAGCCCGTATCCCTGTCCCGGGCCTTCGTACTGGGAGCTGGCTCCTCTGTTGCTGCCGTCGCCGCCATTGTGGAATCCATACATGCCATGATCACCCGCAAGATCGCCGCCGCGCCCGGAGGGCCAGTCAGCATCTTCGCTTTGAGTTTCGAGAGCGCCCGGCTCGGGTGGGCGGAGGTCGCTACCTTTGCCGCCTTCCTCAGCGCCAACCTGGCCGTGCTTAACCTCCTGCCCATCCCGCCCTTGGACGGATTTGTGCTCCTTGTGCTGGGGTATGAGGCGGTAAGACGGAGGCGCATTGACGCACGCGCGGAGTATCTCGTGAAGCTGACCGGATTCCTGCTGCTCATGGGCCTGGTCCTTCTTCTCACCTTTAACGACGTCAAGAATCTCATTCTCCACGGGTCGCCATGAGGCAAGAGGCTCCCCACCCGGTGCGCCGGGGAAGTCGGCAGGTCCGGATCGGCAGCGTGCTCCTGGGAGGCGGAGCGCCGGTCTCCGTCCAGACGATGACCAAGACCGACACCGCCGACGCGGAGGCCACGCTGGCCCAGATTCGCTCGGTAGCTGGCGCTGGTGCGGACCTGGTGCGCGTGGCGGTGCCGCGTGCGGAGGTTCTATCGGCCTTCGAGAGGATCTGTGCCGATTCCCCCCTGCCCGTGATCGCCGACATTCACTTCGACTACCGCCTGGCCATTGAGTCCGCGCAGCGCGGGGCGGCCAAGCTGCGCATAAACCCCGGCAACCTCGGCGGGCCCCAGCGTCTGGCCCAGGTCCTGGAAGCTGCGGCAGAGGCCCAGATTCCAGTGCGTATCGGGGTTAACGCCGGGTCGCTGCCCACTGATCTTCTCGAACGGCACGGCGGTCCGAGTGCCCAGGCCATGACTGAAGCCGCCCTGCGCATGATTGCGGAGGCGGAGGCGCTGGGTTTTCGCGATCTAGTGTGCTCGCTCAAGGCCTCGGACGTGCCCCGAACCGTGGCCGCCAACCGTGCCTTCACGACCCAGAGCGAGGTGCCCCTGCATCTCGGCATCACGGAGGCCGGCATGGGTACAGAGGCGCTAGTGCGCTCCGCCGTGGGCATTGGCACTCTCCTCGCTGAAGGGATCGGTGATACTCTTCGCGTTTCGCTCACCGCGGATCCCGCCGAGGAAGTCCAGGCCGGACGCCAGATCCTGCAGTCCCTGGAGCTGCTCCCAGGACCACACCTGGTCTCCTGTCCCACTTGCGGTCGCTGCCAGACGGACCTGCGACCTCTGGTGCAGGAGGTGCGCGAGGCGTTGCAGGGAATCCCCCAGCCGCTAGTGGTGGCCGTCATGGGCTGCGAGGTCAACGGTCCTGGCGAAGCGCGGCACGCCGACATAGGAATCGCCTGCGGCAGACAATATGCCGCGTTGTTCCGCGCCGGAGAGATGATCCGCCGTGTACCTCTGGCCGACGCTGCGAACGCCTTGTGCGAGGAGATCAAGCGTCTCACTACCTGAACCATACAGCCACTTGACAGCTTGCGGTCCTGGGTTCCTGACTTCTACGTCTATGCTCGAAGCCATCCTGACCTATCTGAACTTCTACCCAAACTTCCTGCGACAGATCCCCACCGGCTGGTGGATGGTGCTGGGTGTGCTGGCGCTGTGGCGGGCCGTGCTGAGCTGGCGCATTTATATTCAGACGGGCCTGCGCTGCTATGTTTTCGGGACGGTAGCTGCGGGGCTGGCGGCGATGGGGTTCTTCACAGCACCGATCGGGCATACCGTGCTGCAGCTCGTGATGCTTTCCGCCCCCTTACTGACGGCCGCTTTTGTGATCGGCAGTATCAGTGATGCGCGAAGCTGGTTCTCTGACGAGGCTGCGGACAAGTACTGGCTCCTGCGCCACGGCAGCCTCCCCCTGCGCCTGTGGGGCCAGGTACCCAAGAGCTTCCAGCGACGGCCGGGTCCCGGCGCCACGCGCCAACAAGCGGTCAAGGTCTCCGTGCTCACGCTGTTGTTCATGGGTTTCACACACTATGCGGTCTGTCAGACCTCACTGGGCGCCCTGTCTCCACGCTCGCTACTCATTATCACGGTCGCCGTAGCCATGGCCTCCTTCCACGCTGTCATGCTCGGCCTCTTCGGTCTCCTGTATGGCACGTCAGTGCGCCGTGTCCGGCAACCCAAAGCCGGGTGCTGAGTCCCGCCTGCGCTACCTAATGCCAGTTCTTGCGAAAAGCAGGAGAGTCGTCACGCCTGGAGAAAGAGAAATCGCACTCAGCAAACAGGAGGAGATGTGACTATGTCCTGGCAACGACTGCAGTTCGTGGACAGGCCGCCTGGTCGTGCGAGTGTGGTGGCGTTAGGCCTCTGGGTTCTCGCCGTACTGGGCGGCTGCGCCGCCCAGGTTCAACAAGACCGTCCGGATCGCATATTTGACCTGGCCAAACCGGCCACCATTTGCGTGACCGGCCTCTATTCAGCGACCATCATCGTCCCGGAGGCTGACTTCCCGGAAGCGAAGATTAACCTCTTCCAGTCACGTCTCCTTCAGCGGGTCCAGGCCTCGAACCTGGACCTCACCGATGAACACGCCGTAGTAGAGGCTGCCATCCGCGAGCTCGCCGACAATGTCTTGGACTATCTGGTACCCACCGACGAGACTCGAGAATTCCACCCCCAGATCTCCAGCTTCGGTAGCGGCTTCTTCGTAACGCCCGACGGCTACGCGGTGACCAATGCTCACGTGGTCGTCCCCAATGAAGAGGAGATGAAGCTGGAGTTTGCCAATGATGTCCTCAAGACGCTGATCCAACAGGATATCAAAGACCTGAAGGAAGAACTTGGCGGACATGTCACTGGCGAGATGGAGGACAGGCTGATTCTGGCGGCCAAAGACTGGTATGTCCACTACATGGAGATCGGCAAGTTGGAGAAGAAGTATTACCTCCTGCCGGGTGTTGCGGTAAGCGGAGAGGACGCCGAGAAGAAGGGTTTGTTGGCAGAGATCGTCAAGGCCGGCGATCTCTCCGAGGGCAACGAGAAGGATGTGGCAATCCTCAAGGTGGAGGGTAAGCATTTGCCCACTCTGCCTCTCGGCGATGATACCTCGATGCGGGTTGGCGACAAGATCTACGCCATCGGTTACCCCTTCGCCAGCACCTTTGCGCCCTGGCTGAAGAAGTCCGAGCCGATTGAGCCGAACTTCACCTCTGGATCGCTCACCTCGCGCAAGAAGATGGAGGGAGGCTGGGAGGTACTTCAGACCGACGTCACTTTCACGCACGGCAACAGCGGCGGGCCGGCACTCGACCACAAGGGGCGCGTGATCGGCCTCACGACCTGGACTGTGGCCGAGACCCAGGCCAACGCGCAAGGACAAGTGGAGGAGAGAGAGCTCCCCGGTCAGAACCAACTGGTACCCGTTACCGTCGTCAGGCAATTCCTGGATCAGGCCAGTGTGGAGCCCTCTCAGGGCCTGGTGACCCGGCTGTGGACGCAGGCCATGGACAAGATGGCCATCCACCACTATCGGCCGGCGGTGCGTCTGCTCACCCAGATCAAGAACACGGCCCCGGATACGCCCTGGGTGGATGATTATCTCTCGGCCTCGCAATCGGCCATCAACGAGGGCAAGGATAAGAGCTGGCAGGCGTGGCTGCCGGCATTTCTCGGCGTGCCCCTAGTCGTCATTGCTGGCATCATCCTGGCAGTAGTTCTGGTGTCGAGAAGCGGACGGCGTACCGCCAAGGCACAGATGACCGGATGGCAGTCCCCTCCGGCTATGCCGCCCACGGCGCCGCCCGGCCAGCCCGCGGCACCACCCGCACCCACGCCACCGTCCAGTCCTCCACCAGCACCTCGCCCACCGGCACAGACCGCACCTCCACAGGCTGCCCCTCCACCACAGCAGCAGCCTCCGGCGCCCCCTCCGCCGCCTCCCCCGCCGGGCTAGCTGCGGAGCATGGCGCGCGACCGCGCACATAGAGATGAAACAGTTGGCCGGTCCCCTGCGAGCTCTCACCCGCTCGGGGGCCGGCCATATGTTGCTCTCGATTGCCTTGTCTCGCCAGGCCTCGGCCTATTTGACCGTCAGGTCCACGGCGTCAATCTCCGCCTCCTCCACCAGGATCAGGACCTTGTAGGAGCCCCGGGGCCACCCGGCAGTCGGAGCGCTGAAGGTAAAGTGCGCATTCGTCTCTTCACTCGGGGCTGTGATATCGGTGGCCAGGACCTCCGTGTCCGTGATCTTCTCTCCCTCGCTGGAGGTCACGTCCACCGCTATCAGCTTGCCGGTGATCTTCTGGCCTTCCTTCAACCCGCTGATATCGGCAGATACGTGCATGGCTTCGGTCTCGGGCGTGAACTCCGCCGTCTTGCTGGTTATCTCCTTATTCTCTTCATCGTACTTGTCCCCGGTCTGTAGCATGACCACCTTGGGGCCTGTGTCAGCAGTCGGCTGGGGCGCCTCAGGGGCAGGAGCCACTGCTGTTGTCTCCTCTTCCTCAACGCTGGGCGTGCCACACTGAACAGAGCAACCAGCCAACGCTAGTACCACGAACAAGACCAGCAACAGACTCAACGTCTTCATGACCGACCCTCCCTGACAAGCTCTAGGATAGTTGCACTCTGGTGTAACCTTCGTGCTTACCCCGCCATAGTCCTGCTGCGCTGGCGACAAAACGACCTTTCGGCTATAATACCAATTCTGAGGCGTGTGGGCTGCCAGCGCCAGTGCTGCTGCCGTCCGTATCTCATTACCCGATGTCATTCCCTGGAGGTCCGTTGTGAAGGCTTCTCAATACTACTTCCCCACCCTGCGCCAAGCCCCGGCGGAGGCCGAGATCCCCAGCCATCGTCTGCTCCTGCGCGGTGGCTTCATTCGTCCGCTGTCGGCTGGCATCTTCTCCTTTCTGCCCCTGGGTCTGAGAGTGCTCCGCAAGGTTGAGAATGTCATCCGCGAAGAGATGGGGGCCGCAGGCGCTCTGGAGGTATTCCTACCGGTACTGCATCCCCGCGAGCTATGGGAGCGCACAGGGCGCTGGGACAGCTTCCAGCCCACCCCCCTGCGTACCCAGGACCGCAACGAGCGCGTGTTCCTGCTGGGCCCTACACATGAGGAGGTCATTACAGACCTGGTCGCCCGCGACCTGACCTCCTACAAGCAGGTGCCACTAACCTTGTACCAGATCCAGACCAAGTTCCGCGACGAGATTCGTCCACGTGGTGGGCTGATTCGAGTCAAGGAATTCACCATGAAGGATGCGTACTCGTTCGACCTAAACCGCGAGGGCCTCGACCACTCTTACCAGGCCATGTACGACGCCTATGTGCGCATCTTCCAGCGTCTGGAGCTCCCGGTGGTAGTGGTGGAGGCAGAGGCAGGCTCCATGGGCGGGCATGACACGCGTGAGTTTATGGTGCTTAATGAATCCGGCGAGGACACCATCTTCATCTGCGACACCTGCGGATACTCCGCCAATGTCGAGTGCGCCCAGCCCGCCGCCCCCCCTGGCGCCAGGTCACATGATTCCGGCGACGGCCCGCAACTGGCGCAAACCCCGAACGCACGAACCATCGATCAGGTCTGTGCCCAACTCAAGACCACCCCCGACCGTCTCATCAAGACGCTTCTCTACCGGGCTGACGGTGGTTTCGTCGCCGCTCTGATCCGGGGTGACCGTGACCTCAACGAGTTCAAACTCAGGGGATACTTGGGCACCGAGCAGCTCACCATGGCCACGCCGGAGGAGATATTGCAGGTTACCGGCGCCCCGGTGGGTTTCAGCGGTCCCGTCGGTCTTCCGGAAGAGGTTCGCATAGTGGCCGACTGCGAAATCCAGGCCATGGCTGAGGCCGTAGTGGGAGCTAATCGCGCCGACGCCCATCTGCTCGGAGTACGTGTGGGAGTGGATTTCCAGCCGGCTGAGTATGTGGATCTGCGCGAGGCGCGGCACGGCGATCCTTGCGGCAAATGTTCCCGGGGCACACTTCAGGCGCACCGGGCCATCGAGGTGGGCCACGTCTTCAAGCTGGGGACCAAGTACTCCGCCGCTCTCGACGCGATCGTGGACGATGAACAGGGCCAACAACAGCCGCTGGTCATGGGCTGCTACGGCATTGGGGTAAGTCGTATCGTCGCCGCTCTGGTGGAGGCCCACCATGATGACAACGGCATCTCCTGGCCGGCCACCGCTGCCCCTTTCCAGGTGGCCGTCCTGCTACTCGACCCCGACCAGCCGGAGCCAAGGGCGATCGCCGAAAAGCTGGTAGCCGCCCTGGAGGCCGCAGGGCTGGAGGCCATCCTGGATGACCGGGCCGAGCGTCCCGGCGTCAAGTTCAAGGACGCTGATCTCATCGGTTACCCGCTACGAGCGGTTATAGGCAGGAGAACCGCGGAGAGCGGCGAAATTGAACTACGGCGACGGCGCGATGCCCAGGAGCAAGTGGTTAGCGCTGACCAAGCGGTGGGGACAGCACGGGCCATGCTGGCTAGTTGATTCCAGGCGTATCACGTGTCGCAGTCGGCACAGACTCATCGTACCCCAGTGCTCATGCGAGAGAAGATCACCGGACCCATCCGTCAACCGGTAGTGGCTGGGCAGTTCTACGCGGGGACCGAGACCGAACTGCTCCAAGAGATCGAGGCTGCCTATCTGAGCGACCGCGGCCCGGGCCGCCTGCCCAAGGTTGATCCTGACGGTCCGCGGCAGATCCTGGGCCTGATCTGTCCCCATGCCGGCTACGTGTATTCCGGAGCGGTTGCCGCGACGGCCTATCTCGCGTTAGCCGCCGACGGTGTTCCGGAGGTGGTCGTGATCATCGGGCCTTCCCACCGATTGGGAGGCTTTTGGGCGGGCATACAAAGCGCCGGGGCCTGGCACACGCCGTTGGGTGAGGCCCAGATTGATGCGGAGGTGGCCCGGGACCTGCTCGCGCTTCTCCCCGAGCTCGTGGATGACGTGCGGGTCTTTTCCTACGAGCATAGCCTGGAGGTCCAGGTCCCTTTGCTGCAGCACTTGTACGGTGAACGCCTGCGCATCGTGCCGCTCCTGATGGTCGAGTCCGGAGCGCCGGACGCCCGGCGGCTGGGAGAGGCCCTGGCCCAGGTGCTCACGGAACGCAACGCAGTGATCGTCGCCAGCACGGACATGACGCACCAGCGGCCAGCCGAAACCGCCCGCGGCCAGGACCTGGCCCTGGCCGAGTACATACGCAATCTGGATGCGGAGGGCCTACTGCAAGAGCGCGCGCGACGTAACATTTCCATGTGCGGATATGGTCCCACCGCGGCCATGCTCATCGCGGCTCAACAGTTAGGCGCCACGGGCGCAGAGATTCTGGCCTATCACCATTCGGGAGAGGTCGCTCCTATGCCCGAGGTGGTGGGGTATCTGGCGGCAGAAGTAGTCAGGAGTTAGGATCCAGACAATGGAATACCAGGGGTGGACTTGCACCCAGTCTGGATCCTGACTTCTGGAGTTGACCATAGTTGAATCCCAATACGGAGGCTTCACACATGGCTGCATTCGAATATCGTATCGAACACCGTCCCGCAGGGACGCGCATGGGTCCCATGAACGATCGCCTGGAGGGTCTCGTGGAGGAAGGCTGGGAGCCGATCATGATGGCCGGTGATAATGAGCTGTACATCATGATGCGCCGGCCCAAGCGGGAGGCGGGTCAGCCTGCGCGAGTTGCCGAGGCCACGGCCGCAGTACCCGTCGCGGATCAGCAGTAGTCAGCGACCATCCGCCCCTGTCCGAGCCTTTGTCGCCTGGCTGGCACGTCAGATTCGGCGACCTGGCGTATGACAACCTAACCGTCCAGTCTCACCTCTTCACCTCTATGGACCAGGCCAGTCTGAGAACTCTCCTCGAAGCCGTTGCCAGCGGTCAGCTTTCCGCGACCGAGGCCCTGCGCCGGCTACGCGATCTGCCCTTCGAGGACCTCGGGCACACCAAGGTGGACCATCACCGAGCTCTGCGCACAGGTTTTCCTGAGGTGGTCTTTTCCCCAGGGAAGACCTCCGAGCAGATCTGCGAGATTCTCGCCAGTCTACACGCACAGGCCCCCGTAGTAATAGCTACGCGTGCTGATCGCGAACTCTACGAAGCTGTATGCCGGCAAGTGCCTGAGGCGGAGTATCGGGATCCAGCGCGCATCATCTGGGTAGGCCAGCCAGTGCCCGCTCCGGGCCAAGTCGCGGTGGTCAGCGCCGGCACCTCGGACCTACCAGTGGCTGAGGAGGCGGCAGTGACTGCGGAGGCTACCGGTATCACCGTGCATCGCGTCTATGATGTGGGCGTGGCCGGTTTGCATCGACTGCTGAACTATCTGGAAGTTTTGCGCGATTCCGCAGCCATCGTGGTGGTCGCGGGCATGGAGGGTGCTCTGGCCAGCGTTGTGGGTGGGCTGGTGGATACACCCGTGATTGGCGTGCCAACCTCCATCGGCTACGGCGCCAGCTTCCACGGCCTGGCGGCGCTACTGGGCATGCTCAACTCCTGTGCCACGGGGGTAGCGGTGGTGAATATCGACAACGGCTTTGGGGCCGGATACTTCGCTGCCTTGTTAGCTGCACGGCAAACCCGCAGCTAGACGCCGTGGGCTAGAACTTTCCTTGCTTTTCTGGCGTTATGTAAGACAGAGGAGCCAAGTGAGCCAGCTCGTCTGTCACCCAGCCGAGCTGGCTCAGTACACTATTCGCCGGTACAAGCATGATACTTGGCCCCCACAGGAGGAATCAATGATGCGTGTTGATACACAGAGACACAGTCACCTGATCATTATTTTGCTGAGTGCGCTGGTAGGGATGGGCCTGATGGCCATGCTCATCTACTTCCCGCACGAGACAGCCGCGCGCGCCCAAGCGCCGGCCGGGAACCTCTCCGGCGGCGACTGGCGCACTGCTTTCAGCAATGTCGCCGAGTACGTCCTGCCCCGGGTGGTTTCCATACAGGGCAAGCGGAAGGTTGCCCCGCGCGTAGATATCGAGGATTTCTTCCGCAACTTCCCCTTTCCTTTCGGCCCGGAGGAGCGAGGACAGCAAGCCCCCAAGCCCAAGCCTCGTGAGGCTTCTTTCCTGGGCTCAGGATGGATCTACAGCGCTGACGGTTATATCGTGACCAATGCCCACGTGGTGATGGAATCAACCAACTTGCGGGTCCAACTCCACGACGTTGACGGCACGGCCCCCATCCCCGCGACGGTGGTGGGATATGATGCGCGCAGTGACCTGGCCGTCATCAAGGTGGAAGCCGGTCGGGAGCTCCCCTATCTGACCCTGGGCAGCAGCAAGGACGCCCGGGTGGGACAGTGGGTCTTGGCCGTCGGTAGCCCCTTTAGCCCTGAGCTGCAGCAGACGGTCACCCAGGGCATCATCTCCGCCAAGGGCCGGGTCGTCCCCGCCGACGAACTGGGGGCAGTAGGCTACTCCATACCCGACGTGATCCAGACCGACGCCTCCTTCAACCCCGTACAGAGCGGAGGGCCACTGGTGGATCTCAACGGTCAGGTACTGGGCATCAACGAGTCCATCTTCTCCCCCACCGGGGCCCTCGGAGGGAATATCGGCATTGGTTTTGCCATTTCGTCAGCCATGGCAGGCAAGGTCATTCCGCAGCTCATTGCCAAGAAGAAGATTGTGCGTGGGTGGCTGGGCATAGGCATCCGTGATCTGAGCGAGAACATGCGAAAGTTCTACAAGGCCCCGTCCGGTGGCGCCCTCATAACTCAGATCAGCCCCGAGGGGCCGGCCTCCAAGAGCGACCTTCAACTGGAGGACGTGGTCGTAAAGGTTAACGACACGCCGGTCCACAGTGCCAGCGACCTTCAGCGTGTGGTTAGTGAGCTCCCGCCCGGCGAGACGGCGACCTTCGAGGTCATCCGCAGCGGCCAGTCGAAGAGCATTAGCATCAAGATCGGTGAGATGCCGGATGACGGAGGCCTGAGCCCGTCCAAGCCCTCACCTGAAGAACAGGTAGAGGCTGCGGACCCATTAGGCTTGAGAGTGCAGACTCTAACTGGCAACATGCCGCAAGCCCGCGCACTGGGCGTGAGCAAGGGCGTGCTCGTGGCGGCTGTCAATGAGGGTGGCCCCTCTGCGGGCATTCTCTTGAAGGACGACGTCATCACCGCAGTCAACCGCACCACGGTGACCAGCGCCGCGGAGTATCGCGCAGCCCTGAATGCGGCCAAGGAAGCGGGGGCTAAGTTCGTTGTAGTGCGCATCACTCGGAAGGCCGACGATCGTGTCCTGAGCACCGTAGTGGACATCACCCCGGACTGGTAACTGCCCGTTCAACACACAGAGAAGGCCCTGGCCCTTTGGTGGCCAGGGCCTTTTCATCGTGAGAAGGGATTTCGAGGACAGCGGAGAATTACCTTTCCTGTGTATTGAAGTTCAGTGTCGGACAGGGGATTCGTCATGGATTTGCGCAGCTGCCGCACCTCAACCATAAACGCTCTCAAGTGGCTGCTTAGCCAGCAGAACGCAGACGGCTCTTTTCGTCCTGCGGAACATGGCCTGGCTACTCTGGCCAAACTGCTGTGGGCCCTCGGTGACATGGGCCAGCAGCCCAAGGCCGCTCAACTCAGCACCTGGCTTCGTGCCTCCAGCCTCGACGAGGATGGTGATCTCAGCGGTGCGGCCCGGCCCGCGCCCTGGGACCACTTCTACCCGGTGGCGAACGCCTTTCTCGCGGTCGGGGCCATGCGCTTGAGCCAGTTTGCGTTGGCCTATCCTCTGCTGGAATGGCTCACCAGCCTCCAGCACCCGGAGACCGGCGGCTTTCTCACCGCGGGTCCCGAGGCCCCACTGGATGGTGAGCAGGACCTGCTCACCACTGCTGTCTGCGCGTATGCTTGTCTCCAGTGCGGCCAGCTTCGTGAGGCCGAAGCCGCCGGAGGTTTCTTGCTGCGTCTGTGGGAGAATCAACCCGGCGGTGCCGCCGCCCGCCTCTATATGGTGACCCACAACGGTGAAGAGATTCTTTCGGAGTTCCCAGCTGAGGCGGCGCCGTGGTATGCTATCGATACCGGCCAGCGCGAGCAGTTCTATCACGCCCCGGCACTGGCCGCAGGCTTTCTGGCCTGCCTAGCGGACGCTTCCGGATCCCAGGACTACCTGGAAGGCACCCACCGCTATCTCCAGTTTCTTGACTCCTGTGCCGACGACCGCCATTCCAGCGAACACAGCGCCTTTATCGCCTGGGCCGCCGCGCTGGCCTACGAGATCACAGGCAGCGCCAACTACCAGCGCACGGTCGAAGCCGTCGTTGATTCGCTGCTGGCGACGCAGCTTAACAACGGCAGTTGGCTGAAGGGGAGCATGGGAGCGGATCTCACCTCAGACGTGGTGGACGCCACTGCTGAGAATATCATCGTCCTCAACCAGGTGCTGCGCTCACTGGTCGGCACTGAGGAATAGGGTCCAGGGGTTACCCACTAGAGCCCCAATTCAATTTTCCCCAGAAACAGCCCCAGATTCTTGGCCCCAGAGGTCTCTGGAGGTGCAGACCACGCGTTGTACGCCAGCCACACTGTTCTCTCTGCCACAGCCAGGGAGGGGCGCAGGTTGGTGTTCCCGTCTGCCAAGTATTCGGTCGAGGACAACCCGGCACCTACCGCATCGCTGACGGTCAGGACCAGATTCCCGACGCCGGGTGCCTCGCCCACGAACAGCGTGTATAGTATCAAGGCCCGAGTCTGCAGACGCGCCGCGGCCAGTGGCCCCAGGTGGCCCGTCCCCCGCAGCTTGCGAACTCCATGAAACCGATGACCGTTGTAACTGGCCTGCCACAGGCTAGCTTGCCCCGCAGCCTCGGTGACGTAGGGGATCAGCAGATCAGCACCAAAGTCCGCTAATCCCAGTCCACTCAGACTCCCCGGGGAGGGTGGCTGCCAGTTCACCACGAAGCCGTTCTGCTCCGGGCCTGCGGACAACGACAGGCTGTTGCTCTCCGGCGGCCCCAGCCAGGCGAGCCAGAGTTGAGCGTTGTGCTCGGCGATCGCTCCCTGCCGCGTGTTGGCGACCGCAACCGCCTCCGTGGCGGTCTGTGGCTCCAGCCGGAATCCTGCCAGCATTAGAGCACGAGGAGCAGTCTCTGGGGTTCCAGCAGGGGCCTCTAGCCAGGCCAACCACACCGTCTTGCCCACCACTGCCGCATGCAGATCCCTGCGATCTCGCCCGCTAGCTCCAGCAGCAACAAGCTTAGTCCAGGAAGCGCCGCCCGTGTCCGGAACCAGCTCGGAAATGTACACTGCCCCCTGGTTGATCTCTCCCAGAAAAAGTTGCTCCTCGCCGATCGCCAAGGCGGGAGAGGTAGAGCCAGCACCCACGGTTCTTAGCGGTTGCCCCGGCCACAAGCGCAGGCCCTCCCAGCCTCGCGGCTGTGCTTGTGCCGCCTCCGCTGCGCCTGCACCAAGCGCGCCCAGGCTCAGCGCCAGTACCACAACGATATGCCTACTCGCTCGCATAGCTCGGCCCCCTTCAGTCTTCCGTGCGTGGGTTGTACTCTCGATTGCTCTTGACTCTCAAGTCTCAGAAAGTGTATACTCCACCTGAATATCGCACAAGTCACAGCAACAGGAGGGGTACTAGATGCACCGTCTAGTTCTAACGTTCGGATTGGCCTTGATGTTCTCTGTTCTTCCCCTCGCGGCCTTTGCCCAGACCGACATCTATGGCGACTGGGCGACCCCACCGGTTTCCAGCGCTCCCACTGCCTCTTACCTGGGCCAAACCGGCCTGCTGATCACCCCTACCGCGATGGTCGCCCCACCCCTGCAGGGGGCGGCGTTCTACCACGCCATTCAATCAGAGCCCCGACGTCAAGCCCTCTGGGGAGCCGTATTCGGCTTGCCGGGGGATCTGGAGGCCAGCGTAGTGCGTATGGTCAACGTCGAACCCCAGGAAGCAACTCCTGGCGTCTATCGCAACGAAACCGTGCTCAATGGCAAGTATCAGATCCCCCTGGGTCGCCTGACCCGCACCGAGGGGGAGATGCCAAAGGTCGCTTTGGGGATCTTTGACGCCAGTAACACCGTAGCTCGCGTGTGGTACCTCAGCCTGAGCCACGCCTTCCCGGTGGAGGCAGAGAGCCTCAACATGGTGAATCTCCACGCCGGCTGGGGCAATAAGGACCACGGCGGCGGTCGCCTGGATGGTTTCTTCGCCGGCATGGACTTCGCGCCTTCCAGCGATTCCCTGATTCAGGTGGAGTACGATGGGGTTAACCTTAATGGGAACATACGCTACTACCCTGCCAGGTGGGTCTCCATTGATCTGGGCGTTGTGGCAGAGGATTTCGCATGGGGCGCTACCGCCAATACTTTCTTCTGAGCACCTTTCTAGGGCGCGACCGCGGCCGCAACCGCTTAGGGGGGTGAGAGCAGGACGGCAGAGATGGCAAGCTGATTGCACAGCACTAAACCTAGTAGCACCGGAGATTCGCAGTACCATTCACACCAATTCTGAGGGAGGAATATCACATGAAGAGACTATTGCCGGTTCTAGTCTTGGTGGCCATGCTTACCACCAGTACAGCCTTCGCCCAGTACTGGGGCGGCATGGGTGCCGACAACGTGTTCGAGGGACCAAGGATCCATCTGGGATGGGTCAAAGCCCAGGACTTTGACAGCACCATCGTCTACGGTGCCGACTACATCTGGCGCAACGCGCTGGCCACGGTCAACTACTTCACTGACGATGGTGAGCGGGTGTGGACCTTTGAGGGCTCGTATCTGTGGCGTCCCCAGGAGGATGCCACCATCTATGCTGGCGGCGGCCTCGGGTTTGCCAGTCAATCCAACGGCAACACGGATAGCGGCTGGCTCTGGAATATCGTCGTGGGCAAGGAGTTCCAGCCCGAGAACATGGTGGCGGGAGGCGCGCCTTATGTGGAGGCGCGCTACAACTTCGGCAGCAGCGGCGACACGGACGACCTGAGCGGCATCCGTCTCACTGTTGGCTACCGATTCTAGGCTCAACTAGAAGCTCTAAGAATGACAAGCCCTCCGTTCTTCGACGGAGGGCTTGTTACTTCTCCCGGACACTTAGTGCCCTATTCTGCAACCACCTTGTCCAAGATCTCCACTGCCTGCCGACACTCCTCCTCGCTCACGATCAGCGGCGGCGCCAGGCGAACCCGGTCGGGCCCTATGGCATTGACGATGAGCCCCTCACGCAGTGCAGCCTCCTGGACCTGCGGCCCCGTGATTTGCTCCGGATCAAGCACCACGGCAAGCAACAGCCCCTGTCCTCGGACCTCCCGGAAAGCCGTATGCGCACCCAGTCGTTGCCGCAGCAGGCCTGCCAGGAAACCTCCGCGCTCCGCGGCCCGCTCCACTAAACCCTCTTCAGCGATGACCTGCAGCGTCTCCAGAGCTGCGGCCGAGCACAGGTGATTGCCCCCGAAGGTCGCCGCATGGTCACCCGGCTGAAAGACTGCCGCCGCCTCCCGGGCCAGACAGGCCCCAATCGGCAATCCTGAGCCCAGTGCCTTGGCGAGTGTCATGCTGTCCGTCTCAATTCCGTGGTGCTGGTAGGCAAACCACTTCCCGGTGCGCCCAAGCCCGGTCTGAATCTCGTCCAGGATGAGCAGTACGCCCCGTTGATCGCACAGCTGGCGCACACCTGCCAGGTAACCTTCATCGGGTACATTGACCCCGCCCTCGCCCTGCACCGGCTCCAGAATCACCGCGCAGATCTCCGGGGTCAACGCCGCGGCCAGCGCCTCCAGATCATTGTAGGGAACATACCCGAAGCCCGGCAGCAGTGGCTGGAAGGGCTTCTGGTACTTCTCCTGTGCGGTGGCACTCAGAGAACCCAGCGTGCGCCCATGGAAGGCCGACAGGGCCGCAATGATGCCCGGACCCCGCGGCGGGTCCTGCAACCCCGCCCAGCGGCGCGCCAGCTTGATCGCGGCCTCGTTGGCCTCCGTGCCGCTATTGCAGAAGAAACAACGATCGGCAAAGGACAGTGCAGTAAGCCGCTCCGCCAACCGCGCCTGCTCCCGGTTATAGTACAGGTTGGAGGTATGGACCAACTCCGCCGCTTGCTGCTGCAAGGCCGTCACGATCCGCGGATGGGAGTGTCCCGTCGCCATGACCGCGATCCCGGCCACGAAGTCCAGATACTCCCGCCCCTGGAGATCCCACAGCCGGCACCCCTGGCCACGGGCGAAGGCCACTGAGAGCGGCCGGTAGGTGCGCATCAGGTGCTGATCATAGAGGGCGGCAATCGCGGCGCTATCCATCAGGGCGCTCCCGGCGAGTAGGGCATTGCCCCTGGTGGCATGTCCGACATATCGAACATGCCATTCCCCGCGGAGTAGTCAGGCGTAGTAGCCAAGAGTTCATCTGCAGTCTCCGGTAGCGCTTGCAGTACAGTGTCGTCAATCACGTAGACATCATGGGCAGTTGACGTCCGGGCGTAGAGACGACCTGTTTCCTCGGGCACTTCACTACCGACATACAGCACGATCTGCTGCCCACCCTCCACCGCGATGGTGATAGCCACCTGAGGCGCCTGCAAGCCATACTTGCCTAACGCCACCTTCGGATCGCCTTCGACTTCATACCTGATGGCCTGCAGATCAATCAGATTGGAGACCAGCCCGTCCAGCTTGAAGCTGGCGCCCCGGCCTGTCTTGGGAGCCTGGATTTGCCATTCCGTGTCACTCCGAATGGCACGGAAGGACACACCCTTCTCGCGTGCCACGGCCAGGCCCTTGATCTTCTCCCGAGTGAGTAGCATCAGGTGCTTGTCTCGGAGGTCGAGCAGTGTTTTGTCAAGCGAGGCGAAGTAGCTGGCCGGCAGGGCCAGTATCTCGGCCCGACCTGCCCGCATCACATACACTACCTGTTGCGGGCTTGTGCTGGCCGTCTCCCCGGGCGCTCCCGGTTGCTTGATCTCCCGCTCCTCCTGCTTCCCCAGCCAGACCGTCACCGCCTTCTGCCCTTTCACCTCACAGCTCAAGGTCAGCGCGGGTTTGTCCAGACCAGTGGCCACGAGGTTTTCCCGGGTGTACGCCAAAAAGTCCACGGCCTCCCCCTCCGACAACGCGCGGAAATAGCCCTCGACGCTGCTCTTGTCCGCCGGTAGCTTGCGTGGTGAGGTGATCTGCCAGGTAGGCTCACCGGCCAGCGGCACCAGCCCCACCACAAGGGTCCCCTCAGGGCGCCACAAGGGCAGACGCTCGGTCTCATCGGTGGCGAGCTTGAGGACGCGCTTGTCGCGCAACTCCTCGGGGTCTTGATCTACCTGCGACTTGAAGAGCTGGTCAATTAGGAACAGCGCGCTCTTGCCGCTGATGGAAGCGAAATACTTCTGCCCCAGCGGACTCTCCGCCCCCAGTCGGATGGTTGCAGTCCGGTTACGCCCATATGTCACGTCCAGTGTGACTACGGGAGCCTGCAGGCCAAACTCCGGGTCACTAAGGTTCTGGTCCTCTCGCGCCAGGGGCTTCAGCGAGGCCACCGCGTCGAGTATTGGCTTGATCTTGTCGCTGTCGGCGAGGCCCTCGAACGGCTCAGTGAACCACCAGTCTTCCCCACGGCGTTCAAGAGTGTACTGATGCTCAGTCGCCTTCATGCTCACGCGGCTGAGGTCAGTGAGTTGCAGAGCGAAAACCTCGCCCTTCTCCACCACTCGGCCGCGTTCGTTGAGCATGATCCAGATGACCAGACCCACGAAGATTAGCCCGACGATCAGGGTGCGAACGTAACGCCGCTTCATCGCTCTCTATCGCCTCCGCGTCCACCAGACCAACGTCCCCGCGATGATCACGGCCAGCGGGATGAAGAACATCACCACGAAGATGATGAAGTTCTTCTGTGTGTTGGTGAGCAGGAGTTGATGCATTTCCTCCGTCTTGGGCGGAATCGAGACCATGCGAGTATTCCGACTCAGCCAGGCGATCGAGTTGAGCGCCACATTCGCGTTGAACCTGAACAAGCGCACCAGGTTATCGTTCAGCGCCGTGGAGCTGCCCAGAACCACTATCCGGGTGGCATCGGTCTCCGGGACCTGAGCCGGCGGCTGTCCGGGCATCTGCGGCGGGGGCGGCGGACTTTCGTCAATGCTTGCAGCCATGGCGAAAGGCCCCTTCTGCGCGTTCTCCGGCTCCTTGGTACCCGCGGACAGATTCGGCTGCAGCCAGGAGGCCGCCGAGGAGCTTACCAGCGCCGTGGCCGGTCCCTGAGGCGGCGGCTGGCCCGGCATGGTAGGCGGAGGCGTGCCTCCCGCCACCTCCAACGCGCGGCAGATCGGCAGGACCAACTGGTCCACGCCCTCCAAAACCGGTGAGCCGGACGCCTCCGGTGCCACCATGGGGGCTGTCGCGTCGCCCATGAAGCTGGACTGTGGATCAATCACGATCCCGGCCAGGGGGGTGACGCCACGACTGGACAGCAGGGAGGCAAAATCCGGCGCCGGGGGTGCCGCCAGAGCGATCAGCAGCTTCCCGTGGTTCTCCAGGTATTTCTCGATAGCGGCCATCTCCTGCGGCGCGGGGTGAATCTGGGCCCCGATGATGGCCAAGACGCTGCAGTCCTCCGGCACCGCCGGCTCCTGCATCTTCGCCAGTTCCAGCTCCTTGACCTCATACTGCTGATTGGCCAGGTCGTTCTTGATTTGGGAAATGCCGTTATCACCGCCGCTGATGCTGGCCTCACCGTGGTTGGTCAGGAAATACACCGCCAGCTTCTCCTCGGTGGTGACCGACATGATGGCGGAGGTCAGGTGTTGCTCGGTGACCTCGGTGATCTTTTCCTGCTTGTCTCCGGCCTGCACCACCACTGTACCCGGGTACTTCACGTCGTACTTCTTGGCGAGGGTGACATTGGTATAGTCCGCCCAGGTGACACGCACCCGTGGCGAGGCCGCAGAGTAGAGCTTCACCAACTCGCGGGCATTAGCGGAGTAGACATCGCCCTGCGGAAGGAAAGCCACCAGCTCCACGTCAGCCGGCAGGCCCTTGAGGAAATCCCGCGTCTGACTGGCCAGGGTGTAGATTCGTCCCTTAGTCAGATCCAGTTTCGGGTGGTGGCGAGCGACAATGACGTTAATGCACACCAGGATGCCGGCCACAAAGATGATGAAGCCCACGGAGTTGAGCACCATCTTGGCCGATCGTGTGCCGGCGGCACGCCGCAGGGCCGGCAGATTGAGTGCCAGCCAGAACGCCACCCCCAGCACACCCAGCCCGCCAATGATCACCGGCGCCCAAGTCAGCCTGCGCCCAATCCCCCACCAGGCCAGCGCCAACAGCAGCAGCCCCAGACCTAGCCAGATCACGATCTGGGTGGTGCGCAGCAGGGGGGCCACCTCAAGTTCCTGCTTCCGCAGGCGTGGATCTGAAATCTCCCGCTCAGGGCCCTTCTTCGGTCGGTTGTCACTCATAGCGTTCACCTAATCATCTGCAAGCTTGGGAGCGGAGGCGATCGTCTGGCGCCGGATCCGGCACCGCCACAGCCAGCCTCTTCACACGCTGCGGCGGCTCTCCACGACCCGCTCGGCCAAGAACACAAAGAACCCGGCCAGGCTCAGGAAGTACACTACATTCTTGAGATCAATTACACCCTTGGCAAACTCCAGGTAGCCCTCAATAAAAGAGAGATGGTTGAGAACATCTCCCAGGCCGCTGGGTACGGATTGTGCCACAAATCCCATAATCCAGAAGAACAGCAAGATGAAGAAGGCACTCAAGGCCGCGGCAATCTGGTCAGCGGTGATCGCGCTGCCAAACAGCCCGATCCCCATGAAAGCCAGCCCAGCGCAGAACATGCCCACATACCCGGACAAGATGGTACCCCACTCTACCTCGCCCCCCACCGACATCAGGAGCGGGTACAACAGCGTGACGATCAGGAGGCCAGTGTAGATCATTACCGCCGCCAGATATTTGCCCAGCACGATGCTCCAGTCACTCACGGGCCGGGTCATCAGCAACTCCAGGGTACCTCGGCCCCGCTCCAGCGCCAGCAGCGACATGGTCAGTACCGGGGCCATCATCAGCGTAATGAACACCATGCTCTGCATGACCCCCCGGTAGTGGTTGGTCGCGGCCTGGGGCATGGCCATGGTCAGCACAAAGATCAGTCCACTCACGCCCAGGAAGAACAAGACCACTACATAGGCCATGGGCGCGATGAAGTAGCCGCGGAACTCCTTGAGAGCTATGGTCAAGGTTGCGCGCATCTAGGCCGCACTCTCCTTCCTCATGGTCAGGGCCTGGAAGACATCCTCCAGGGTCAACTCCAGGGGCGAGATTTCCAGCAGGCTCCACCCCATCTGTACCACAGTGCGAGACAACTCGGCGCGAGGATCGCTACCAATCCGTGTGTCCACCCCGTAGGCCCCGTCTGGCCCCGACTGCACGTTGAGCACATCAGGCACCTGCCGCAGGCGGTCCGCCACCTCCGACGAGGGCCGCGCCACCCGCACCCGATACGACTCCGCCTGGCGGACTTGCGTGGTCAGCTTATCTGGCGCCCCCTCCGCAATAATCCGCCCATGGTTCATGATCAACACCCGCTCACAGGACTGCTGCGCCTCGGGCAGAATGTGGGTGGAGAGCAGAATCGTGTGCTTGCCCGCCAGCTTCTTGACGAGTCCTCGCACCTCGACGATCTGAATCGGGTCCAGCCCGATGGTCGGCTCGTCCAGGATCAGCACCGCCGGGTCATGCAGCAACGCCTGCGCCAGCCCCACGCGCTGGCGGTAACCCAGGGACAGCGTAGCAATGATGGAATCGGCTCGCTCCTGTAGCGAGCAGGCCTCCAGCACGTACTCCAGCCGCTCAAACAGCTTCTTCGTCTCCAGGGCCTCCAGCTTTCCACAGTAGAGCAGGTACTCGGTCACCCGCATCTCAGGGTACAGCGCGATGTGCTCAGGCATGTAACCCACATGACGGCGTGCCTCCAGGGATTCTTCCGTCACATCAAAGCCAGCGATGCGGGCCGTGCCCTCTGTGGCAGGCATGTAGCCGGTGAGGATGCGCATGGTGGTACTCTTCCCCGCGCCGTTGGGGCCTAGGAAGGCCACCACCTCCCCCTCCGACACCCTAAACGAAACGTCCTGGATGGCCGGATGTGTGCCGTAGAATTTGGTTAGACCTGCGGCCTCAATCATCTGAGCGCCTCCCCGTACATTGCGGACCAGTCTACCCATCGCTGCCCACGTAGTCAGAGGACGCAGGAACCGGAGCCCCTCTGTCCTGGGTGAAATCCCAGGACGACGTGCACCCCTGACAGAATTTTGCCGACCGGTGGGTCCGACTGTCCGTCAACCAACAGCACCCCGCACAGGATCTCGGACTTCCCGCTCGGGGCGCCTTATGCTAATAACGTACTGCTATCTGACCTAGTTCCCGCCTTCGCAGCCAGTCAGATCGTGCCAGAGCCGCACCACCTGTTCGCGAACATCGCTCAGAGGCCGCGAGCCGTCAATCACGAAGTCTCCCGCCGCCGTGTCCAGTCCCAACCGTCGCTGCAACGCAAGTACGTGCTGAATCGTCTCCGGACTCCACCCCTTGGAGCGTAGCCGCTCAACCCGCACATTGGCCGGCGCAGTGGTCTGGACCAGAGCATCAAAAAGCTCCGGCGCCAGGCGGCCAAGGATCGCGCCCTCCACGGCCAGCAGCGGTGCGGAGGGATCCCGCCGGAACTCCTCCACCGCTGCCCGGAGCTGGGCCAACATGGGCGGATGCAGGATGCCCTCTAGCTGCTCTCGCGCCTGGTCATCGGCAAACACCAGCGCTCCCAGAGCGGCACGATCCACCTTCCCGCCAGCCTCCACATAGTGCGGCCCGAAGGCTGTACGCACCTGCGTTGTCTCTGGCCTGTCCGGCCGCAATAACTGACGGGAGTAATCGTCGAAGTTGATCGTCGCCGCGCCCAGCTCCTGGAGGAAGCCCAAGACCGCCGACTTCCCAGCCCCCACGGGGCCAATCACTGCCACGACCGGAGCCGGGCCTGGGTCCACTTATCTCACTTCTCCTCCGCCGACGCCTCCGTGTCTTCCTCTTCCGCCAACTCCTCGGCTACCGACTCCGCAGGCTCATGCTCCGGCCTTTGCTCAACGGTTTCAGCGGGTTCCTCTATCGTCGGTTCCTCGCCCCCCGTTTCAACTGGGGCTTCGGCCCCCGGCTCCTCTGGCGGAGACTCCACCTGCTCCTGAGAGTCCTGGGCGGATGACAATTCCTTTGTCGCTTCCGCCTCGGCCTGGGCCTCTGTTCCCGCCGCCTCTTCGGTAGCCGCCTCCTGGGGCGGCGCCTTCTCCGGCACCAGGGCGCCGCGCAGGATATCGCCGAACTGTTCGCCGAGGTTAATTCCCGAGGCAGCCGGTTGATGTGAACTCAAGATGCGCTGCGTCTCCGCCCGCTCCCGTTGCGCACCGGCCTGCACCATGCTCAAGGTCATCTTCCGCGCCGGGGGCTGCATATCCACAATCCTGACTTCCACCTGTTGCCCCAATTGCAGCACGTCCTCCGGCTTCTTGATCCGCTGTTCGGACATCTCCCGTATCGGGATGAAGCCCTCCACCTCCAGCCCCGGAAGCTTGGCGAAGGCCCCGGTAGAGACCATGCGCGTAACCTCCACCTCCAGGGCCTGGCCGACGGAAAACTGCCCCTCCACCTCTTTCCAGGGATCGGGGAGGATCTCACGACGGCTCAGAGAGATGCGATTGCCTTCGTCCTCAATGGCCAGCACGACCACGCGCACAATGTCGCCCTTCTTCAGTACCTCGGAGGGGTGATCGACGTGATGCCAGGCCATCTCGGAGATGTGTAGCAGGCCGTCTAAACCGCCGAGGTCAATGAAGGCGCCATAATTGGTGAGACTCACCACTCGCCCCTCGCACACCGCGCCCTCATAGAGACGAGACAGTGTCTTCTCGCGACGGCTCTTGCGCTCTTCCTCCACTGCTGCCTTGTGCGAGAGAATCACCTTGTTGGTGCGCCGGTCCACCTCCACGACCCTCAAGGGCAGGGTCCGCCCCACGAAGCGGTCCAGGTGACGCACGTCGCGTACCACCACGTGCGAGGCAGGGACAAAACCCGGCACCCCTACGTCCACCCGCAAACCACCGCGCACCCGCTCGGTGACCATCGCCGTGACCTGTGCTCCCTGGTCCATGGCCTCCTTGAGCTGACCCCATACTCGCTCGTAGTCAGCGCGCCGTTTGGAGACACGGATCCGCTCGTTCTCCTCATCCACGTTCACTATCGCAACTCGGATCTCGTCGCCCACCTTGGGCAGTTCTTCCTCGGTCCCGAACTCGTCGCGAGGGATGACGCCCTCATACTTGGTCCCCAGGTCCACAACCACGGCCTGGTTCTGGACATCCACAACCGTCGCGTCCACCAGATCCCCGCGAGCGACGGTCGCCGGGGCCAGGGCAGCCTCAAACTCATCCCAGCTCGACCCGGGCGCTTCCGCTTCCCCTGCTTCCTGGTCCACCTCCCCGGCACTTGGAGCCACGTTACTCTCCTCGTCCTGGGACTCCTCAAGCCTCTCCGCGTCATCCATCGTACAACTCCCCTTCGTGGTCGAGATAGCAGTGCTTCTCTGGATTCGTTGGGGGCACTTGCCCCTCTTTCCTGATCGGAGGCCGAGGCTCTACTTCACCTCAGCCAGATCCCGCCAGTTGTCTCCCGCCTTCGCTTCCACTTCCAGCGGGATGTCTAAATTCCACGCGGACTGCATGATCTCCTTCACCAATGCAGCTACCGCCGCCAATTCCTCGCGCGGCACCTCCAGCACCAACTCGTCATGCACTTGCAGGAGCAGCCTCGCGCGGGCGCTCACCCCGGGAAGAGCCTTCGCCAGCCGAACCATGGCCATCTTCATCAGGTCGGCGGCTGAGCCCTGCAGCGGAGTGTTGGCCGCAGCTCGCTCGGCATACGACCTAACCCCGGTGTTCGAACTGTGCAGCTCCGGCAAGTACCGCCGCCGCCCGCAGATGGTTTGCACGTACCCTTGTTCTCGCGCGGAAGCCACCACTTGGTCCAGATACTCCTTGACGCCACTCAACCGCTCGAAGTAGTGGTTGATGAAGTCGCTGGCCTCGGCACGACTCACCCCGATCTGTTGCGCCAACGCCTGCGACCCCATGCCGTAGACGACGGCATAGTTCACCGTCTTAGCGATCCGGCGCTGCTCAGGCTCCACAGCCTCCGGCGTTACGCCGAAGATGAGAGCCGCCGTCCGCGCATGAATGTCTTGCCCAGCCTGGAAAGCCTCCACCAGGCTTGGCACCTTTGAGAAATGCGCCAGCAGACGCAACTCGATCTGCGAATAGTCCGCCGCCAACAACACCTGCTCCGGCCCTCCAGCTACAAAGCAGGCTCTGATTTCTCGCCCCAGCTCGGTGCGGATGGGTATGTTTTGCAGGTTGGGACTGCGACTCGAGAGCCGTCCAGTCGCCGTTACCGCCTGCTCAAAGGTAGTATGCACCCGCCCGGTTCGCGGGTCAATCTCTGCCAGTAACCCCTTCACATAGGTAGAGCGCAGTTTGCCGAACTCACGATTCTGCAGAATGAGCCGGATGATCTCATACTCCGGCGCCAGCGTCTCCAGAACCGCCGCTCCCGTTGCCCAGCCGGTCTTTGTACGCTTGCCGCCGGGCAGCTTAAGCCGCTCGAACAAGACCTGGCCGACCTGCTGCGGCGAATCCGGATTGAAGCTCTCGCCGGCCAGCTCGGTCATGCGCTCCAGTAAACGTTCCAGCTCTTCACCGAAGTGTTGATCCAGCCGCTGTAACGCCTCCGCGTCCACCGCAATCCCCACTGCCTCCATCTCGGCCAAGACGGTGGCTAGAGGCACCTCAATCTCATCCAGCAGCCATTCCTGGCCCAGGTCGCGCAAGCGCTGACGGAGAGCAGTCTCCAGCCTGGGCAATAGTGCGACCTCATGCAGCGACCGCCGCGCGGTAACGGCCGGAGGCAGATGTTCCCCCAAGTACTCCGCTGCCAACTTGTCGGGGGTATGGTCCTTCCGGTGAGAGGCTAGCACATAGTCAGCCAGGGTCACGTCAAACCGGTATCCCCGCAGTACCGCGCCCTGCTCACGCAGGCGGCGATCCAGGTTTTTCAAGTCAGAGCCGGCCTTGCCCAACCCCGCATCTCCCAGGACCATGGACAACTGCTCTGGCACTCCCCCGGGGTCGGAGAATAGCGCAGGCTCCCTATGAGCTGCGCCCAAGAACGCGTAGGTCATCTGCTCGCCACTGCTGAGCGCCAGGCCAACCAACGCCCCTTTCTCCCACTCGCCAGCCAGGTACAGGTGGCCTGATCTGCGCGCGAGGGCCACTACCTCCTCGAGGGGGACGGTCGGCGGCCCAGGTACCGATTCGTGGTCGTCAGTGCCCGTGTCTGCTTCCGTCCGCGACTCCAGCCGATGCAAGAGTCTGGAGAACTCAAGGTCCAAAAGCAGTTCTCGCAGCTTGCCCTTCTCGTAGCCTTGCCACCGCAGCCCTTCCGGATCGAACTTGAGCGGGGCCTCCCCCCCGGCCAGACTCGCTAGCCGCTTGCTGAGCAAGGCCTGCTCTCGATGCTTGGCCAACAGCCCGCGTACTCGCGCCGACTCAATCTCCTCCAGGTGCTCCAACACGTTTTCCACGGAGTTGAACTGCTGCAGCAGTGCGGTGGCAGTCTTCGGACCGATCCCCGGCACGCCAGGGATGTTGTCGCTGCTATCGCCTGCCAGCGCCTTAAGATCCGCGATCTGGCCTGGCTCCAGACCGTACTCCTCCCGTACCTGCTCGAGATCATAGAGTCGCGTGTCTGCCACGCCCCGGATGGTCGCCAGCACGTCAGTGTGGCCCGTCACCAACTGCACCAGGTCCCGGTCACCGGTGACGATGATCACCTCATAGCCCTCGCCTTCGGCCTGCTGCGCCACGGAAGAAATGAGGTCGTCGGCCTCCCATCCTGACAACTCCGCCTGTGCGAGCCCCAGGGCGCTCACCAGCTCCCGTGCCATGGAGAACTGCGGCGCGAGGTCCTCCGGTGCAGGCTTGCGGGTCGCCTTGTACTCGGCGAATTCCTGATGGCGGAGCGTGGGGCCCGGGGCGTCAAAGGCCACCAGCGCGGCTTGTGGCGGATGCTGCTCCAGCAACGAGACCAGCATCTGCGCCAGTCCATAGATAGCGTTCGTAGGCCGGCCGTCGGAGGTCATCAGGGGCGGCAAGGCGTGGAAAGCCCGATGCAGCAGGCTGTTACCGTCAACCAACAGAAGTCGTGGTTTCTCCACCACTCGCGCTCTTCCTATCGCAACTCGGGCACCGGACCCGTGCGGCTTATATCATGGGGCCAGGGCGCAGGCCAGTATCCAGCCGGAAACCGGGAGCCGGGAAGGAGGCGGGCCACGGAGCTGAATAGCGCTTCCCAGCCCCTTAGCCGACCGAGGTGACGAATGCTGGGCTTCCCCTTGATCC
>JAAYIR010000119.1 GCA_012523355.1 candidate division WS1 bacterium
ACCTGCGTTTTCGCCTGCCGGCCGCGGGCACCTACTACGTGCAGTTGTCTGATACGAGCCAACACGGCGGGAGCGAGTATGCCTACCGGTTGCGGATCAGCGGCCCGCGTCCGGATTTCGCAGTGCGCATGGTGCCCGCCAGTCTGAGCGTTCCTGCAGGCCGGGTGGCAAGCGTGACGGTCTACGCCTTTCGCAAGGACGGTTTCGAGGGCGAGATCGAGGTGTCGCTCGAGAACGCCCCGCCCGGCTTCTCCCTGGCAGGAGGGCGCATTCCCCCAGGCCAGAATCAGGTCACCATGACGCTTACGGGTCCGCCCAGGGCACTGCCGGAACCGGAAGCCATGCGTCTGGTGGGGAGTGCACAGATCGGGGAGCGAACGGTGACGCGACCGGTGGTGCCGGCCACGAACATGATGCAGGCCTTCGCTTACCAGCACCTGGTACCGGCACAGAACCTGTCGGTGCTGGTCACGGGCGCGGGGCGCGCTGTGTCTGTACTGCCACCCCCCAGCGCCGCGCCCCTCCTGTTGCCCGCAAGGGGCACGCTGCAAACCTTGATCAAGACCACCCCAGGCCGGCAACTTCCTCCGCTTGAGCTGGAGGTCCGCGAGGGACCGGAGGGTCTCACCGTGACTGCAGTGGCTATCACTCCTGAGGGCGCACTGGTCACGCTCCAGACCGGGGAGAAGACCCCCCAGCCAGGATATGAGAATAACTTGATCCTCGAGGCCTTTACCTACTATCAGGTCAAGCGCCCTGATGGTAGTCTGGACCCCAACAAGCGCCGGGTGTCGTTGGGCCTCTGGCCCGCCATGCCGTACCGAATCGTGCCCATCGAATGAGGTTCCCATGACTGAGAAATCACTCGTGGAGACAGACAAAGTCCTACAAGTGCAGGAGAGCACCGTAGGCGGCGGCAGCGAATTCCTGGTGACGCGGGCAGGGGTGGGACCGGAGGCACTGGGGGAGACAGCCGATTACCTGGAAGGGACACTGGGAGCCCGGGTGATCGGGGCGCAGTACTTTGGCCCACGACTCACTGCCATGGAGCGGCAGGAAGCTGCCGCCCTGCTGGCCCGGAGACCGATTACCTGGCTCCTGGGTGAAGACACCGCTTCCGGGCTCAGCGGGTTGCACTTGCGCGCAGTTCAGCGAGTGGAGGTCAGGCCGTTGACGTTAGAGGGCCGAGTGTTGGGGTACGCCATCAGCGGCCCCCGCGCGCTGGAGGTGGTGCTCGACGGCGTGCACGCGCCAGACACCAGCTTACCGCCGGAGCCGCAGGCGCGCGCGACCTTTGAGCGGCTGGAGCAGGCCCTGGGGCTTGCGGGTCTGGACTTCTCGCATGTGGTACGCACCTGGCTACACCTGGATGACATCCTGTCGTGGTATGACGAGTTCAACCACGTGCGGACGGAGTTCTTCACCCAACGCCGGGTGTTTGAGGGACTGGTTCCCGCCAGCACCGGCATAGGCGGGGCTAACCCTGCCGGCGCCGCCCTGGTGGCAAGACTCTGGGCTGTCCAGCCGCGAGATGGGGAGGTCACCGCGCAGGCCGTGCCCTCTCCGCTGCAGTGTCCGGCGCTGCAGTATGGCAGCTCCTTTAGCCGCGCAGTAGAGATTGCCCTGCCTCAGACGCGCCAGTTGCTCATCTCCGGTACCGCCAGCATCTCGCCTGACGGACGCACGGAGCATGTCGGGGACGTTCGAGGGCAGATCGCGCGCACTTGCGAGGTCGTTGAGGCCATACTGGAGTCTCGGGGCATGGGCTGGGCGGACGTGACGCGCGCTACTGCCTATCTGAGACACTCGAGAGATGCCCTGCTCTGGAAGAAATTTCACATGGTAAAAATGCCGGGATTGCCGGTGGTGACCGCTCATAACGTCATCTGTCGCGAGGACCTGCTCTTTGAGCTGGAAGTCGATGCCAGCGCCTCGCGCTAACCAGCGCGGCAGGCAAACTCCCAAGTCACCGGGGGAAGGGCCTACTCCGCTAGCCTCTCTGCTCGCATCTTCAGCACACGGGCCCAGTACTGGGGAAGGGTCTCCAGGCCGAACTCCTGGATGATTTCGTCTATGGTGAGCCCCTGCCGCCGACACCCCACAGCAAAGCGAGCCTCGGGCGCCGTGAAGTCAAAGGTCAGATCGGAGCCATACTTCTCCAGCATCAGGTCAATCTTGTCCCAGTTGAAGTCCATGTGCAGGAGTCGGCGGTTGAGGTTAAGCTCGTGCGTTATGACTTTATCCTGGTGGGAAATCTTCAACACTTGTCCGGTCTGATCCACGATCTGTCCCAGGTCGCTGCCTACCGCAGAGACCAGATAGTATCCGAACTCGAAGGCCCAGGCCTGCATCTGGCGACTGCCCCGGTACATCGAGCAAAAGAACACAATCTCTGCACCGTTCTCCGCCAGACCCTCCCACACCGGACGCCAGTTCATATCGAAGCAGATAGCCATGCCAATCTTGCCGAAGTCGGTCTCCAGGACGGTGGCCTCGGTACCAGGATAGATGCCCATCTCCATCTCGCCGATGGTCAGGTACATCTTGCGGTACGAGCCCGCAACCTGGCCCTGACGATCAATCAGCACCGCAGTGTTGTAAAGCTTGTCCCCCCGGCGTTCGAGAAGCGGCCAGACAACATAACAGTGGTTGGCTGCGGCGACCTCGGCCATGCGGGTAACAGTTGCGCCGGGTATCTCCTCGGCGGCGGCGGTCCAGTGTTGCTGAGAAAGCCCAGTGAGGGGATAGAACTCCGGGAAGGCGACAATATCGGCGCCCATCCTGGCCGCACGCCAGACGTAGTGTGCGGCTTCGTCGAGCAACCGGTCCGGGGGAGGCTCGAGGCCGGAAACCCCGGCCACAGTGACGTAACGGGACATCACGGACGCCTTCTTTCCATGTAGTAACTCTCTTCGGGTACCCATTCCGGCCGGTTCTCGAGATTGACCTCGAAGCCCCAGCGTTCATAGATGTGCCAGGCCCGCTCATTGGATTTCACGACGGTCAGCGTGATTAGCGACAAGTTTTTGACTCTTGGATCCTCCATGGCCGCCGCCATCAACTTTGGGCCCCAGCCCTGGCCCTGGGTGCGCTCCCGCAGGCCCAGGCCAAAGCTCGGCTGTTCGCCGTGGAGGTGGCT
>JAAYIR010000120.1 GCA_012523355.1 candidate division WS1 bacterium
ATGCTCCGCTGCGGATCACTGGCAGGCAGGGCATCGGCCAGCAGCAGTTTGCCGGCGGGTAACACCACGCCCTCCGCCGCCTCGCCGGACAGCTTGAGGAAGCTCTGGTTGGCGACCCCGTGGCTCATGAGCAGCGGGATGCCCATCTTGAGCGTCTTCATGTTTTTGGCGACGATGGCCGGGCCCGGGTTCGTGCCCCAGCAGACGATCGCCTCGGGACCCGCCTGCTTGCACTTGGTAAGCTGGGTGGTCATGTCGGTGTCTTTGGAGGCAAAGCTCTCGCTGGCGACGATCTTCACGCCGTTCTCCGGCGCGTGTTTATCCAGCACCTCCATGCCGCTCTTGCCGAAGGGGTTGGAGTCGTAGACCACGGCAATCTTGGTGATGTTTTTGGTCTTGAGGTACTCCATGAGTCGCTCCACAGCCAGGACGTCGGGCTGGGCGGTGGAAAAGACCCACTTCTTCACCGGCTGAGTGATTTTGATGGACGCGGCGCAGGAAACGAGTGGCACTTGCGCTTTCTCGAAGGTATCCACGATGGCCAGGGTGGTGCCGGACAAGGTAGGGCCAATCACCACCGAGACCTGCTGGTCCAGGAGCTTCTTGGCAGCACTGGCTGCCTGCGTATTATCGCTCTGGTCATCCTCCAACAGCACCTCCACCGGACGACCGGCGATCCCGCCCCGGGCGTTGATCTGTTCGGCCAGCATGAGGACGGTCTCTTTTTCGGGGGTCCCCAGCGGGGCACCGGCAGTTCCGGTCACGCTGAAGATGGCGCCAATCTTGAGTGGCGGACCGCTAGGTTCCGCGGGGGGTGGAACGACGCCGGGGAGCACTTCTTCTTGTGGAGCACGTGGGGGACAACCCCCACACATAAGCAAGGCCACCACAAAGCACACCAGGGCCAGCATCAAGGACAGACGAGGCAGGCTGGACATCGGGAATCCCTCCCAGGGCAAGTCGAGCCTTCGCCAGGCGTTCGGTGGACCCTCCAGTCCATGGGGAGACAATTCGACAAGAACACGGAGAATCCTTCTAAGCAACAGACAGAGGGTCGTGCGCGCACATCCAGTCCGGGGTGACAAAGGCGGCTGGCCGCGAGCCAATAACCACGGGGCACTAGTTCTCGGCTCTGGGTTCGATGAAGCCGCTGTCCAACTTCACATCAAACTGCACTGCCTCCGCGTCCGGGATCAGCACAGTCAGGACCACCCGGGTGTCGGGTATGCCAGTCCAGCGGAAATACCCCTGGTTGTTGGTCTTCTGGGTGCGCGGGGGGGTAGTGTCAATGCTAACGGTAGCGTCCGCGAAGGGGACGAAACTGCCTTCCGGGGGCGCGGTGGGCGTGGCCTGAATGGCTATCTGGTTGTTGGTGTGGTCGATGTAGACGTAGCCCGACAGCTCGTAGGTGGGGTTCTGGGGGTCGTCGTCATCAAGCAGGCTTTTGATGGTGCTGGCCGCGGCGGCGTATGAGGCCAGAAGGGTCAGGGCGCTGCACCCGGCCAGAGCCAGTACCAGCACGCCGGCGCCCAGCGCCATCCAGAGTCTGCTACGAAGCTGCGACGAATAGGTCATATGCCTCTCCTTGGGCCGCGGGCGAGGAGCACCACCGGCGACGGTACTGATTATAACAACAATCTGTGGCCAGGGCAAAGTTCCACTCTGGGGGAGAGCCGGTCGGGGGCTCTCAGCGTGAACACCCGGACAGGCTGCGGGCTGGCCTGTACGACTACAGTCCTCGTCCGGTCAGAATAAGGCCCCGCGATACGACCCCGCTTAGCGCTCAGAAGATCAGCTTGCGGATGACCTGCTGCGTCTCGATGGCGCCCATGGTCTCCTGGGCCGCCTCCAACGCCGCCGTGTCCAACTCCGCCAACTTGGCCCACATGGCCTGGACGTTGTCCACGGCCATCTGTGCGGCCTGGCCCCCGTCCTCGCGGTAGGGGAACATGTCCAGGCCGAACCAGCCCTGGTAATCCATCTTGCGGCAGTAATAGAGGAACTCCAGCGTGGTCCAGAAGTGCACGGTCCCGGGGATCATATCATCGTCCCAGTATCCCCAGGCGTCGTTGAAGTGGACGTTGAAGAGCTTGTCATAGCGTTGCAGGAGGCATACGGACTCCGCCGGGCTCTCCTGGGCCATCAGCGCGTGGCCGAAGTCAATGGTCCCGCCAACGTGCGGCAGGTTGAGCTCCAGCAGAATGGCCAGACAGGCGCCCACGGTGGAGACGGTTACGTGCGTGCGCGGCTCCTTGAGCTTGTACTCGATGCCCACCTTCAGGTCCGGAGCGGCCTCCTCGGCGACCTGGCGGATACCGTCGATCAACAGGTCCCAGTGGGTGGGGTAGTCTATCTGGAAGGGGTAGTCGAACCCATCCGCACCCAGCCACAGAGCCATGGAGGGGGCGCCCAGCTCCCGGGCCAGAGCGCAGGAGCGCTTGCCCTCGTCAATCGCGTGGGAGCGGATCTTGGGGTCACGGTGCGTGAAGGCCCCGAGGCCGTACTTGGCGGTCCCCCAGACGTTGGTGTTGACGTTGGTAGTCACCAGGCCCTGCTCAGCAACGAGGTCCACGTAGCGCTGGACCTCGAAATCGTCAAAGTCAGAGCCATGGCACTCCACACCGTCCACGCCGTCGAGCTTGCCGGCAATCTTGATCTGCTCATCAAGCGGAACCTTGGGGCCATACCCGGAGACGCAGAACCGGTCAGCGGTCTGCGCCAGTACCCACAGGCCAGCAGAGAATTTCGGACAGTCAGACACCTGGGGTTCTAGAGATTCCGCTTCTTGCTGAAGAGCCCCTTTTCGTTCTCGGTTTTCTTGGGACAGTGATTCAGAAACTTCTTCGGGCGACATGTGCGGCAATTCTGTCATTTTAGCTCCTTTGGTTCCCAGTTGGTTGAGGAGGGACCGGGCAGGCCCGGTCCTCGTACACGTTCGGATCCTGCCCCCGACAGCCCAAAACCCAGCGTGACCACGAGTAGGGCCACTCTTGCCAGCTACGCACCAAGCCTCGTCGGATCGGATTAGCCATCAAATACTCCGCGGCCAGGGTGATCTGATCCCAATTCCACAAGGTCCGATCCCAGTAGCTGCGCTGCCACAACCCGGGAACCCCGAGCAGGCGGGCGGACTCCCGCTTAAGATATCGGACCCACTTAGCCAAGTCACCATCGTCACCGACAGAGCAGATGATATGGACATGCTCGGGCATGATGCAATAGGCATGGATACGGATGCCCCGCCGGTGGCCGATCTCACCCAGGCTTTCCACCAGCACACGAGCAGGGGCGTCGTGTGATAGGACCAACCCGCCGCGGGCCGACAGGGTTATGGCGACGGCCAGGCCGGGCTCGCGATATGCCTCAGCTGCCAGACGATGTGGATGGCTACGATTGGGCATTTCCGCTCTGTCCATCTTGCGGGCCGGATGGGGACCCCTGCGGACCTGTCGGTCCGCATCCCCATTCGGCCCCTCCTCGCTTCTTCTAAGGGCCGGATGGGGACCCCTGCCGACCTGTCGGTCCGCATCCCCATTCGGCCCCTCCTCGCTTCTTCTAAGGGCCGGATGGGGACCCCTGCCGACCTGTCGGTCCGCATCCCCATTCGGCCCCTCCTCGCTTCTTCTAAGAGATTCCCCCGGTCGCCACTCCCCGGCCCACTCCCCTCCTCCGTCTTGAGGAGGGGCCGAACAGGTGGCCGCCGCGTAGCGGCGGACGGTTCCTATCGGGCCGCTAGCCGCTCAACCTGATCACCAGCGAGCTCAGTACCACCCATACGCATACATTCATCACCCAGGTCACAATGGCCTGCCCGAGCCTGGATCTGAAGGCGACCCGGATCATCGCGACGCCCAGCACGATAGCTGCGAGCATGACCAGCAGTCCCGCCAGTTCCCGCCCCGGCTCTCGCAGCAGACCTGCCGCCGCGGCCAGGGGCAAGCCGAAACCTGCGGCGGCCAGCACACTACTGCGCGGGGTGATCTCCTCAATCCCGGCCAGCCGTGCGCACATGGCCATCACTACCGCCGCGAGGGCGACTCCCCCGATCGTCAGCACTACCAGCAGGACCAGGTTGTTCATTACGCCCCCGGAGGCCTCCCGAAGAGTTGCAGGATCGCGATCACGGTGACGGCGTACAGCAGTACATTGACCAGCAGCGGTCCGTCGGTGAGCAGGACGCGGTCGGGGGCCTCGCCCTGGTCCCGCTGGTGGACCAGATACAGATAGCGGAAGATGCCGTAGATGACAAAGGGGATCGTGTACATGAGCTTGTCCGTGCCCAACTCGTGGATGGTGCGGTCGCTGATGGTGTAGAGGGCATAGGACATGAGCGTGGAGGCGGTCACTACGGCAATCATCTGGTCCAGGAGATAGCGGCTGTACTCGCTGAGGATGCGCCGGGTGCTAGCCGCGCCCACGCCCATGACCGAGATCTCCTGCCGGCGCTTGCTCAAGGCCAAGAACAGGGCCAGGAGGATGGTGCAGATCAAGAGCCAGGGCGAGATGACGACCTCGATGGCGGTGGCGCCTACCGCAGCGCGTAACACAAACCCAGCAGACACCGTGAGCACATCCAGGATCACCACGTGCTTGAGCACCAGGTTGTACAGCAGTTGAAGGAAGAGATATCCAAGTGCGAGCAGGCCCGTCTCGAGGTTGATGGAGAAGAAACCGATCAACGCCAGCGGCCCCAGCAGCGCGGCAGTGACAAGGGCGGTGGGGACGGAGATCAGTCCCGAGGCCAGAGGGCGATTTCGCTTGCGGGGGTGCTTGCGGTCCTCCTCAATGTCTCGTACGTCATTCAGCAGGTAGACAGCACTGGCCAGCGCGCAGAAGCAGGCAAAGGCGAGAAGTGCGCGCTCGGTCTTTCCGGGCATCAGGTACTGGTGGGCAAAGAGCAGCGCGGCGAAGACCAGCCCGTTCTTGGTCCATTGTTTGGGCCGTAGAGCTCTCAGCCATCCAATGAAGCGTTGCATGATGAAATTCCCCGACGCCGACGGTTCGCCAGCCTTGGTGAGGTCCCCGTCCTGCAAGGTGGCGGTCCCACCGGGGACGCGCGCCTCCCGACTTCACTCCGTTCAGGTGCTCGGCCTGAGCAGGGGGAACAGAATGACCTCCCGCAGGTTCGGCTGATCAGTCAGAAGCATCACCAGCCGGTCAACGCCCAGGCCGAGGCCCCCCGCCGGCGGTAAGCCGTACTCCAGCGCCGTGACGTAGTCCTCGTCCATGGGGTGGGCTTCAGCGTCACCGGCCACCCGCGCCGCCACCTGTTCCTCGAAGCGTCGGCGCTGGTCCTCCGGGTCGTTCAACTCGCTGAAGGCGTTGCCGCACTCCTCGCCGCCGATGAAGACCTCGAACCGATCGGTCAGCTCAGGGTTATCGGCCTGGCGCTTGGCCAGCGGAGAAATGACCACGGGGTAGTCGGTGATCAGCGTCGGCTGGATCAGCTCAGGCTGAATGTAATGGTCAAAAATCTTATCGGCGATCTGCCAGACATCCAGTTCCTCGGTAGGGCCAAGGTCCAGGCCGGCCACTGCGGCTGCCCGGCGGGCCGTATCTACATCGGGGACCTGCAGGAAGTCCATCCCCGACTTATCCCGAAGCGCGTCGAGCAAGGACAGCCGCCGCCAGGGCGGGGTCAAGTCAATCTCCTGCTCGCGATAGGTGAAGCGACAGCCGCCGTGAAACGCCGTGCAGGCCGCGACCACCAGGGCTTCTGTCAGGTCCATCATGCCCTTAACGTCCGTATAGGCCTGATAGGCCTCCAGCATCGTGAACTCGGGATTGTGGCGGGTGTCTATTCCCTCATTGCGGAACATGCGGCCAATCTCGAAGACACGCTCCAGTCCACCGACCAGTAGACGCTTGAGGTATAGCTCCGGAGCGATGCGCAGAAAGAGGTCGGTCTCCAGGGCATTGTGATACGTGGTGAAGGGCCGCGCGGCGGCGCCGCCATAAATGGGCTGCGGAATCGGCGTCTCCACCTCCAGGAAGCCTCGCTCACAGAGGCAGTCGCGCAGCGCCTGGGTAATGGTCGCCCGCGCGCGGAAGGTTTCGCGCACCTGCGGCTCGGCAATCAGGTCCAGATAACGCTGCCGATAACGAATCTCTGGGTCGTGCAGGCCGTGGAACTTCTCCGGCAGTGGGCGCAGGGCCTTGGCAAGGAGCATGAAGCTGTCCACCCGCACCGTCAGCTCGCCAGCGCGGGTAC
>JAAYIR010000121.1 GCA_012523355.1 candidate division WS1 bacterium
CCGCGGGGAGGCCCCCCGGATCCTGCCGCCGCAGAGGCGAAAGGCGAGAGACATGCCGCAGACCAAGTTCATATTGAAGTGCAGTCAGTGCGGAGAACAGAACTACGTCACCTCCAAGAACCGCCAGAATGTGGCGGAGCGGCTGACGTTGAGCAAGTATTGCCCGGCCTGCCGGGCGCATACGAAGCACGAAGAGACCCGGCTGCGGCGGTAGGTCAGGCGTTACGCCCGACCGGACGCTCGCCCGGCAAGCATGACAGGCGAGATGCCTGTCCCACCGCAGGGGCGTAGCTCAATTGGCAGAGCAGCGGTCTCCAAAACCGCAGGCTGTCGGTTCGAGTCCGGCCGCCCCTGCCAAGAACGGGAGGCGGACAGGCTCCGCGTCCGCCAGAAGGGATAGGAGAGACACCTGTCCCACGGCAAGGAAGAGGCTTTATGGCAGCAGCGAGTCCCAGTGCGGGCAGTCGTTTGACGCGGCCTTTTGTGCGGCTGTGGCAATTCCTTCATGGCGTCTGGCATGAATTGCAGCGGGTGGTTTGGCCCAGCAAGGAGGAGACCTGGACCTTCACCGTGGTGGTCATCATTGCGGTGCCGACCGTGGCCCTGTACATGGGGATCCTCGATCTGATCATGGTCCAGTTGGAACGACTGCTGGGGATGTACCAGTAGAACGCCGGGTAGCCAGCTTGGTGGTAAACACATGGATTGGTATGTCGTCCATACCCTGACGGGTAAGGAAAATCAAGTCAAACAGACGATTGAGAACACAGCCCACAAGCGGGAGCTGGACCACCTGCTAGGGCGCATTCTCATCCCCACCGAGATCGAGATTCGCTCTACCGGCGGGAAGCGGCGGGAGATCAAGCGCAAGCTCTACCCGGGCTATGTCGTGGTGGAGGCAGACCTGACCGATGAGATACGCCACCTGATCCAGCAGACGGACGGGGTCACCAAATTCCTGACCACGCGCTGGGAAGGCGAGGATGACGACAACGCGCCCCGCGACGTGCCTATCCCGCTGTCGTCGGAGGAAGTGGAGCGCATGCTCCAGCGGGCCGGCGAGGAAGGCCAGAAGCCCAAGGCGGTCTGGTCGCCGGGTGACGCGGTCCGAATCACTGAAGGCCCCTTCGCTGAGTTCAGTGGGAAGATCACCGAGGTCAATATCGAGCGTGAGACTGTGAAGGTGCTTATCTCCATCTTCGGCCGCGAGACCCCGGTTGAGGTGGATTTCACTCAGATCGAGAAGATATAGAGGGATGTCACTGTGGCCAAGAAAGTAATCGGAATGGTAAAGCTGCACGTGCCGGCCGGGAAAGCCAATCCGGCACCGCCGGTGGGGCCGGCGCTGGGGCAGCATGGCGTCAATATCATGGAGTTCTGCAAGACGTTCAACGAACGCACGGCCAACCAGGTGGGAGACATCATCCCCGTGGAGCTGACCATCTATGCAGACCGCAGCTTCACCTTCGTCACCAAGACTCCACCAGCTGCCAGCCTGTTGAAGCGGGCGGCGGGCCTGGAGAAGGGCTCGGCGACTCCCCATTCTGTGAAGGTGGCCGAGGTGTCGCGCGAGCAGGTACGGACGATTGCGGAGCGCAAGCTGTCCGACCTGAACGCCCGTGACGTGGAGGCGGCGGCCAAGATCATCGAGGGCACCGCGCGCAGCATGGGGATCAAGGTCGTTGACCAGGAATAGGACTGAGAGATATGCCCAAGCACAGTAAGCGATTCGCGGAACTAGACAGCAAGGTGGATCCGCTGGCACGCTATGGCCTAAAAGAGGCCCTAGCCCTGGTCAAGACCACCGCCAGTGCGAAGTTTGATGAGACGGTGGAAGTCGCTCTCAAGCTCAACGTCAATCCCGCCAAAGGCGAGGAGAACGTGCGCGGCACCCTCGTCCTGCCACACGGGACCGGCAAGTCGGTGCGGGTGGCGGTGTTCGCCGAGGGGGACGCGGCCAAGGCCGCGCTGGAGGCCGGGGCCGACCGCGTGGGAACGGACGACCTGGTGGAGGCTATCCAGCAGGGCTGGGATGAGTTCGATGTGCTGGTTGCCCAACCCCAGCTTATGCGAATCATCGGCCCCCTGGGTAAGATGCTAGGGCCGCGCATGCCCTCGAAGAAGGCCGGGAATGTCCTGCCTGACGTCGAGAAGGCCGTGGAGCAGCTCAAGGCGGGACGAATCGAGTACCGCGTGGACCGCACGGGGGTCATTCACTGCCCGGTTGGCAAAGTTTCGTTCAGTGAGGAGCAACTCCTGGAAAACCTGATGGCGCTCTTGCAGGCCATACAGGCTGCACGCCCCGCCACCGTGGCCGGGCGCTACATCCTGAGTGCCGCGCTCAGCACCACCATGGGTCCGGGGATCAGGCTGGACCTGGACGCAGTGCGCGCCAAGGCAGCGTAGTCTCCATGCATCCGTGCGCCGCGCGCGGAACTGCCAACAATCTAGTGACCAGAGACAGCCGGTGCGCCTGAGCGCCTAAGGGACCCCCAGGGTCCGCCTGCCGAGGTCGGGAAGATATGCTTTCAGCGGCTTGGCATGAGCCAGGCCTTAGACGAGAGCCCCGATTCCGGCGGCTCTCGTTTTTGCTTAGTATTGATTTGCGGCGTGAGGAGGTGATTCAATGCCCACACCACAGAAAGAGCAGTTGGTGGCCGAGGTAGCCGAGGAGCTAAAGCAATCGGCAGGGTTCTACCTGCTGAGCTTCTCCAACTTGAGCGTGGCGGAGATGAGCGACCTGCGTGGACAGGTGAAGGCCGCTGGGGGACGGCTGCAGGTGATCAAGAACCGCCTGATCAAGCGAGCCCTGGACGAGGAGACCGCCGAGGCGCTGGGGCCACAGCTCGAGGGCCCAACCATTCTGGCCTTCTGCGCTGAGGACGCCATCGGGCCGGCGCAGGCGCTGGATAAGTTCGCGGCCGATCATCCGGGCCTGGCCTTCAAGGCAGGCTGGGTGGAGGGGCGGGTGGTTAGCAGTGACGAGGCTCAGCGCATCGCCAAGCTGCCGCCACGCGAGCAGATCCTGGCCGAGGCGCTAGCTGCGCTGCAAGGCCCCGCAGCCTCGCTCGTGGGGCTGCTCAATGCGGCCATCGGCGAGCTGGTGTTCGTCATGGAAGCACAGATCGAGAAGCAGGAGGCCGCGTAGCCCAAAGAGAGGCCTACGCAGCCGGTGAGAGACTGAACGGAGTCCCGGGACAGTGACCGGGACGAGCCACATATCTGAGGAGGACATACCCATGACCGTTGAGGAACTGATTGCTGAGATAAACAAGCTGACAGTGCTCCAGCTGGTAGAGCTGAAGGACGCGCTGAAGGAGGCCTGGGGAGTGGAGGCGGCGGCCCCGGTGGCCGTCGCTGCTGCCGCGGGCCCGGCTGCCGCGGCCGTGGAGGAGGAGAAGGACTCCTTCACCGTCAAGATCACCGGAGTCACCGGGAACAAGATCCAGGTCATCAAGGTCGTTCGCGAGCTGACCAACCTGGGACTCAAGGAGGCCAAGGAACTGGTGGAGTCCGCGCCAAACGCGGTAGTGGCCGAGGACATCCTCAAGCCCGAGGCCGAGGCCATGAAGGCCAAGCTGGAGGAGTCGGGCGCAACTGTGGAGCTGGCCTAGGCGCCTCACGCCCTGTCCGTTACGCGGAGGGGGCAGACCACGGGATACAGGAAAAGGCGGGTGCTCTCGCAGGGAGGGGAGGGCGCCCGCCTTGACTGTCTCCGCTGTGCCTGAGCCGAATCGCAGGCGGCCAATGGGTCTCGCCTGCGTTCCTTTCTTCCCTGACTCCGGTGAATCTTTCTCCGGGGCCAGGGGAGAGGCAGGAAATCGGAGAGTCACGGCGAAAGGATAGACAGTATCTTCGGTGAGACGGTGGATGGATGATGTGGCACGAGCCCGGTAGCGAGGAAGCACTCTGGGACCAGCTTCACCAACTGGACGGCCTGGCGGCAGTACCTGAGTTCACCCGCGAGTTCTACGGCCTGACGGTGGAGTGGTCGGCAGAGTCCAATGACCCCCCGACGCGCGAACTGACCCTGCGCCTGCTGGAAATTGAGTTGCGATATTACCGGCAGGTGCGGCGGCTGGAGGAGAGCGGCGGCATGGGTGGCCTGAACGCTGAGAGCGCGCTGGAGAAGCGCCAGATTGCTCTGGAGCTGCTTTACGAGCGGGCTCGCGGGCAGGGCTTGCGGACCGAGGAGGCGGCGGAGGTGGCCCGGCAACTGGTGATGGCCGAGTGTGCTTATCACCTGGGTCGCACCGACGCCGTGGTAGCACACCTGGAACAGGCCATGGACGCCGGCGCGCCCGACCCCTTGCTCTATTTCGCCCTGGGTTATGCCCGCTTCATGCTGGCCCTGAGTTGTGTGGCCCGGCTGGAGACGCCAGGGACGCCCCAGCGGCCGGTGGGACGCAAGACCATCCGGCAACTGTGTTTGGCCGCCGTCACTGCCTTTGAGGGGGCGCTCACCGGAGGCCCGCGAGATGCCAAGATCCTGTGGTGGATTGGGCGGGTGCTCATGGCCGCCGGTTTCGAGGACGCGGCGCAGGAGGCCCTGGCCCAGGCCTCGGAGCGCGAGGCCTGGCCCGAGGACGGGGTTTCGGAGTCTGAGCTTGTGCGCCGGGACAGCGAAGCCCACCTGCCTTACCCCATCAGCGCTGAGGAGTTGAGAGAGTTCATCGAGGGCATCAAGCGCCCGCACCCCATCTCAAATCTGTTGTAGACCGTGACGCATGTCGAGAGTCGCGCGCGTGATCCGAGGGGAATCACAACTCCGGCCACCAGGAGCTCTTGGTATTTGCCCCAGTTTTTGCTATAATGACTCTCGTTGCCTAACGGCAACAGTGCTCAACCTCTGGACGAAAGGATGGTAAGCATGACGCGGACAATGCTAGTGTGCCTGGTCCTTCTGGCGCTGGTGGCCATGATGGCAGTCGTCGCCGGCTGCCCTGCGAAGGAGCCCGCTATGCCCGAGGGCATTGAGGCTCCGCCTCCGCCGCCTCCGACTGGCCCCGAGGCTCCGGCAGCTCCGGGCGCTCCCGAGGCTCCGGCAGTTCCGGGCGGCCCTGAGGCTCCGGCTCCAGGCGGCCCCGAAGCTCCGGCTCCCGAGGCTCCGCCTGCTCCGGACGCTGCGGCCGCTCCCAGCGGTCCTCCGTCGGCTCCCGAGCCCCCTCCGGGCCCTTAAGCTGAGCGACGCGAGAACGACAGACGCCACGAGTCTTGTTTGTTGGCTCTTGGCGCCAGGCTTGACAGGCGGGATCAGTAATGATCCCGCTTGTCCGGTTTAAGGGCCTTCATGAGAGCGCCGAGCGTCAGCCCAAGGTCGGGCACTCGCCGGCCTTCCGCGCAACCACCATGATCTCGTACTCATCCAGATCAAGATCATGCCGATCCCAGCTCCCCGCCGTTCCTCCCCACAGGTGCAACACTTCCATCCCCCCCAGGCGAAAGAGCAGGACCAGCTCCGTGGGCACAAAGCCGCGCTCGCGAACCGTCATCAAGGGGCCTCCCTCGTAGGGAGGGCCGGTCGAAATCTCCGACAAGGTAAGAGGCTCGAGCCGCGCCTCCCCCGCTGCCGCGGACTGAGCACGGATCATCCGGTACCCGTTGAGAACGGTGAACACACACTTCCCGCCGGGATGCAGAGCCCGATTCACGTTACGCAGGATCGCCAGGGGCTGCTCCACCGCGTCCTCCTCGGCGCCCAGCAAGCCACAGGCCCCCTCAGAGACAGATGACCGCCTCGACGGGTGCCGGCAGCGAGAACTGCGCAGCATCACCCTGGATCCATTCCACCTGAACCCCCGCCTCGCGCGCCTTGGCGCGAGCTCGCGCCAGCATCCCAGCAGAGAGGTCCAGCCCTGTTACGACGTAGCCACGGGCGGATAGCTCGATGGCGTGCCGTCCGGTGCCGCACCCCACGTCCAGCACGGTGGCCCCGGGCTGAAGCTCCAGCGCCTCCAGCAGAAAGTCCACCTCCCGCACCGTGTTGTGGGTGAATTCATTCTCGTCATAGACAGCGGCATATGCGTCAAAAAAGGCTTCCCACGGATTTGAGCCAGACATGCTGGTTCCTTTCCTCCCGCCGCTCGAGTCACTGCCCGGGTCCTTCACGCTCCCTGGCGGAAGTGCCCCACTTTCGCCCCCGTCCAGGCCAGTCGTTCGGCCATGATCCGTATCGCGTCCAGATGATTGTCCACCAACAAGAAGTCGCGTCCCAGCTTCGCAGCGGCCTCGCCGGTGCGGTACCGCCGGCCGCCGAAGCCGGTCCGTTCGCCCTCCTCATCGCGCACAGTGCGTAGCCGCGTACGCGCCTGGCGCTTGCCAGTGTTGAAAGGCGGGTCAATGTAGATCAGGTCCGCCGACTCGCATTCCAGAGTCCGCAGGACTTCCACATTATCCCCCTGGATGATGCGCGGCAGAGGCCAGGATTCGCTGCCAGAGAAAAGACTTCCTGCCCGGCCCCGCGACTGGCCCCATGGGGACCTGCTCCTACCGCTAGGTGCACAGCCTTGAATTGCCTGCTCCCGCCGTGTATATTTACGTGACTCTGAACGGGTGGCGCCGCCGCCAGCCTTCCCCGACCAGGTCCAGAGAATCGTGCTACTCAGGAGCGTGTCATGAAACAACTCCAGCAACGCGCGCAAGTGCTCATCGAGGCCCTGCCCTACATTCAGAAATGGGCCGGGCAGACCATCGTCATCAAATACGGGGGCAGCGTCATGACGGACCCTGCGCTTCAGGCCATGGTCGCCCAGGACCTGGCTCTGTTGCGCTATGTCGGCGTCTGCCCGGTGGTCGTGCACGGCGGCGGCCCGCAGGTGAGCGAGATGATGCGCCGCCTGGGCAAGGAGCCGGAATTCATCGAGGGCTGCCGGGTAACCGACGCCGAGACCATGTCCATCGCTCAGATGGTGTTAGTCGGCACCATCAACCAGGAGCTGGTCTCCGCGATCAACACCGCCGGGGCCCGGGCCATCGGTCTCTCCGGCAAGGATGCGAACCTCATCGTCGCCTGCAAGAAAGAGTCCTCGGTGGGGGACCTGGGCCAGGTGGGCGAGGTGGTCTCCGTGGACCGGGCAGCCATTGATCTGCTCACTTCACACGGCTACGTGGTGGTGATCTCCTCCATCGGGGTCGGCGCCGGGGGCGAGAGCTACAACATCAACGCCGACACTGTGGCCGGGGATATCGCCGTGGCGCTGGAGGCCGTCAAGCTGGTGGTGCTCAGCGACGTGCCCGGCGTTCTGCACGATCCCGCGGACCCCGAAACCCTCATCAGCGAGCTGACCCTGGAGCAAGCTCAGACCGCGCTGACCGACGGCACGGTAAGCGGCGGGATGATCCCCAAGCTGCAGTCAGTCATCCGGGTTGTGGAGTCCGGCGTGCCGTTTGCGCATCTGATCAGTGGCGGTACTCCTCACGCCCTGCTCATGGAACTCTTCACCGACCAGGGCGTGGGGACCATGATCCGGCGCTAGTGGCGAGCTGGAAAGCGGCGACTTGCCTCTTTCGCTTTCCACTTGCGGCTCCGTGCCTCGTGTGTTACCATATCCGGGGACGTTAGCCAACCCATGCCACGCCAAACGCGCTACGACAAAGCTCAGGAATTCCTGATAGCCCGGCAGAAACCCTGCCGCCGGGTGCTTTGACGTCTCGCACAGCCCGTAGCCTTTTGGCCACGGGCTGTTTTGTTCTGTAGGGCGCGGGCTTGTTCCGTGCCGAGGGAGGGCGGGCATGCCTGGCACACGGGGGAGGTCCACCCCCGCATTCGGAGTAGCATGCGACACCACGGAGAAGTGCTGGTACTGAATCAGAATTATGAGCCGCTCAATGTTTGCACCTGGCGGCGGGCTATTGCCCTGCTCTGCCTGGGCAAGGCCATCGAGTTAGAGGGGGACTCCCGTGTTGTGCACTCGGCCGCCTCCGAGTTCCGGGTGCCCTCCGTGGTGCGGCTGGCAGAGCAGATCCGTCGCCCCTTGCCCCAGATCAAGCTCTCGCGCCAGAGCCTGATGGCCCGGGATGAATGGACCTGCCAGTACTGCGGGCGGCACAGCAAACACCTGACCGTGGACCATGTCATCCCCCGCCGGCTGGGCGGCCAGCATGTCTGGGAGAACGTGGTCGCCTGCTGCACCGACTGCAACAACCGCAAGGGCGACCTCACCCCACGCGAGGCGGGCCTGACCCTCCTGCGCGTCCCCCAGCGCCCCCGCTTTGTCCCCTATCTCAGCTTTGCCACCTTCCGCTGGGCGCTAAACAATGAGGTGTGGCGAGGCTACCTCGAACCCTTCGCCCCCCACCTGATAAGCAGGTAGGGTTGTAGGGCGGGGGCTTGTACCCCGCCGTCCGCAGGGGTGGCACTTTGCTGTCGCCCACTCATTCCCCGGCCGTTTCCGCCTAGGGGCGGCTTTTCCGCGTCTGCGCGGAATTGCCGCCCGTTCGTCGACTTCCCGGCAGCCCCGGCGGGTCGAGGGGACGCGACATCAACAGAGATCGCGCTGGTGTCGTGCAGCGCCTGTCTTCCGACCTGGCGAACCTGCCTCGGCCCCTTCGCCCCGCATGTAGTGCGGGAGTAGAGAAAGA
>JAAYIR010000122.1 GCA_012523355.1 candidate division WS1 bacterium
ATCGTGCGCGCCATGCCAGCCTGATCGAGGAGTTTCACTACCCGCGGCACGGGGCCGGGATGATGTGGGAGGCCATGGCGCGGGAGATCCAGCACCGCGGCGGCGATCTCCGTCTGGGGACGACGGTGACCCGCCTGGAGCATAACGGCAGGCGGGTGACAGGTCTCGAGGTCAACGGCGCGCGCATGTCCATGGAGGGTGGGGTGGTGTCCGCCATGCCCCTGCGCGAGACCCTCCTGTCCCTGGAGCCGGAGCCGCCGCTGGAAGTATTGGCCGCGGCGCGTGGCCTGCGCTACCGGGGGCTGCTGCTGGTGGCGCTGGTTATCCCGGTCCGAGACCTCTTCCCAGACAACTGGATTTACGTGCACGTGCCGCAGGTGCAGGTCGCGCGCATTAGCAGCTTCCGCAACTTCAGCCCGGAAATGGCTCCTGATCCGGAGTTGAGCGTGGTGGGCCTGGAGTATTTCTGCTGGCCGAGTGAAGGGCTGTGGGACCGTCCGGAAGAGGAGCTGCTCGCGCTGGGGGAGCAGGAGCTGACCGCGCTGGGATTGCTGCACGGAGAGGGCGTGCGCGGAGGGAAGGTGGTCCGCGTGCCCGCAGCTTATCCGGTGTATGACCCCGACTACCAGGAGCGGCTGCAGGTCCTGCGCAGCTACCTGGCTAGCCTGAAGAACTTGCAGGTGATAGGGCGGGCGGGGATGCACCGCTACAACAACATGGATCACTCCATACTCACCGGGCTCTTGGCGGCGCGGAACCTTCTGGGCGAGAGCCATGACCTGTGGCGGGTGAATCTGGAAGAGGAATATCACGAAGAGGCGAGAACGGGCGAGGCATTGTCGAATCAGAGCGGAGACTGAGCGCCAGCTTGTGTGCGCCATTCCCGTGAGGGCCCACTCCTGAGGAGGTAACTTCACCATGCCTGCATCTGAGGCTGCTGAGACCCGCTGGGTGAATCCGCTGTTTGAGCCGCTGGAGGTAATCCGCAACGGTCCCTTCCTGGCACTTCCCGAGGGGCGGCTCTTGAGCGCTGACGAAGAGAGCCTTCTGGCCAGCTCTGACGAGGGGCGGACCTGGGAGGTTGTGAGCCCGCTGGCCTTTGGACAGCACCCCAAGGAGCCGGCCTCCTTCTATTTTCTGCGGACCCGCTCCGGGGTGCTGGTCATGGTCTACCTGGACCTCGTACACTCCGAGTTCCACTGGGACGACGAACGCGGGGAGCCGGTGGAGCCTTGCCGCTTGGAGCTATGGGCCGCGCGCAGTCTCGACGACGGGCAGACCTGGGTGGACCGCCAGTGCCTGATGGACGGCCGCAATGCCAACTTCTTCGGCCTGATTCAAACCTCCACCGGGCGGCTGGTGCTGGCCTGTCACCATCTCGTGCCGAATCCGGGACGCTGGATTATCCGCTCCTTCGCCTCCGATGACGACGGCCAAACCTGGACAGGCAGCAACTGGATTGACCTCGGCGGGCATGGGCATCACGACGGCGCGACGGAACCGGGGGTCACAGAGCTATCCGACGGCCGCCTGCTCATGCTGATTCGTACGAACCTCGACCGTTTCTGGTATGCCTTCTCGGAGGACGGCGGGCGTTACTGGCGCACCCTCCTGCCGAGTCCGATTGATGCCAGCAGCGCGCCGGGCTACCTTCTGCGCCTGCAGAGCGGCCGCCACGTGCTGGTCTGGAACCGGCTCAATCCTGAGGGTGGGACCTGGAAGAGGAGAGGGCCCGATGTGGCCAGTGAGCTTCCCACCTCCTGGTACCGCGAGGAGCTGTCCATCGCGGTTTCCGAGGACGACGCGCAGACCTGGAGCCGTCCGCTGGTCATTGCCCGACAGGTAGGCGGACAGCTCAGCTACCCCTTCGTGCTGGAGCGTCGGCCGGGGGAGTTGTGGATCACCGCCGGCTTCGCCTTCCGGAAGGACTGGGAGGCCCCCCTGCCGCTGCGGGTGAAGGTGACGGAAGAAGAGCTGTTGCGGGAACTCGGCTAGGTTCTGTTTCTGCCGCAGGGCGGCTTTCGTGGGGGTGCCCGCGATTGCCGCCCATTCGTTGAACTTCCTGCTAGGCGGGGAGCAACCCGCGCGCGATCAGCTCCTCCGCGATCTGGACCACGTTCGTCGCCGCGCCCTTACGCAGGTTATCCGCTACCACCCACAGGTTCAGGGTGTTAGGCGCTGTGGAATCCTCGCGGATGCGGCCCACCAGCGTCGCGTCGCGGTACTCCGGCCGCAGGACGTCTGCGGGCGTGGGGTACTGCAGCTCGCCCTCGGCCTTGCGGATCTCCAGGGCGTTGGGGTCCTGTGTCGGGCCGTCAATCACCACCACGCCTGGAGCCTCGGCGAGAATAGCCCGCGCCTCCTCGGCGCTGAGCGGCCGTTCGAACTGCACATTCACTGATTCGGCATGGCCGACCATGACTGGTACGCGGACTGCGGTGGTGGTAATCTGCAGGTCCGGCTCGCTGAGGATCTTGCGCGTTTCGTTGACCATCTTCAGTTCTTCCTTGGTGTAGCCAGATTCGGTGAAGCGGTCAATGTGCGGCAGGCAGTCGAGGGCGATGGGGCGGGTGAAGATGGAGGGGTCGAACTCCACCGGCCCACCGGCCAGGTACTGTGGCAATTGAGCTAGAAGCTCGTCCATGGCGGCCTTGCCCCAGCCGCTGACAGCCTGGTAGGTGGAGACGACGACGCGCTTAACGCACGCGACGCGATGCAGCGGCGCGAGGGCGACGACCATTTGGATGGTGGAGCAGTTCGGGCTGGCGATCAGCTTGCTCTCCCCGGTAACCGCGTCCAGGTTGACCTCGGGCACCACCAGCGGAACCTTGGGGTCGAGGCGGAAGTCGCTGCCGTTGTCAATGCACCAGGCGCCGGCAGCCATGGCGCACTCGGCCCACTGAACGCTCGCGCCCTTGGCGCCCTCGCGCCCGGCGAAGAACACCACGTCCAGGCCCTGGAAGGCCCGTTCGCAGGTCTCCTGCACGAGGAACTCCTCGCCGCAGAGGACTTCGCTGCGGCAGCTTGTGGCCATGACCCGCAACGGCTCACTCAGGGGGAAGTGGTGTTCCTTCAGAACGCTGACGATGGCATCGCCCACCGGGCCGACACCGACCAGACCTGCTCGGACTCCTGCCATGTGACTCACCTCAAAGGCGCGTGCGCATTTAGTATACTAAGTATACCACATTTGCCAGGAAAGTGGGGGTTCGTCCAGACTTCTCCGCTGTCTCTGGATCGTTTCACCGGGACCCGCAACTCTGAATGTAGACGACGGCATAGTGGGGCTCCCCCCCCGCTGTCACCTTACATCAACTGTTCGAGTCCTACGACCAGCCCCTCCAGCTCTCGCACCTTGCGGATGGCCAACAGCACGCCGGGCATGAAGCACTCGCGGCCAGTGGTCACGTGCTCAATCTTTAGCACCTCGCCGCGCCCGCCAAACACCACCTCTTGATTCGCTACGTATCCGGGCAGGCGCACGGCATGGACGTGGATGTTTTCGGCCTCCCCGCCGCGCGCGCCGGGCACGCGTTCCAGGGTGGTGGGCGGGTTCTCCACGGGGTGGCTGCGGGCTGCCGCGATCAACTCCGCCGTGCGCAGCGCGGTTCCCGAGGGGGCGTCTGCCTTGTGTTCATGGTGCCGCTCGATGATCTCCACGTAGTCATAGCGCGGCGCGGCCTGAGTCGCGAACTGCATCATCAAGTTGGCCCCCAGGCTGAAGTTAGGAGCCACGAAGCACGGGGTCTCTCGCCGCCGGCACATCCGATCAAGCATCTGGAGGTCCGTGGGGGTCAGGCCGGTAGTTCCGACCACGCAAGCCACGCCGGCCTTGAGGGCGGTCTCGAGGTTGTCCTTGGCGACGGCGGGGAGGGTGAAGTCCACCATCACTTCGGGCTGGGTCTCCTCGATAGTGGCGCCGAGCTGCCGCCCGACCAGGAGCTCGGCCGGGGCGTGGGGATCAATCTCGGTAAGCGCATGTCCGCCCCCGGCCGGGTCCACTGCGCCGACCAGGAGCAGGTCCGGTTCGGCCAGAACGGTGGAGACGACGATACGGCCCATCTGCCCCCAGGCGCCGGAAACCAGGACGCGGATGGGCGCCAGGGTGGGGTTAGGCTGGGCGGAAGGAGCGGTCATAGTTGGATGCCTCCTGGGAAAGCTGGAAAAGAATTATAGCAGAGGGGGAGGGAAGGTGGAAGTCTGGAGGGAGTCGAGTGGGCCTAGGGGACCTCCTCCAGATAGACACCGTCGGCGCGGAGCCGGGCGTGCAGGTCCGGGAGGGAGACCTGCGCCAGGTCCCGTCCGGAGTCCAGGGCCAGTGCCGCCGCCGTGCCCACCCCCTGGCCCAGCACCATGCAGTGAGTCTGGACCCGGCAGGAGGCCAGGGCCTCGTGGGTGGCGGAGGCACAGCGACCGACGACAGCGAGGTTGGGGATCTCGTGGGTGAGACACATGCCCAGCGGGAGGTGGTAACTGGTGCCCGCGGCCAGCATACTGCGGTCGTCGCGGTCGGTGTAGGTCGTGTACCCGCTGCCTAGAGGATCATGGATGTCAATCATCCAGACGCCATGCCCGAGGGCGTCGGGCTGCTTGACCGCGTTCAGGACCATCTCCCGGTCCAGCGTCTTGCGCCCGCGGAGGCGTCGGGACTCCCGGACCCCGAGAGTGAAGGCTGTCTGTTCGATGACCGCCTCCGCCATTCCCGGCACGTTCTCCCGCCAGAACTCCAGATAGCTGACCAACCGCTCGCGGGCCAGCGCCGTCAATCGCGAGAGCTCCTCCTCGTCGAGAGGATCGCCGGCCACCGGGAGCATGTTCCACCCGACGTGGTTGAGAGCCCTGCCCCCCAGGTAATGGCGCGTGTTCCCCTCGTTGAAGGGCGGGAACTCCCCCCGCGCGGCCAGCTCGCGCATGCGGGCCAGGACCGCCTCACACTGCTCGGCGCGCCGGGCGCGGGCCTCCTCAGAATCGTCCACTCCCCGGAGGGCGAAGATCTCCGTCATTCCCTGTACACGCCCATCCTCAGGCCGCCCGAGGTTGTGGGGCACATTAGCTTTGGCGAAGATATCCCCGTCCCCCGTGGCATCTATCACGATCTGCCCCAGGAAGGCCTGGCGCCCCCGCTTGGTGTCAGCCAGCACCCCGCGCAGGCGGCCTCCCTCCACGAGAGGCTCGCCGGCGGTGAGGTAGCAGAAGGTGCGGACCCCGGCCTCGTCGAGCATGCGCTGCCAGACGATACGCATGCCCTCGGGGTCAAACCAGTGCGTCTCGTGAGCGTGGGGATAGGCCGGATCGCGACGGATCCAGCCGTGACGCTCGGCGCGCTGGGCGGACTCCTCCACCAGGCCGTAGATGACCATCTCTTCCCGGTCGCTGCGGTGCCAGCCGTTGACCAGGGCGTTGGTGGCCATGCCGCCGACGCTGGGCCAGCGTTCGAGCAGCACTACGCGTACGCCATGGCGGGCCGCGGCCACGGCAGCGGTAATTCCGCTGCAGCCACCCCCGCAAACCAGCAGGTCACACTCTGCTGCAACCGGGAGGCTTTCCTGAACGCGGAGGAGGTCCATGATTCTGACAATTCGGCAGAAGGTAAAAAGTGACCTCTCTCCGCGGGGGAGAAGAAGAACGGGCGGAGCGCCAGACCCCGCCCGTCCTTGCCGGCGAGGTTAGTTGCCGTGGTGTAGCTTATTGAAGTAGACGAACTTTCCGTCGGCGATTCGGCTGGAGATCTCGGTTAGCAGCATCGCCTTGACATGTCCGTCGAGAAAGGCCATGTTGCACTGCCCGTTGTGGCGGCCCGAGAAGCACCAGCGCTGGGGGTAGGTCGTGGACATCGCGGGCCAGTACGGCGGGTCGTTGGTGAGGCCCACGTTATACTGGGCGGGCAGGGGCGCGCTCCCGCCCGGTCCGCCGATGCCAGGGTTGCAGGTGGGAGCGGAATAGCACTCATAGTAGGGCCAGCCGCCGATGAAGCCATTGACCCCCGTCAATCCGTCAGCCACCGCCACCTGCATGGCAATGTTGCCGATATCAGACAGCTTGGAAGCTACCCAGTACCCATCGGCCCAGGGTCTGTTGTAGTACCAGTTCTGCAGGATATAGCCGTGGTTCGTCCATGTGCCGCCCTGCGAAGGCCGCTCGGCTGAGGGGCAAAAGCACACCTGCTCGCTTTGCAGGTAGGGACCGAGGAGCCCCCTCTGGTCCCACCAGTTGTACCCGTTCGCCCCGCCTAGACCGCAGTAGTGGGTAAAGTGAGGGGTCACGTCCTCATAGTCGCTGGCGTACATTCGAATCGCCAGAGCGATCTGCTTCAGGTTTGACATGCAGTTGGCCTGCTGAGCCTTGGCCCGGGCCCGCGCGAAGACCGGGAAGAGGATCGCCGCCAGGATCGCAATGATCGCGATCACCACCAGCAGCTCAATCAAGGTGAAGGCTTTGCGGTTCACGGTTTAGCACCTCCTGTGCTCGTTCTTTCGCCGTCAAGGCTTGCTCTGCCCGCCGTTAAGGCCGCCGTAGGCATCCGTCCAATAGTCGCAGATGTTTTGCCGCCGGCCCAGTCCCAGCGGGTCTTGGTAGAGCATGCCGACGCTCATCGCCTGCACATGCCCGTCCAAGAAGGCGCAGTTGATCATCCCATTGTGCCGGGCGCGGATGCCAAAGCCCGTGGCGGTATGCCAGATCCCGGGCGCAGCATTGGGGTGGGCGGTTGACGGCTCGATGGAGCCGAAGGTGAAGGCGGCATCGTAGATGGTGTAGAGGTTACCGTCGCTGCGGGGATTGGTTTCATTGTGATAGTACCAGCCGTAGCTGGGGACGGGCTCACCGTCGAAGAACATGATGAAGTGGTGGGGGTAGTTGAAGTAGTCCAGGGACTTGGCGGGATAGGGTCCGCCCCGGGGCCACGGGAGCCCCGTACTGGGGTCGGGGGGCACACCGGTCCAGTCGCTTGCCATAACCCTGCTGTTGTAGTGCCCGTTCTGCCACAGCCCGTTGGCCAGGTAGCTGTAGACCTTGCTGGCGGTTGCACCGTCCTGGTTGCGGCCCATGATAGTCCAGCCCACCGTAGGGCAGGTGAAGACGTCTTCATTCTGCAGATAGGGCCACAGGGAGCCGTCCATCCCCCCCCAGGCGGGACTGTGGCGAGTCTCGCCGGGGTAGCTCCCGCTGCTCCAGTTCCACAACATGTTGTCCCAGTCGTGGGCGTACATCAGACTGGCGAGAGCAATTTGCTTGAGGTTGCTAAGACACGAAGCCTGTTGGGCCTTGTTCTTGGCGCGCTCAAAGACGGGGAAGAGCATGGCTGCCAGAATGGCGATGATGGCTATCACCACCAGCAGCTCAATGAGGGTAAAACCTTTGCGATGCATTACTTTCTCGACCTCCTCTGGGCCCAAAATGCGCCGAAAAGTTTATGTGA
>JAAYIR010000123.1 GCA_012523355.1 candidate division WS1 bacterium
CACAGGTGAGTATCAGAATGAGCAGGAGGAGCCTGGATGAGGCCCCGGTCCCAGGAGCACCGGAGGAACACACACGAACTCCCACCAGAGCTTCACGCGATCTGGACGAACCTCTCTTCGGGCGGGGGGCCGAACTCCATCACCTCGGCCAGGGGGAGGGCTGCCCCGTGGCAGGGCAGGTCCGAGCGGGTCAGGTACCGAACCACTCAGTCAGGAGAGTTCCGGACGATGCCTTTGACCTCACCAACCGATCAGACAACCGGCGTCAGCCTGAGTTTGAGGCTGACGATTCTCAGCGTCTTCCTGATCATGCTGCTGGTTACGGTAGTGGCGATCATGGCCAATAACCATCAGAAGAATGTCACGCAGGCGCGAATACTCATGAATCAGCTCGTCGATCAGGTCATGCAGACGACCGTTATGACGACCGACGCGTTCATGGCTCCCGCGGACCGTTTGGCGCGGATATCCGGCAGCCTGTGGCGGGAGGAACTACTGTCTCCCGACAACCGGGACCGAGTCGAGAGGTATGCCATTGAGGTACTCAAGACCCATCCTCAGCTTGCCATGGTCAACGTGGGTGATGAGCATGGCAATTTCCTCATGCCCAAACGCATGCCCGATGGTACCATCGCGACCAAGATCGTCGAACGAGCCCCTGCCTCCCCCTTCACCATGTGGAAATACCGCGACCTTCAGGGACGGGTGGCGCGCGTAGTGAGAACAGAGGGGGTCGACTATGATCCTCGCACACGTCCGTGGTACCGTGGTGCCAAGGACGCCAGGGGTCTATTCCGGACTGCGGTATACTTGTTCTACACGGACGGCCAGCCTGGGATCACCATCTCCTATCCGGTGTTCGGGAGAGCTGGTGACCTGGCTGGCGTAGTGGGTCTGGATGTGGAACTGGTTGGCCTCTCTGACTTCCTGCGTAACCTCTGGGGGGAAAGAGCGGGGACGGTGTTCCTCCTCGACCGAGAGGGCCGCATAGTCGCTCATCCCCATCTCACCCGCGACACAGCGCCCACCCAACCCCTCACCAGAGCGCGGACCTCCCTGCTGAAACCCGAGGAGGAGTTAGCCTATGAAGCCGCGCACCGAGACCCTTCCGGTGAGAGCGGCGTGTCCACACCCCAGGGCACGTACTTTGCGGAGATCCGGCCTCTCACTTCGGAGCAGAAGAGTGCTTGGCAGGTCGTCGTGATCGCGCGAGAAGAGGACTTCCTGGCGAGCGTGCGGGAGACCAATCGCCTGGCGGCGATCATTTCCTTGGGAGTAGCGCTGCTGGCCCTGGCCGCGGCCACCAGACTATCGCGTTCCATCGCCGACCCCATCCGTGCCCTGACCCGGGACGCCGACCGCATCTCCCAACTGGATTTAGAGGACCGCCCACTCCCGCGGTCTTTCATCTGGGAGGTGCGTCAGATGGCTGACGCCATGGCGCACATGCGTACCGGCCTGCGGGCGTTTCGCCGCTACGTTCCCGAGCGCCTGGTACGCCAACTGATCCAGATGGGCCAGGACGCCCGGGTGGGCGGTGAACTGCGGGAAGTGACCATCATGTTCACCGACGTGGAGGGCTTCAGCCCCCTGGCCGAGTCCATGGACCCGCAGGAGCTACTGGGGCAACTGAGCCAGTATCTCGCCGAACTGACCGAGATCATCCACGCTCATGGAGGTACTGTTGACAAGTACCTGGGCGACGGCATGATGATCTTGTGGGGGGCCCCCTTGCCTCAGGCGGATCAGGCGGACCGCGCCTGCCAAACGGCCTTGTGCTGCAAGCGGCGAGTCGCAGAACTCAATGCGGCCTGGGAGGCCGAGGGGCGCCCGGTCTTCCGAACCCGGTTCGGGATTCATACGGGCAGGGCCGTCGTGGGGAACATCGGCTCAGAGTCGCGTATGGACTACACGGCCGTGGGCGACAGCGTGAATGTGGCTGCTCGACTGCAAGAGGTGAACAAAGAACACGGCACCACGATTTTGATTAGCCAGGCCACGCGCGAGCGCTGCCAGAAACAGTTTGACCTCCGCTTGATGGGGGAAGTGGAGGTTCGGGGCCGCCGGCAGACGCTGGCGGTGTTTGAGCTACAGTGAGAAGCTCCCCCTCAGTTCAGAGGCCGCGATCGTCTCTCGACGCCACGCCAGACAAACCTCACCTCGGTTGGCCGAACATCTCCTCCTTGAGATCCAGGTAGTACAGGTAGTCCTCCGGCGTCACGTTGGGGGGGCAGCGGTGGTCGCAGAAGGGGATGTACCCCCCACGCTCCACGATCCCCGCAATGGACTCCAGATACGCCTTGATCGCCGCCGGGCCCTTGCCTAGCTCTAGCTTATCCACCCCG
>JAAYIR010000124.1 GCA_012523355.1 candidate division WS1 bacterium
ACACCTGGTGATGGCTGAGGTCAGCGTGGTCTTGCCGTGATCCACGTGCCCGATGGTCCCGATATTTACATGCGGCTTGCTACGCTCAAATCGCGCTTTGCCCATCTTGTCTTCCTCCTACGCTGCGCCGTGCTCTGAGGTCCATGCCGGTTCCGGCTCTTCCCGAAGCCGCCGTCCCGTGGCCCTTGGGCCGTCGTTCATGGAGCCCAGGACCGGGATTGAACCGGTGACCTTGTCCTTACCAAGGACACGCTCTACCGACTGAGCTACCTGGGCTCTTCCGCCAGCTCAACTACAGCTTATGAGTCGTTTGCGATGCTGGCGTTGTGCTGTCTCTGCGCTGCCCTGGTGCTGCCGTTGCGCTGCCGTGTAACTGGTGGTGGGGGGAGGATTTGAACCCCCGTAGGCTTTTGCCGGCAGATTTACAGTCTGCTTCCTTTGACCACTCGGACACCCCACCACTACCACTGGGGCGCAACAGCCTGGGCTGCTGCCGGTTGCTTCGGCAGACGGACACCCAGAGATTCAAGCGGGCGCCCGGCTGCTTCCGAGGCGCCCACTCGAGGGACTATTATAGCGGCAAGGCGACGGGAAGTCAACTACCCTGTGCAGCCTGTCCAGGGGGAGAGAAAGTGCTGGAGCCGACGGCCCGATTCGAACGGGCGACCTGGGCATTACAAGTGCCCTGCTCTGCCAACTGAGCTACGTCGGCTCGTGCTGGCGACGCCCCCACTACTCCCCCAGGGTCTCAGTCAGCTTGCGCTTCGCCCGTTGGAGAGCGTTATCAATCTGCTTGACCTTGGAGTTCAGGCCCTGGGCGATGTGGTGATACGACTCTCCCTGCAAGTAGCCGGCCAGCGCCTGGGCCTCGAAATCTGACAGGACCTGGTGGACGTTGCCCACCACCTCCGCGCAGAAGGCCCGTGCCGCCACCACCTCCGCCGGGTCTGGCGCCAGCGGGTCCACCAGAGCCTCACGCCAATCGCTGCCCTCCTCACCCAACGGCGCATCCAGTGAGAGGCATTGATTGAAGACCTGGTGCTTGTGGCGAGTTGCGGTCTTGACCGCGCTGATAATCTGCCGGGTCACGCACAGCTCGGCAAAGGAGCGAAAAGCGGAGAGTCCCAACTCGGAAAAGTCCCGAATGGCCTTATACAGGCCAATCATGCCTTCTTGAACCACATCCTCGTGGTCGGCCCCCGCCAGGTAGTAGCTGCGCGCCTTCCCCTCCACCAGGCCCCGATACTTGGTCAGCAAGTGCTCGGTGGCCCCGGCGCTGCCTGCCTGGGCGTGCGCAATCACTTCTTCGTCTCGCATCTGACGGAAGGGTAAAGCTACTCCCCTGTGCCCCGGACCGGCCATGTGACACGCCTCCCTGCTCGGCGTGACGGCTTGTGTACCGACTCCCCGAGGGGCCCAGGCTGCAAGAGAGCTGCGAGACCGCCGTGCTGCGATGTTGCCTTGATCAGGCCACCTAATACCACCAGCACCGGTGCGTCGTCTAGTAGTGTATGCTATTCGATGGGGAAAATCAAGACTGTCGGCCACAGGAGACGGGGTGCGACGGAGTTCACACGAAGGGCATGCGCGAAAGAGAAGGCCGCAGACCCTCGAGTAGAAGCGGGAGACAGCACACCGTGATAAGCCCGGCTCTGGGAGGACAGCTGCCCCTCTCTCGTTGGTAGAGGAGGCAGTCGCCCGCGACCGGGCCTAGCTGATGCTGACGGCCTGGAAGTGGGGATTGGCCAGGAGACCGCGGTCGCGCGCGCGGGTGATAGTGATCTCACGGGCGGTCTCGAGGGCCTCTGTCGGGGTTTCGGTCTTGAGTGTCAGGGTCCACAGCACCCCCGTGTGCACTGCGCGGACCTTCCCGGCGGCCAGCCGGTCTGCGGCCAAGGCCTCTTCCAGTTCAGTGGAGCGGTCACCCTCGATGTCGGTAACGAGCACCTCCACCTCATGGCCACCTTTACGCCGGGGAGGGGCGAGCCGCGGCTCCGCAACGCGCACGGCGAAGACGTGCTTATTGGGGTTGACGAAGTGGTTGGTGCGGCTGGCCAGTTGCGTGACCAGCTCTTGCGCCGCCTTTGCCGACTCGGCTTCCACCTCCAGGCGGTAGTAGTCCGCCCGCTGGAGGTGGACCAGCCGCTGCGCGTAACCCAGCCGCCGGCGCAGGCTGTTGGCCGCAGTCAGGGCGGTGACATCGGGGATCTTGAGGCTGACCAGGAGCTCGATCTCAGACATGATAGACCTCCATTCCGCGTGCTCAGGGGAGATACCTTCTCAGGAGCGTGGCGCACCACTGCCTGCCTCTCGTCGCCGCGCCTGGCGCTGCCAGCCAGTCGCCTCTTGACTATTGTCAGTAAGAAATCTACATTAGCTGCATGGACTACTCAGCGATACTCAGTCGCGCCTTTCAGCTGCTGCGGCAGCACCGTTTTCTGTGGTGGCTGGGGATTCTGGCGATGTTTACCGAGGGGGGCGTGAGTGGGCCTTCGGGAGGGAACTTTAACTTCCCGTATGGGACTTTGGATCGGGATAAGCACGAAGAGACGCGGCTGCTAGACCCGGGCGGCGCGGGGAGCGGCCTGGTGACCCAGGTGGAGCGCCTGCGTATGCGGGTACAAACGATGCCCGATGCGGGGGAGATACTGGAGAAGCTGGAGGACCTGAGGGGCGAAGCCTCGGCCTTCTTGCCCGCGCTGATCGCGGGCGCGGTGCTGCTGCTGTTGCTTGCGCTGGCGGTTACCTACATCTCGCTGGCCGCCAAGGCGGGGCTGATACTCTCGGTGGAAGCGCTGGAATCACAAAACCAGGCGCTGGGCTTCGGGGCGGCCTGGCAGGCCGGAGCGGTGTTCGTCTGGCGACTATGGGGGCTATTGATTCTGGTGGGGCTGGTGATGCTGGTGCTGGTGGGGGTGGCGATGCTGCCGATCCTTGTGGCCGTCCCCCTGGGAATTCTCAGTGAGTCGCCGGAGCTGATGATCGGGCCGATCCTGATAGCGGTA
>JAAYIR010000125.1 GCA_012523355.1 candidate division WS1 bacterium
GGCTGGTACAGTGGAAGAACACGGTGATGGGGAACTACACGACCGGCATCGAGCCGGGGACTAACTGGGGCGACGGTCGGCCGGGCGAGCGAGCGGCAGACAGAATGATTGTACTGGGGCCGGGGGAGTCCCGGACGTATGAGCTGGAGTTCTCGGTGCTGACCACGGAAGAGGAGATTGCCGGGTTGGAGGCGGAGGTCAAGGCCCTGACCGGTGGCAAACCGGCGGAGCTGGCGAAAGAGCCGGCAAAGAGTGGATAGGGGAAGCCAGGGGAGGACCAAGTGAGAGGCAGACGGTGTCCCCGCAACAAGGAGGCCTGATAGATGGCACGTATCCCGATAGCTCTGCAACTCTATTCTCTGCACGACCTCGCGCCGCGGGACCCCGCCGGGGTCCTGGCCAATGTGGCGGAGATGGGTTATGAAGGCGTTGAATTCGCAGGGTTCTACGACCTGTCGGCTCGCGACCTGCGGAATATCCTCGAGGGGACGGGTTTGCGGGTGGCGGGTGCACATCTGGGGCTGGAGACATTACTGGGCGAGGAGCTGGAGCGAACTGTGGAGTTCAACGCGGAACTGGGCAACAAGTGGCTCATTGTGCCCGGCATGCCCGCGGAATACAAGGAAACGCTTGAGGGCTGGAGACGGGCCGCGGAGGTGTTCAACGAGATCGCGGAGAGGCTCGGCCACTATGGCATGCACACCGGCTACCACAACCACTGGTCGGAGTTTGAGCCGCTGGAGGGAGAAATCCCCTGGCAGGTGTTCTTCGATGGCACGCGGCCCGAGGTGATCATGCAGCTTGACACCGGCAACTGCGCGCATGGGAACAGCGATCCCCTGGAATGGCTGCAGCGATACCCCGGACGGGCGGGGACCGTACACCTGAAGGCTTACGCCGCGAACGTGACCGAGGAGGGTGTGGTGATCGGCGAGGACGAGCTGGACTGGCCGGTCCTCCTGGACACGATCGAGGGGCAGGGGGCAACGAGCTGGTACATCGTCGAGCAGGAAGAGTATCCCTACCCGGCGCTGGAGTCAGTACGGCGCTGTGTGGACCATCTCAAGAGCCTGGGCAGGTAGGGGAGAGGCGCCTGGAAGAGTGAGCCTCGCGGCTGTGTGCGCGAGGCCGGGCGGCTGTGCACCAAGACCCGGCGGCCCTCCCTGCATGTGGGAACAACAGACTGACGAGCGGTTGCCGCCACGGGGAGCAGGGAACACCGGGGGCGGAGGGCAGGTCTGAGCAAGCAGGAGTTCCACAGACTGAATCGCTCAGGGAGGCGAGAGGGATGTTCAGGTCTGCTGATTGCCGCTGTACCCCCAGTCGGTCTTCATGCTTGTTGCTGGGCGCCATGCTGCTCTGTGCCCTGGCGGCGGGCTGTCGCGAGGCCAACCACGCCGAGGCCGATGTCGGACAGGTGACGCTTAGGACCCCGGCAGCGCTGCCCAGCGGGTTTTCTCAGTACTACCAGCCCATCGAGTCCGGTGTTACCCCGGAGACCCCCAGCTACGACCTGCCTCTGGATCTGGATCGCGTGAGCAACCGCCAACTCGCGGAGCAGCTTTCGGAGGCACAGGTAGCGCTCTTGCGGGAGAATGGGTTCGTGGTGGCGGAGGGTAGCTTCGGCGATGACGTGAGGTCTGCTTACCGCGAACTGCGAGAGAGCAACCGGCCAGTGTGGATCACCTCCGACGCCGTTCTGCACGTCTACCACCTGCAGTTCGACGCCACGCTACGAGAGATCGAGGAGCAGAAGCTCTATCCGGATCTGGTGAGGCTCAGCCAGGCGCTGCTGCAGGAGGCGTTGGCCAGGTACAACGGGGGCGAGGGGGAGCTGAAGGAAGCCGCGGGGCGTAATGCGGCGTACTTCGGGGTGGCGGTGGGCGAACTGACGGGGACGCTGCCGACCTTGCCGAAGAACCTGGCCGATGTGGCGCAGCAGGAGCGGCAGCTCATCGAGGCGCACGCGGGGTTCTCCCGGAGCCCCCTCTTCCACTACCAGGAGGACTACTCGCAGTACCTGCCCCGCGGGCACTACACCCAGAGCGAGACGCTGAAGAAGTACTTCAAGGCCATGATGTGGTACGGACGGCTGGCGTTTCTGCTCAAGGGCCAGGACCTGGACCCCCGCGCACTTGTTTCGGCGGAGGACGCGCGGATTCAGACCCTGGGGGCGGCGCTGATCGCGACGCACCTATACAGCACTGACCTGGCCGACCTGTGGGGGCGCATCTACGCGGTAAGCGCGTTTTTCGCAGGGTTCGCGGACGATCTGACGCCTACGCAGTACGCACAAGAGATAGCACAGGTAGCAGGGACGGCCTTTGCCTGGAGCAAACTGGCCGAACCGGCGACGCTCGAGGCGCTGCGCGAACGGCTGGCGGCTCTGCCGAGGCCGCGGATCTACAGCGGCACGGGGGCAGGGCAGATCCAGGCGCAGCCGCCCTTCACGCGCGAGCAGTTATCCGAGGCGCTGGGTCTCACGCAGGGCCTGCGGCTGATGGGGCAGCGGCTGACACCCGATGGGTTCATGATGCAGCGGCTCATCCTCCCCGCGGTAGGAGCCTTCACCGGACAGGGGAAGCCGTTCACCATGGAGCAGACGCAGGCGGGACCTGCGCGGTGCTTCAGCCGGGGGCTGGACGTGATGGCGGCGCTGGGTAGCGCGCGGGCGCTGGAGATACTCGAGCAGGAGGGAGATACAGCGTACGAGCAGTATGACGGGAACCTGGCGGAGCTGCAGTCGGAGTTTGGAGGGCTGCCTGCGGAGCAGTGGAGCAAGAACCTGTACTGGGGCTGGTTCCACGCCTTGCGAAGCCTGCTGGAGCCGCTGCCGGCGGGCTATCCGACGTTCATGCGGACCCAGGCCTGGGGCGATCGCCAGCTCCATGTGGCCCTGGCTTCCTGGGCGCAGTTGAGACACGACACCATCCTCTACGCCAAGCAGCCTTACGCGATGCCGACCATGGCCGCTCCTCCCGGGGTGGAACCAGAGCCCCCCGAACCCGACTCGCGAGGCTTTGTGGAACCGCTGCCGGAGTTCTACGCACGGCTGCTGGCGCTGACCCGCTGCATGCAAGCGGGTCTGCAAGCCCTGGACATGCTGCCCGAGGAGGCGGGAGTGCGGCTGCAGAACGCGGAGGCGATGTTCGAGCAACTGCTGGAGATTTCCCGTGCCGAGGTGAGCGGCCAGAGGCTCAGCGAAGAGCAGTACAAGTACGTCCGGGAGTTCGATTCGGCGCTGGGCGGAGTGACAGTGGGGCTGGAGAGGGATCAGCGGCGCACGACTATCATCGCCGATGTGCTGACCGACGCCAATACTCTTCAGGTGTTGGAGGAGGGGACGGGCAACCTGCGGCTGCTGGTAGGGGCCTTCAGTGACGATCAGGGGCGGCTGCAGCTCGGGCAGGGCGTGACGCTCAGCTACTACGAGTTCAAGCACCCCATGGCGGATCGGCTGACGGACGAGAAGTGGCGGGAGAGGTTGGGAGAGGAACCACCGCCACCACCGCAATGGATCAGAGGATTCGTCGCGCCGTGAGTGATCCGAGAGGGCGGGACGTCCGAGAGGAACCGGGATAGGCGCAAGAGGGCCAGATGGGGGGAATCTGGCCCTCTTGCCGGGCGAGTCAAGGGACGGGTGGAGGGCCCGTACCCCGGGTGGGAATCAGTGTCGGTAAGCCTCCATGGGCATGCCGCGCAGCTCGGCCACAAACTTACTCCAGGAGAGGTCGCCGCGCTGCAGGCCCGCGGCCAGGGCGGCATAACGCGGATCCTGATCCCGCAGTCCAGTCGCTAACCTGGCGCAGAGGAAATGGAAGTCCGTGGGGCCGATGACCGTGCGTAGTTTGGCGAGCAGGGCCAAGTTACTGTCGTACGCAGCCACCGCAGGCGACGCCTCACAGATGAGCTGCAAGCCATTGGCGATCTCGAGGGAGATGCGCAGTTCCTGTGCGAGGAGAGGCGAGTGGCGGCGCTTGGTGTCGGCGGTGATGACCCCGCCCTGCTCGGCGGCGAGGATGCGAGCGATGCGTTGGACGGTGTCGTCGGGGCCCGGAGGGGAATCAGTATGCGAGTCCCGGGGCCGCTGACGTTGCCGACCGGCGAAAGCCACCATCACCACCAGCGCTAGAATTGTGCACGCCACTGCGCCACAGAGAGAGATGATGGACAGAAAGCCGCCAAACATTTTTCCGTCTGCAAGGTCACGCGTCAGTATGGATCTCTGGCGACGCGGGACCGGATCTCAACCCCCCTTAAGGTTTCTGTTCCTGCAAGAGCAACATACCATACCAGCATCCCCAGTGCATTGTCAAGTCGGTTTACGCAAATATCTGGAAAATCTGTTCCAGGCTTGAACTGGTCTTGACCCATTCTTGGAAATGCGGGTCCAGCGGGTGGCTACGAGAATGCACTTGTAGACAGTGTGCCGCGAGGATGGTTCAGTCAGATCCCGGAGAGACAAGCCAAGGCAGGCTGTGAGCGAGAGGGCTGGTGGAGGGTACGGGGCGCAGTGTGCGCGGTCCGGTGGGAGGAGGCGGGTCACTGGAGGCAGAGGGAGTAGACGTGTCTGCTCAAGAGGACGGAGGTTGGTGGCGTACCAGGGCCCGGAGTCCCTCCGCCAAACGTTTGGCGGCATGTGGGGAGGCCCAGCGATAGGCAGCGCGGCTCATGGCCAGACGCTCGGGCTCGTTGCGGAGGAGACGCGTGAGCATGTGGAGGAGTGCGGCCGGTTCGCACTGCTCATCGGGGAGCACCACAGCGGCGCCGGCGCGGGCGAGGGCCTGGGCATTAGCCATTTGATGGCCGCCAGCGTGTGGATAGGGAACCAGAATCTGCGGGCAGCCGCGGGCTGCGGTTTCCGCGAGGCTGGAGGAGCCGGCTCGGCTGATCACCAGGTCGGCGGCGGCGAGGACCGAGCCCATGTCCTCGGCGAAGGGGAAGGCCTGGTAGCCGCCGTGCAAGGCGGCGGCGGGGCCACTGTCGGCAAGCACCTGCTCATAGTCGCGCTCGCCAGTGAGGTGCAGGACCTGCGCGTCGAGCGTCCCGAGGACCTGTGGCAGAACGCCCACCAGAGCCTGATTGAGGCGGCGGGCGCCCTGGCTGCCGCCCATAACCAACAAGGTAAGCTTGGCAGGGTCCAGGCCCAGGGCCTCAAGGGCGGCGGGACGCACCGTCTCCAGGATGCGGCGGCGGACGGGGCAGCCGGTGACCTCGACGTGGGCAGACGGGAAATGGCGGGCGGCCTCGGCGAAAGCCAGAGTGATCCATTCGGACCAGCGGGAGGCCAGCCGGTTGGCGCGGTCGGGCTGAGCATCGAGTACGTGTATGGCTACCGGCAGGTGGGCGAGGCGAGCAGCGATAACCACCGGTACCGAGACGAACCCGCCAACACCCAGTACAGCCTCAGGCCGTAAGCGCATCAGCAGGCGGCGCGCGGCCCGAACCGAACTTAGCAGGCGCAGGCCGGCGCGGGCCGCGGCAGGACTCACGCCATAGGGGAAGGGGCCGCAGGGGAGGGGGTGATAGGGAAGTCCGGCTGAGGAGAGCATGCGGGCGTCGAGGGCCCGCTCGCTGCAGACGAAGTGAACCTCGGGCGCGGGGTCCTGCTGAAGCAGTCTTTCGGCCACGGCCAAACCCGGAGAGATGTGCCCAGCAGTGCCGCCACCGGCGAGGAGCAGGCGCACCGTTTATCCTCTCACCGTGGTCCGCGGCCCTGAGGCCACGGCCAGCACGATCCCCGCAGTGATCAGGCAGGCGATCAGGCTGGTGCCGCCATAGCTGATGAAGGGGAGCGTGAGACCAGTGACA
>JAAYIR010000126.1 GCA_012523355.1 candidate division WS1 bacterium
CGGGTTCGGACTCCGGGAAGAACACCCGCACCTCGCCGCGCTCGGCGTTTCCATTGCGGTTGCAGCGGCCGGCGGCCTGGGCGAGGGCCTCCAGCGGGCCCCAGGCGCGGTACACCACCGGGAAGTCAACATCCACCCCGGCCTCGACACACTGAGTGGAGATCAAGCGGCAAGGCTCGCCCTCCGGGCGATTGGCCACTCTAGCCAACACGTTCTGCCGATGCGCCGGACACATGCTGGTGGAGAGATGGAACAGGCCCGCGGTCTCTACGGCCGTCAGGCGGTCTAGTAGCTTGGCGGCGTGGCGCTTCAGGTTCACCACGCACAGTACCTGCGGACAGGCCGCCAGCTCTTGAGCTAGCTGCTCCCAGGGGAGGGGCGAGGTGTCCTTCTGTGGCCAGCGCACGGTTATGCGTCGGGCCCGTTCAAAGAGTTGCAGGCCCTCGGGGGCAATCTCTGTCGGTTCCCAGCCGCAGGAAGAGAAGCGGCGGACCTGCTGGTCCAGACGGCGAAAGGCGGGCTGGGTGGCGGTAGAGAAGACCACGCTGGAGCCATAGCGTTCCGCCAGTCTGCCCAGAGCCGCCAGGGTCGGTACGACGAGGTTCTCAGGTATGGTCTGTACCTCGTCGAATAGAATCACGCTTTGAGCCAAGCGATGGAGCTTGCGACAAGGCGCCGGACGGTGGGCAAAGAGGGATTCGAGGAACTGCACGCTGGTCGTCACGACTAGAGGCGCGTCCCAGTTTTCACTCAACATGTCTCGTAGCTTCTGGGCCTCGTCCTCCGGGTCGTCATCCCCAGCCTGCTGGTCTGGTTTGGCCTGTGTCCCCGCCAGACTGTGATCTTCCAGAACGTACAACTGAGAGTCCGCACCGCACCAGGAGGCCAGCGCCTCTCGGTAGACCCTGACGGTCTGCTCAATGATGCTCAGATAAGGGATCACCACGACGATCCGTCGCAGATCATGCTTAACGGCATGCAGGAGGGCGAAGGCCAACATGCTTAGCGTCTTGCCCGCTCCCGTCGGAGCAGTCAGCGTGAACAGCCCAGGCGAGCGGTCGGCTGCGTTCAGGCACGCCTCCAGCAGATCCGCGCGCAAGGACAAGACACCTGGCGAGGCGGGGGAGCCAGTCGGGAGTGTTTCGAGATGGGCACGCAAGGAGGAGAGCGCTTGCTCGGGTTTCAGCGGAGGCCCTGCAGGTCTTTGGTGGCCAGTGAAATGGGCCTCCGTGGCGACGAAATCAGCGTCCACGAGAGCCGAGAACAGCATCCTCACATCTAACATGGCAGCCACGCTGGGGGCGGTCAGCGGTGAGGGGTCAGGGGCGGAGAGATTATCGGTAGCGGGGAGCTCCAACCCGTCATGGCGCAGGCGCGTCAGCAAGAGGCCTAGATCTGGCTCCGAGAGGCGGCGTCCCTCCGCACTGACCTCTGCCTGGCCGGACTCCATCAGACTGCGCAGGGCCTCCGGAGAGGCGACCCGCAAGCCACCGTGGTGCCCCTGGATGGCCAACGCCGGGGCAATCCCTGCGGCCTTATAGCGCAGCGCCGCTAGCGCTCCGGGGGTGGAATGGTCAACGCGCCGCACCTCCTGGCGTAAGCGCTGCTGGAAGAGATCCCCGTACTTACCCAGATCATGCAGGAGACCGGTAACCCGGGCCAGCTCTTGCCCGCCCGCGGCCGCGGCGTACTCTGCGGCCAGCTTCGAGACTCGGGACAAGTGCGTAGCCAAGGGCTCTTTGCCGCTCTGGGCGACATTGTCGCTGTGGGCGAAGTACTGGTCCGAACGCGCCATTACGCATCACCTCTGGTCGCGTGGAGATGTGCTCGCAGGTGGAGCAGCACACGTATGTTCTACATGGGGGCCAGATGTACCTGCGGCGAGAACCGCTCAATATCTCTCAGGACCGGTAGTGAGACAGCCGGCAGGTCCCGAAGAGAGGTCAGGGGCTAGAG
>JAAYIR010000127.1 GCA_012523355.1 candidate division WS1 bacterium
GCACTGGAACGGGCAGCACGACGCTGGCAGCGGGTGACCATCACGGAGCTGGAGCAGCGCCAGTTGGAGATGCTGCGTAAGGAGCTTGAACCACACCCGCCACCGGACCACCGCCCCACCAATACACTCGCCGCCTGAGCCGCTCAATGCCAGAGAACTTTTACAGCAGATTCAGGACCTGACCACTCTTCCTGTTGTCCCCATGCAGCTCGAAGTACCTCCTGAAGGCTTGGCGCATCTCTTCCCGTGAGCTCTTGGCCCGTTCTCTTCCCCTCATCGGTCAGGCCATCGAGGTCCGCATGAGCGCTATCCCAGTCGGTCCTGCTCATGGTCATCTCTCCTGTCCTGTTCGCTTTGGGTTTGCAGGTACATGAACCAGGAAAGACCCGGAGAATCGGGGGTGTACAGAGAAAGGAGGGTACCGTTTTGAGAGCTCCGATATGGGACCCACTGGAAAACTTTGGTACCGTCTGAGGCAACCTATTGGACCGAGATCTGGATCTGGGTCTGGAACCAGATTCACTCTGAATCTGGTTCCACATTTGATTCATTTCTGATCTTCATTCAAGCCCTCATTCTTCATTCGATTCACCACTACCATCAGCTTCTCGCGCGGATATCCAACTAGCCACAGAAGCAGAAGAAAGCCCCCGAGACATGCCCCGCGGATTAGCCCCATTGAAAACCCCACCACCCTGCACAGGCAGAGGATCAGGTGGAGAAGCCCATTCTTCGCTTGGATTTCAGATCCAGTTGGCTGATAATCTTCGGAGCTGCTTCTTCGAGAACGGCCAGGGGGAGCTTGTCTGCGGTCTTCCCCATCATGGCTCTCCTCACTGCTGCCATGACCACTTGTTTGATATGACCGCCACTGTTCAGTTCCGGATAGGAGCGGGCTAACGTGAGACATGTCTCTTCCACCTGCCCCTCCATGGGGATATCCAGATGCATCCCCTCCGCGGCTTTCAGGATCATCTCTCTGAGGGTGTGTGTACTACAGGCATGGGCTTCTGCGGACATGGCTTCACCTCGGGCGGGTCTTGGTCGGGACATCTATTATGACCAGGAGTGAGGTGAGATCTCAGAGCAGACCGAGGTCAATCAGATGGGTTTCAGCCCGCTCTGTTGCCACCCTGCCCTGCCGATCGCGGACAAGAAGGCCTGCACGCAGGAGGTAGGGCTCGACATTCTCCTCGAGATTGTTCGCCCGCTCCCCCAGGGAAGAGGCCACCGCATTCACGCCGACCGGACCGCCTGAGTAGTCCCTGAGAATGACCTGTAAGTAATGTCGATCAGCTGCGTTCAGACCCAGACAGTCAATGCCCATGCTCTGCAAACAGGCCCGAGCCATTCCCTCTGTGACTGTTCCTGTGCCCTCAACAAGCGCATAGTCGCGTGCCTGGAAGAGAAGAGAATTCGCCACCCTCGGAGTGCCCCTGCTTGCCTGAGAGAGGACCATAATGGCAGGCTCATCAATGGAGACATCACGAATGAAGGCAGGTCAGGTCCTGAATCTGCTGTAAAAGTTCTCTGGCATTGAGCGGCTCAGGCGGCGAGTGTATTGGTGGGGCGGTTGTGCGGTGGCGGGTTTGGTTCAAGCTCCTTACGCAGGATCTCCAACTGGCGCTGCTCCAGCTCCGTGATGGTCACCCGCTGCCAGCGTCGTGCTGCCCGTTCCAGTGCTCCGAAAGCCAGCTTCAGGCAACTCCGTTCGGTGAAGAAGCGCGGGATCACCTTCGTGCGCCGCCGCTCCTCCACGAAGCTGCGCTCAATCAGGTTCGTGGTCCGTGCGTACTTGCGATGCGCTACCGGCAGCCGCAACTGCGCCAGGGACGCCTCCAGGTCATCGGCGAAGCTCTTCATCGCCGCCGGGTACGGCCCCTCGAAGCCGCGATCGTCTCCGCCGCAGCCTCCCGTCCCGCCTCAGGCGTGGGGGCGTCTCTGACCGAGTGCAGCCACGCCTTCACCTCCTCCCGCGCTGAGTTGGGCAGCTTGTCAAGCACGTTGCGCATCTTGTGCACCCAGCAGCGAAGCCGCAGGCTGTTGGGGAAGACCTCCGTCAGCGCTCGCAGAAGCCCGGGGGCACCGTCGCTGGCCATCGTCAGCGGCGGCCTCAGGCCGCGCGCCACCATCCCGCGCAGAAAGTCCAGCCAGTCCGCGTGGCTCTCTTTGTTGCCCAGCGTCAGGTGCAGCAGCACCTTCCTGCCGTCCTCGCAGATGCCCCACGCACACAGCAGCGCCTCCTTCGGCCCTCCCTGCAGGCGCAGCGACTCGTAGATCGCATCCACGAACAGGTACGTCACCTCGAAGCCGGAGAGGTCGCGAGCGGAGAAGGCCTCATACTCCTCCCACAGCCGATCAGTCAGCTCGCTCACCGCGCTGCGGCCCAGGATGCACTCCCCGGTGGCGTCGGTGAGCGCCTCCTCAACGTCGCGGGTGGACAGCCCGCGGGCATACATCTCCGTCACCAGTTGCTCGAGCACCTCACTGTTGTCGCCCAGAAACTCCAGCAGCTTCGAGTGATATCCGGGCACTCCCCGCACCTGCGGCACCTGCAGATCGATGCGGCCCTCGGCGCTGTCCAGGTGGCCGGGTCGGTAGCCGTTGCGGTAGCGTCCGTCGCTGCCTCGCTCGTA
>JAAYIR010000128.1 GCA_012523355.1 candidate division WS1 bacterium
CCCGGAGGGTTTCCCAGGCTAACTTGCGGCGGCGAGAATAGTCCACTACCCCCTTGAGGTTGAGGCCGTGCCAGTACCTGGTGAGGGGTTTCGAGGGGTCGCGGTAATCGGCATAGGAAAAGGGGAAGGTCCCCCGCACGGCCGGGTATCGAGCCAGGATCTCGAGCTGCCTCGCGAGGAATACGGCCTGATACTCCTCTGACCAAAGCTCGGTATGGGGGCTGTGGAAGCCAGGCTCGGCATCGGCGCCGAACTCGGTGATCAGCAAGGGCTTGCCCAGTGCGGACTGCTCCTCCAGGCAAGCCTTCAGCTCCGGCAGCTCCAGCGGCAGGCGGGGCGGGGGTTGGTCTTCACCGCTGAACCTGAGGCGATCATACCAGCCCCAGTATTCATTGATGCCGATCACGTCTACCATCTCTGCCGTACAGCCCACGCCGCCATATAAGGCGGCATAGCCGATCAAGCGGGTGGGGTCAAGCGCGCGTACTTCCTCCACACAGCCGCGGAAGAAAGCCACGGCTTCCGGGTGATCGGTGTTGCATTCGTTGCCTACACCCCAGAAGATGACACTGGGGTGGTTAATCGCCTGGGTGACCATCTCGCGCAGCATCTGGCGGGCAAGCGCCTGTAAGCTCTCCTCGGCAAAAGCGCTGCCGCAGCTAGCAGAGGGCGGGGCCAGGCAGTAGATGGGGACCTCCAGCCAGAGCAGCAGGCCGCGGCGATCACACTCGTCGAGAAAGCTCTCCGGCAGGGGAAAATGGCTGCGCAGGCAGTTGACGCCCAGCGCCTGCAGGTCGTCCAGATCGCGGGCCACCACTTCCGGGTCGCAGGTCACGCCGGTCTCGGGGTGGTCGTAAAGGTAGCAGATACCGCGCAGGTAGAGCGGCGCGCCGTTGAGCAGTATCTCCTGTCCCTCGGCGCCGAGGGAGCGGATACCGCAAGTCACCACGCGGGAGTCGAGGAGCTTCTCGCCCTCCCGGAGTTCTACCTCGCAAGTGTAAAGAACGGGATTGTCGGGGCTCCAGGGCGTGGCGCTATCCAGCGTGAGGAGGACCGCCTCCGAGGCCAGCTCTGTCTCTGAGCCAGGGAGGAGGGGCAAGGAGTAACCCGCCTCTGCACCGCTCCAGACACAAGCGCCCGAGGGGTCAAGCAGGCGGGCAAAGAGACGCAGGTCACGGGAGCCGGTTACCGGACCAGAGACCACGGCGGAGACCAACAGTTCACCAGCAGCTCCATCCTCGGTAGGGGTCAGACGCAGGGTGATAGCGGTGAGCTGGGCGTGGGGAGTGATCCGAAGGCGGACACCGCGATGAATTCCACCGTAATTGTACCAGCCCAGGACTGCGGGGAGGCGCAGGCGCAAGTGGCGGTTGTCCACGCGCACGGCCAAGCGGTTATTCCCAGGATGGAGGGCGGAGGAGACATCCAACGAGAAGGCCGTGTAGCCGCCTTCGTGCTCGCCGACACGGTGGCCGTTGAGGAAGACCTGGGCGCGGTAGTTCACGCCCTCGAATTCCAGGCGGGCGACCGGGTGGGGGGGCAGTTCCTCCAGCTCGAACGCGCGGACGAACCAGGCTACGCCCTCGAAGAGGTCGTAGCGCTCCGCGTAGCGGTTCCAGCAACCCGGTACCGGGAACTGCTCCCAGTGGTGAAGACTCGTGTCGCCGGAGTAGTCCTCCCTAAGATGATATTCGGGGTCCTGGTCAACAGCAAAGTACCAAAGTCCGTCAAGGTTAAGGATCATGGGAAGAGGGTTCCGCGGCGGTTCATCGGCCTCCTCCTCTGCGGCGAGGTCCACCCCATGGAAGACCTCACACCCCCTTAGCGGCTGCGGGGCAG